>JBMNCR010000097.1:0-10081 GCA_049366695.1 Eubacteriaceae bacterium
AATAAATAAATTTATAGCTACAATTATTAGCTACAAACTTATTATACGAGGATGACTCATTATGAAAATAGTATTAACTAGTTTAAATTCTAAATTTATTCATACAAATTTAGCCTTAAGGTATCTTAAGGCTAATTTATCGATTGAAAAAGTTCATGTCCAGTTAACCGAGTATACAATTAATGATACTCTCGATTCTATCTTAGGAGATTTATATACATATAATGGCGATATATACGCATTTTCTTGTTATATTTGGAATATTGAAGAAACATTAAAGGTTGTTAATAATTTAAAAGCTGTACTACCAAACTGTCTTATCATACTTGGTGGTCCAGAAGCAACATTTAATGCAAATGAAATTCTAAATAATACTAATGCAGATATTATTGTAAAAGGAGAAGGGGAAATAACTTTTTATGAACTAATTAAAAAAATTTACAGCAACACACATTATATTGATTTAGATGGAATTGTTTTTAAAGATGATAATAACAATATTGTAAATAACAAAGATAGAAGACCTTTAGATAATTTAGACAACTTAGTGTTTCCTTACATATATGATGATATGTCATCATACAAAAACCAAATTCTATATTATGAAGGTAGTAGAGGATGTCCGTTCAAATGCAGTTACTGTTTATCTTCTATAGATAGAAAAGTAAGAAATTTTTCCCTAAAAAGAATAAAAGAAGATTTATCAATACTTCTCCAAAACAAAGTTAAACAAGTTAAATTTGTTGATAGAACTTTTAATTCCAATATTAAAAGGGCAAAAGAAATAGTTGATTTTATTATTCGCAATAATAATAATATAACAAATTTTCACTTTGAGATTGCTGGAGATCTATTGGATGATGAGATTATCAAAATGCTTAATAATGCTCCTACAGGACTATTCCAATTAGAAATTGGTGTTCAATCAGTAAATAAAAAGACTCTATGTAGTATAAACAGAACTACTAATATTGACAAAATAGAAAGTAATCTATCTAAATTAAATAAAAGTATTCACATACATTTAGATTTAATAGCAGGCTTACCTTTTGAAGATTATAATTCTTTTAAAAAATCTTTTAATAGAGTATATAATATGGACTCTCATATGTTGCAATTAGGTTTTTTAAAACTGCTTAAGGGATCTCCAATCGAAAAAGAAAAAAGCAAGTTTTCATATAGGTTTAATCAATTTCCTCCATATGAAATATTCTCTAATGACTTTATTGACTATAACGAATTACTTCATCTAAAAAAAATTGAATATCTAATAGATAAATACTACAATTCCGGAGGATTTCAAAACACTATACGTTATATACTTGCTACTTATTACAAAGCTCCATACGAATTTTACGATGAATTCTCTAATTTTTGGATAAAAAATGATTTATATAAAACTTCGCATAATAAAGATAAAATCTACAAAATCCTGATAGATTTTTTATATAGTAAATCTGTTGACATAAAAATAATTAATAACTTTATCAAATATGATTATTTGTTATTTAATAAATGGCCTTTACCTAGTTTTTTAAATAGTAATGCTTTAAAAAAAGAAAAAGTATTTGAATTATTAAAAGACCATTTATTTATCAAAAAATATTTACCTCAATACGAAAAAACACCAGCGAAAAACATCTATAAACAAATATATATGGAATTATTTGATTTTAATATCACTAGCTTTGAATACTTAAGAAATGAAGAAGTGCTTCTTATCTTCTACAAAGATGAAAAAGGCAAAACAAGTGTAGTTCATTATTAGTATCATAAACATCAATAATCTTCTTTATAGACGATATGATAAATTATCATGCAAGAGTCAAGCACAATAAAGTATTATAATAATAAACCAATAGTATTCAGTAGATAGTATTGTTAACAAAATCTTTTTTGCTTTTTCTTGAAAATATCATTTTTAGAATTCTTTTAATCCTAAAAATTCATTGTTGCTTATAGATTAACAAATCCTAGCCCAGTGATACGGTTTATATTTGCTGATAGAATTTCTAGAGAATAACGTTGTTCTATAGTAATATGACTAACAATAAGTAAGTATAAACTTTTATTATGTATTTTATCTAAATCAGAAAGCAAACCAATAAATGAGATATCATTGTTACTAATACTTTGTAGTACTTTTAGAGTATTAAAACATAAATTCATAAAAAATTTAAATTGTTTTTGACCATTTACTGCATACTCTTTTAAATTATCTAATCTAATAATGAATTGTTCATATGAATCATAAATTAAGTTTAAATTAGACACTACTTCGTCATCTACTTTAATTATTCCTTCATTAACAAATTCATTAATAATGATGATATGTTCTTTTGAATTATTTATCCAATAATATGTATCTTCGATTATATTAATTATGTAATTGACAACTGGAATCTGATTAGGCATAAAAAACCCCTCCCCTTATCTATTATATTCATATGCTGATTTAGCATTTAAGTTCCAAAAAAATTAGCTGTTGATAAAATAAAATAATGTTGATAAAATAAATATAATCAAATAAAAGGAGACACAATAAATGAAATTGTTTAAAAGCCTAATTTTGTATTTCTTAATTTTTATTTTCATTTTGTCTTTAACATCGTCTTTTGTATTTAATCAAGTAATGAACGAAAACATTACAGATTTGAGTATAAATAGTTCTAAGATGCATGAAGTTTTCTATTATTCATCTGAACCAAATAATAATGATACTGAATCTGAAAGTGATAATTCGACTACTGAAACCCCTAATGATACCAATATTTCTAGCATTGAATATGATCTCGGAGATTCTGGCGAAGAAGTATATAAATATCAAAAACTATTATATTATCTAGATTATATAAATACTACTCCTGATGGTAATTTTAGAGATAATATGAAACTAGCCGTAGAAAATTATCAAGAAGACAAGCTTTTGGAAGTAACAGGCAAACTTGATTTCCCAACTATGGAAATGTTAACAAAAGAAGAAATTGAATACAAAAATGGAAAAAACGGAGATGAAATATTAGAATTTCAATTAATATTATACTATCAAGATTATTTGCAAGTATATCCTGAAGGATTATTTGGTAACGTAACTGAAGATTCTATTGAAAATTATCAACAAGAAAACTCACTTACTGTAAATGGAATTCTAGATATACCTACCCAAAACTCATTATTATTAGATGAGATAATTTACACTTCTGGTAAAGAAGGAAAACAAATTAAAGAGTTTCAAAATATCTTAATTTCATTAAACTACTTATCTGGAGAAGCTGACGGACAATATGGTAATAAAACCACAAATGCAGTAAAAAAATATCAAGGAAATAATAGTTTAGAAACAAACGGCACAATAGATATAGCAACTCAAGAATCATTACTAAAGCCTTTAGAAGAACAAGTATCAAATAAATAGTACACTATAAAAATTCACAGACTTTTTTACTAAAAAAGCCCGTGAATTTTCTGACCATAGTAAATAACTATATATAATGCGAATCACCTTTGCTGAGAGATTTAACCCTATTATAAAAACATTAAGGATGAATTCATATCTGCCTTCGAGATCAAGAATTGATTTCCCCATCATAATTATTTTATTATTTTTGAGGTTCTAGTACAATTATTATATTTGAATCTTCTTCCTTAAGAATATTTACTTTAGATGGAACACTAATAATTTGTCCTTTTTCACAACTAAATATAAATTCTTCTTGTTTAGTATCTGTACTTAATAGACTTATTCCATCAGAATATTTTTCACTAAGAAGCTCTGCCCTAACTGAACTCATTATACTTTTATTTTTTATAGAAATTTTATACTTACCCTCTGGTAGTTCTTTTCCGATGGTATACATTCCAGAGAAAATAAGTTCGTAATTTCCGTTTTCGTTAATCTTTAATGGTTGAAAAGAAGTAGGCACCAGTTTAAAATCACCTTTAATAATGTCAAATTCATTATTTTTAAATAATTGCTTGCCAACTAATCTTTCACCCTCATCAAACTTTGATGTCCAATATTCTCCTTTATTTGAAATACAAATAATGTCATACACACCAGGTTTGATGTCTTTTCCAACAATATATTTTCCTTCTTCTAAGATAACACCTTTAGCGTTATTGTCCTCTACATTTCGATTATTTTTAGTATTTAAATAGTGAGGAATTATAATTGCTGATCCGAAAAGTATAATTAGTGCAAAGAATAAAAAAATTTTCATTTTACTCATAACAAAGTTCCCCCTTATTCATTTTCAGTTTTACATCAGCAAGCACATCCAAATCTTCTTTATTATGGCTAGCAATTATTATTGTAGCTCCTCTATCTTTTTGTTTTTGCAAAATATCTCTAATTAATACAATCCCTTTTTCATCAATAGCATTAGTAGGTTCATCCAGCAAAAGCAATTCTGGTTTTTCAAAAATAGCTTGGGCAATGCTTAAACGCTGTTTCATCCCTAAAGAAAATTTGCCTACTTTTTTACGATCTTCTGCATCTAAACCTACTAGATTAATACTGTCAATAATATCTTTATCTGCAACTTTGTTGTTAATCTTTGATAGTATCTTTAAATTAGTAAACGCATCATATTGACGAAGTAATGTAGTATTTTCAATGAGTAAGCCTAAGTTTGGGGGAAAAGAAATATCTTTATGTAAAACATTATCATCAATGATAATACTGCCACTAGTTGGATAAATTAAACCAGATATTGCTCTTAATAGCATGGTCTTTCCTGAACCATTTCGACCCCACAAACCATATATTTTCCCATTATCAAAGGTAAAATTTATGTTTTTTAAAATATCATTCTGTTTAATCTTCTTTGTATAGTTTTGAATTTTAACTACTGACATGTTTATGCCTCCTTATTTAATATATGTCTTTTCTTTGGATTCTTTTTATAGAACTTATAACAATACATAGTAATATAAATCCTAAAAATACAGCCGCTATTTTATAATTTATGGCGAATATATCCTTGTTAATAACACTTGTTCTTAGTGACATAGCAAAATTAGGGATTAAACCATATAATACACTATTTAGTTCTTTATATTTATAAAGAACACCTGCTAAAGATATAGAGAAAACCACATAAATATTCAGAGCAAGCATTGCAATTTGGGGTTTTACATATAATTCAAGAAAAAGTTGGATAAGAATAAGGGTATAAACCGTAAAGAAATACATTGCAAAGTATAAAATAAATGTAGAAAAATCCTCTTTGAAAATATCAACTTTTACAATTTTACTTAGAATTATTGTAATAGCAATTTGACCAATAGTAATAAACAATAGTTGCAAACCAGCTACAGCATAACATTTTAATAAAATTATAGATCGTTTAGCACCTCTTACCATTTCATAGATACCAAATCCATAAAAACGGTCTTCAATATTACCCACAAAATAAAAACTTACGGATATAAACAAAAAAAACCATATCATTTCTCCCATATAATCTATTCCAGCGTATGCTCCTTTAAAAATAAAGGATAAAGCAGGTTCTTGATACCTAAATATTACGTTAACATTATATAAAATTGTCACTACTAATATAATAAAAATTCGATAGTTATTTTTCATTCTCAAAAATATCCTTTTCTATAAAAATCTTTTTTGACATATTATATAAAACTACAACTAGAATAAGTTGTCGTGCATATACAATTAATAAATTAATATTAGAAGACCCACTTGCTAAAATTTGTTCATATAGCATCATGTCTTTTAGAGGTGTCCAGACTAATACATATATTAAACCAACAAAATATAGAGCAGAGATTAATAAAAAAGTACTAAGTAAAGCGATCACTTTATTATTAAAAATATCAAATATTAATTGAAATAATACTCCAACCCACCAGTAGAATAGAATTATAGCAAAGTATTGGAATAAACTAGCTATGTAAAATCCTCTTTCTATTAAATATACCGGTCTTAAAACCATAGAAGTAAGAATAACGTTAATCCCTATAATTATAGTTGAAAATATGATACTAGAAATAATTATTTCTACATTTCGTAGCCTTATAAAAGATAACCGATTCTTCATTCTAGCAATTTCAATAACATTTTCATCCGAAACAATTATATTAGAAAAAATTAGAAATATTAAGCAATAATACGTACCATAAGCTAATAGACTGCTATACCCTCCAGTACCACTTCCATTCATCCAAACTAATACATCAGAAAGAGAATGACCCAGATAAGCTTCATTTAGGTGCCACCAAAACAAAGCATATACAAATGTCAAAACAGCAACAATAACCCCTATCTTTCTAATCCTAAATCTCATCTGTATTCACCTTATATATATATACACTAACAGTAAGTATTATAATAATACCAATGACAGCTCCCCATATAGGCATCAACCAATCAAATCCAAATTCAGCAAAGGGCTGAGTAAGAAAAGCAATGCTGTAATCAACTGATATCCCAAAAAACCAAATAATAAAAGAAAGTGGATACGCATACTTATAATCAGGAAAGATAAGAGAGCAACAAGAACATAATAACCCACAAACTCCTGTTAATAAGCTAGTACAAATAACAAAGATAACATAAGTAAGGTTTGGACGATATAAGCTTAATTCAAACCAAAAGCCTTTAAAACCTTGTAAACCTGCAAAATCAGTACCCCCATGATAAAACCATAAATTAAGAATATAATTGATAATAAGAATAATGAACATAATAACCATAGGAAAAATAAAAGCTTCGAGCATTAGATTTCTTATATAGCGTTGTTTACCAATTTTTCCAATTAAAATGTGATTGTACCCTGTTGCTACGTCATTTATGTAATGATCTGAGCAAATTAACAGCATATAAATAGGTAGAAACCAGAGCATTAGTTTCTGCCAGATATGACCTTCTGTTGTGTTAGATAAAAAAGATGCAAAGGCTGGATGATATTTAATACCAAGCTCTGTATACATCACTTTATCAGCAATTAAATGCATACTAAAATCAAATATAGTTAATAAAAATAAAAATAAGATAACTAGCATACTTCTTTTGTTGTATATAATTCTTAATAGATTGCTTTTCATATGTACTCCTTATAAGTGGATATAATAATAAATTATATTACTATATATCAGTGAATGCATATATAGTAATATAGTAGCTTCACATATTCACAAAAATTGAATTATGTATAGAACTAGTTTGGGTCATGCGACGTTTCTTCATCCCAATATCCAGTATTCTCATATACATTGTTATTATTATTGTTGTTTTCGCATGTTAACCATACTGATGCATAAGATGCAGTTTGATATGCCGCTGTATAATAATCCCCTGCTGCTTCTTGTACAAGTCTTGTTGATGACACATTACTACCATCAAAAACCTCTAACCAAAAATTTGAACACGTATTACCTCCTGGTTCATTAGAAGTCACAAGTGCTACTTTCCAAGCATTTTGAGTATTACCAGTACCCCTATAATAATAATCTGTTGAACGCACATTTGCCTTATAAGCTGGCACGATGAAGTCATAACCATATTTATTGTTAAATGAAGCCATGGCATTGCTTCCCATGAATAGAATCGCTATAGATAAGATTGATGCAACCATTACAAATTTCTTTTTCATTGATTTCTCCTTTCAAAATTAGATTGTTATTTTATATTAACACCGGTGTAATATAACAAAATAAATAATTTTAAAGTATTAAATGTCAAAAAATATAATGTATTGTCATAATTAACATTACCATTCTTTCCCTTATTATGCAAATATAAATATAACATTTTATGTTTTTACATAAAATATAGAATTTGTTTGAAGGACTGATTAATAAACAGAAATTCAATTTTCACATGGAAGAATCATCTATTTATCAACTTCTTTGTTCTTTTGTCTTATCCAATAATTTAGCTATTTAGGAATATAGGTTGAAAACACAATAGAATTAATAAACGCTATTAAATATATTTTGTTTATTCCTATATAGCTATAAAATTATTAATCTACTAATATGTTTTGAATTTACTAAAATAGTATATCACACATAAACTAAACTATACAAATTTTATACAACTTTCCAGCATTTATATCATATGTCAATTCTTTTTTCTATTGAATTACCTTTAGTATTTTTGCTGTTAATTTTTACTTATTTTTTTATTATTTAATAATAAATTCCCATTATTAACCTTTATCCATATAAATCGAAACAACTCAAAATTATTATGTAATCCAATAAAATAAAGATAAATAAACAACCTCAAAATAATCTTCATTTTTTTATCTGAATGATAATCCAAGAAAGTCAAATACTAAATGTAAAGAAAACATATTAAATTAGGATGCGAAATAATGAAAAATATTTCTAGTAACATTAAACAAATGTTTATTAAAGGATTGGTAACTCTCTTACCCATCTTAATGACTTTTTATATTGTAAAACTACTACTTTCATTTATCAGTAACTTCATTACAAATTCAATACTAAACATAAATAATACTTCTCCATTAATTTGTTGTATTATTTTTTTTCTTGTAATAATCATTTTAGGTTATTTAACTACTTTTAAGCTGGTAAAAAAAATTATAAGTAAATTCGAAAGCTTTTTAAACAAAATACCTATTATCTCATCCCTGTATGCTACAATGAAAGATATAGTTAATGTTCTAGGAAATAAACAAAGAGCAAGTTTCAGAAATGTTGTATTGGTTAATTTTCCAAGTGAACAATCTCAAAGCATAGGATTTATTACTAATGAAGATATCTCATTAAATGATGAAAAAAAAATTGCTGTATTTGTTCCCACTACTCCCAACCCGACAAATGGTTTTTTGCTTTATATAGATCCAAGAAATATTAGATTAGTGAATCTAGGTATAGATGAAGCCATCAAAATAGTAATGTCTATGGGATCAATCACTACCAATAATAATGATTGGATGGAATAACTACAAACTGGAGGTATATAATTGAATATATGCGGTATACAGAAAACTTCTTTTATTGATTTCCCTAACAAACTATGCACTGTTTTATTTACTGGAGGATGCAATTTCCGGTGTAGTTACTGTCATAATAAATCACTTGTAGATAATACGTCTCCAATAATTCCATTAGAAAAAATCTACACTGATTTAATTAATAGGAGAAAATTTGTAGATGCTGTTTGTGTATCTGGAGGAGAACCTACTCTACAAGAAGACTTAGTTCCCTTTATAAAAGAATTAAAAAAAATGAACTTTAGTGTAAAATTAGATACCAATGGGAGTAATCCTAATGTAATCAACTTCTTGTTAGAAAATAATTTAATTGATTATATAGCTATGGATATCAAGAGTTCTATTGATAAATATTCTACCATTACAAATTCAAATGTGGATACAAATAAAATATTGAAATCTGTGCAGTTAATAAAAAATGGAAATTGCAACTACGAGTTTAGGACTACCATATGTAAGGAATTAACTTACATAGAAGATTTGATTAAAATTTGTGGATATATCAAAGATTCTAAAAAATATGTACTCCAAAACTTTAAAGACTCTAAGGAAGTACTTATAGGCGAAGGTAATTTAACTCCTTTCAATTCGAATGAAATTAATGGTATTTTTACTACTCTTAAAAAGTATTATACGAATTTAGAAATTAGGTGATCGGTAAAAATAAAGTTGAAAATCACAAAGTAGACAGTTGGACAGGAAAACATCTTACTTACCTTGGATTGCAACTTTTGCTGAATTACATGTGCAACGTCATTGTCTGTCATATAATCTACAGTTAAACAATAGTTCGACAATAGTAATAGCCTAATAGGAATCCCTGTAATCTAGCAGACTAACTAAATGAAGTAATAAATGTGCAATCCTTATAAGATAAACTAATGTTTTGGAATATATTGACTTATTTTTAGTAATAAATATAATATTTCCCGGGAAAAAGCGACAAAATATCAGATTTTGAATCTTTCAAATAGACATGGCGAATTATGTATATAGTTAATGAAAACCCCCATTAAAATTAGCAATTCCCTTTTAGATGACAAGGTAAAAAGACTATATAGTATTCCTTTAGGGTCACAGATCCTTCGTCGCAA
>JBMNCR010000098.1:0-4843 GCA_049366695.1 Eubacteriaceae bacterium
TGCAGTTTTGCCAGATTACGGATGTAATCTGCATCTTTTTCTGCAATTGCCTTTGATACTGATGGTATTGCTCCGTTAATCTTTTCTCCGATAATTATCATGATATCTTTACCTCCACTTTTGTATAATTTTTTATTTTTCAAAATAAGTTCTATGAACTAAATTGAAAATATCTAACATACACTTTTATTAAAGTAATATAATCGTACAATATTTTGAAATTTAATTCAACTTAAATTTGCATTTTTTTTGTAATTACAATAACTTTTTTTTAGTAAGATTGCTATTTTATAACAAATTATAATATCATTTTCATTATGTAATAAATAATAACTTCTAAAAGTTCTCCCTAGGTTAAGCCTCTCTGGCTTTACTTACTCTGGCATCACCCAACACGTATATAATAGCTAGTACAATTAACGCAATAGCAGAAATCAAAAACCTAATACTGATATCTTCAATACTAAAAGCCTTCACAATTGAATTGATTACGATAGGAGAAATAAACATGCCAATATTTGAAACTCCCGTGGTTAAAGCAATGGCCATAGCACTAACAGATGGTTTTACAGATGATGAAACATTAAATATAGCAGTAGGCATAAAAGTAGATAAACCAAAACCAGCACAGGCTGCCGCTACAAATATAGAAATTAGATTTCCCACTGCAAAAACTAGCATCATTCCTAATGCTGTAGCTATAATTCCAACCGGGATAATAAATCCTTTTAGAATTCTTTTAATATGTCCATAAGCCAACCCAGTTAAAGCCCCAATTGCTACCATCAACGAATTAGCCAAACCACTTTGAGTAGCATTTCCTAATTGATTATTAACCATAAATAGAGATACATTTGTTTGGAATACAAACATAAAAAGAGTAAAAAACATTACTATAAAGCAAGTAAAATATACAGTACTGTTTAATTTTCCCTTTTCCTGTGTAGAATTTTTTACATGCTTAACAGGCGTTTCTTTTGGTAAATTTTTCATTACAATAAGTATGACAGGTATAAAAACTAAATAAATTAAATAAGAGTTTATCCAATTAATACCAGCCAATATTCCAGAGAACAATAAAATAACCATACCACCAAAATTAACAAAAGCCGACTGTAGTCCCATAAGGCTACTACATTCTTCTCCTTGAAAATAATCTGCTATTAAAGCCATTGACATGGTACTATTTATTCCTTGACCCACACCTATAAATGCGCTTGCTACAAGAAGAATATATATGCTGTTACCTCCCATAGTAGAAGCCAATATACCACCAAACAATGCAGCAAAAAGTCCTGTAATTACTAGACCTTTTTTAGAAATCTTTGTAGATAGTGGGCCAGAAGCCAAAGCAAATATCATTCCTAGTAAAGAGGGTAATGTAAGTACCATTTGAATCACAGATTGGTCAACATTTGAATAATAAGTAGAGATATCTGCTAATATAGCCGATGCAGTCATAGACGCCATTATAACAGATGAAATTGCCAAAATGGCAACTTTAATTTTTCCTTTTTTCATAAATCATTCACCTTTCATATTTTGTATTTACTTCTAATACCTGAATCTTTATAGTTAAACAAATTATGGTACTATTTATTTAATAAAATTTCATGTATTATTTGCATTTACTATACGCGTATAGTATGCAAAGTCAATTATATCACTAATATTTATATTTAACAAGATATATATTGTACAAGTATAGTCATATACAATTAGTAAATAATATCTTTTTATATTGCTTATTTTATGTTAGTATCTACTTATGAATACTTTAGAAGATAATAATAATCGAAACAAAATAATTGAAATAGCAACGAAAATATTTTATGAAAAGGGTTATGATAAAACATCTTTTTCAGCAATTGCAAAATACTGTAATATAACAAAAGGTCTAATAACATATCACTTTGGAACAAAGTCTAATCTAGCAAAAGAAGTTGTTCTAAATTATAATATTCATATAAAAAATATAGTTGAAGCAAAAATATATAATACCTTTACAGGTTACAACCAATATTACAGCACTGTGGCTGAACTACTTATAATCTTTGAACTATTCAACAACGACAAAAAAGCTTTAGATTTTTATCTCGAGTATTTAAACAGTGGCTTTGAAAGCCAATTTTCTAATGGATATATGAATTTTTATACGGTACTCGATAGACATGACCACTTAGAAGTAAATAGAAAACCAAATGAATTTAAAATATTGTCTATTGCGAGCATGTTTTCAGGTTTGTCACTTTTTTATTCTTATTATACCGGAAAACTAGAATGCAGTTATGAAGAGTATACATATCATTCTCTACAGGTACAATTAAAAATTCTGAATATAAAAGACAAAGACATAGATCGTATTATTGAAGAAGGTAAAAAAATTGTAGATCAATTAGATTACAAGTTGGTACCATATTTTAAAATTTTGTAATTGACTACTCCATAAATTATGATAAGTATAAGATATTACTATAAAGTAATATTTAGAATTATATCATTGTTAAAAATTTGAAACACACATCAGCATACTCATGACTTATTACAGCACTTTCCTTAAATATTTGACATACTATATCATAATACTATAAAAGGAATAAACAATTTGTTAAATGTTTATTAACCTTATCCAAGTTAATACTTGAATTCAATACGATACCAATTTTCAACTTAGACACACTGCACTTCATGAATTCAGAAAATATTACTTTTCACTTTATTGCAGTTTAGTATATGATCATGGTATAGTAATAATATTATAATTTGGAAGGAATAAAATAATGTATAATAATATACTCGAAACAATTGGTAAAACTCCTTTGGTGAAAATAAATAAACTTAATCCAAAGCCTTCTATTCCCATATACGCAAAACTTGAGGGTTTTAACCCTACAGGTAGTATCAAAGATCGAATTGCTCTAAAAATGATTGAACAAGCAGAAGCAATAGGAAATTTAACAAAGAATAAAACCATTATCGAACCAACCTCCGGCAACACTGGAATAGGTTTAGCTATGATTGGTGCTGTTAAAGGATATGCTGTAGAAATTGTTATGAGCGAAGCTGTATCCGTAGAACGTAGAAAAATGATAGAGGCTTTCGGAGCAAGGATCATCCTTACAGATGCCACTCAAGGTACAGATGGTGCTATTAGAAAAGCACATGAATTAGTAAAAAATTATCCTGATAAATACTTTATGCCAAATCAATTTTCCAACGAATATAATAAACTAGCACACTATCATACAACAGCAAATGAAATATGGGATGAAACGCAAGGAAAAGTTACCCATTTTGTATCTGCGCTAGGTACTTCAGGTACAATTATGGGTGTTGGCATGGGATTAAAAGATAAAAACCCAAATATACAAATAGTTGAAGCACATCCCATAAAAGGACATTATATACAAGGTTTAAAAAATATGCAGGAGGCAATCGTGCCGGAAATTTACGATCCTACACAGATCGACCGAAGTATCATGATCGAATCAGAAGATGCCTTTGCAATGAGCCGATCTATTGTGTTACAAGAAGGTATCTTCGTAGGTATGAGCAGTGGCGCTGCAATGCTTGCCGCATTAGAATGCATCAAAAATATGGAAGAAGGTTTTATAGTTGTACTATTCGCTGATCGAGGAGAAAAATACCTTAGCACTGATTTATTTGATGTTAAATATAAAATATAGTAGATATTTACTCTAGTCTTGACATCATAAATCCCCCTAATTGGTCATGTTTATTAGTGCTACCATTTTACCATATAAAGGGGGTTTTTCTTTAACTCCAGTGTTATCCATACTTTATCTCATTTTTCTTAACACTATACATTATTAATTGAGTTTTTTCATAATTCTAGCTTATTTTAAAATTTATCAGACTTTTTACCTGTCTCAAATAAAACATTTATCTTACTACAACTTCTCCATGAAGGTTTGCATGATTTGAACTGAAGAATTCAATTCTTGTGTTGATGCAGCGATTTCTTCTAAAGTAGATGCTTGCGTTTCAAACACACTATTTGTATCATCAACTTGTTTATGTACATTTTTAATGGCATCACTTATATCATTAAGTACAGATGCTACTCGTTTTACTGAATCACTTGTAGAACTAGACAGTTTCCTTATTTCCTTTGCGACAACATCAAAACCTCTACCCAAATCACCCGCTCTTGAAGCTTCAATGGCAGCATTTAATCCCAGTAAATTTGTTTGAGAGGATATCCCTTCGATAAATTGCAAAACTTCATTTGTATCTGATGTTTTTGCATCAGCATTTTTTACAGTAGACAATATCTGATCATTTGCATCCACAACTTCTTGAATATTTACATTCAAATCATTAATTGCCATTGTAATTTGTTCTAAAGATGATTTTACATCACTATAAGCCTCCATTGCTTTTTGTTTCTTTTGAAGGGCTTTTGCCATAAGAATCAATCCCTCTGGCTTTCCCGTTTCACCTTTAATCGGTATCATATATGATCTAAAGGGAAACTCTAAAGTATCATAACTATCTTGAATAACTGTTTCTCCCTTCATAATTATTTTTTTGGTACCTTCATCGATTGGGTCACCAACTTTAAATGGCACAGGCATTTCTGGCACAGTAATCATTACTTTATAAACTTCTGTGTCCGTTAATGCGATATTTACCTTTTCATCAAGGATAATTGGCAACAAATCAACGATTTCACTAAAAGAATTCAATAAACTGTTTTCAAACATTTTTTCACTCATATTAATCACCTACTTTATAGTCTATAACATATATCGGTTTAACAATCATTTTTTTAAGTAGCAATCTATACCAATGTTTAATTTTAGGTATTTTACTTAGGAAC
>JBMNCR010000099.1:0-7985 GCA_049366695.1 Eubacteriaceae bacterium
TGAATATTAATAAATAAATTATGTTCTTTCCTATTGCTATTTTATAGTACTGTTATGTAGGAGTCCATCATAATCCTTTTTAATTGAGTTTGCTTATTATTTAAATATAAGATAAAAATTTATTGTATTAAAGACAGTAAAAATATTTTACTAATTTTAAATATAGAGAGAAATGTTGGGTATATGTTTATAGATATATATAATTTAAGGATGTATAAAAGGAGGAGTTATATATGAATAATATGATTACAGTAAAGTTTCCTAATTTAGGGAAACATATAGAAATCGAAGATGGTGCAAAAATAACAGAAGCTTGTGCAATGGTAGGAGAACCTTTGAATCAAGTTTGTGGCGGAAAGGGTAAGTGTGGTAAATGCGCTGTTGATATTAAACGTGATGGAAATCTTGAAACGGTTATTGGTTGTCAAACAAAAGTATTTGATGGTTTGGAAATTATGATCACGGGGCAAGAGACAACAGCTCAGATATTAACGAGTAATATGATTAAAGATATACAACACAACCCTTCTTTAAGAATAGTTCATGTAAAAAAGGAAGAGTTAAAAACGCCATTGGGAGAAAATGATTGGGAAACATTATCACGTGTGTTGAAAATTAATTTATGTAAACCTACTTTAGATATATTGAAAAAGCTTTCAAATACTTTTCATGATCCTGAGGGGATAAATATTATCCTTTATGATAATACAATATTAAATATAACTTCAGGAGATAAAGATACAAAACTGTATGGGTTAGCTTTTGATGTTGGCTCAACTTCAGTAGTAGGCTATTTATATGATATGAACACATACAAACAAATTGGTATTAGTTCTATGTTGAATAAGCAAACTAGCATTGGCGGTGACGTTATTAGTCGGATAGAATACACTATTAACAATACAAATGGTTTGAAACGATTAAATGACTTAGTCATCGAAACAATTAACGAAATAATCGAAGATATTTGTAAAAAACATGATATTGATAAAAATGATATATATCAAGGCACATTTTGTGGTAATAGTACCATGCAACATTTATTTCTCGGTTTAAATCCAGCACATCTTGGGTTAGCCCCTTTTTCTAGTACTACTCATGATATTGTCTATACTACCGGAAAAGATGCAAGGGTAAAAATCAATCCTCTTGGAATGGTAACATTCTTTCCATTGTTAGGTGGACATGTAGGGGGAGATACTTCAGCAGTAATTCTATCTGTACAAAATGATGATAAATATAGACTTATTATCGATTTGGGTACAAATGGCGAAGTTGCAGTTGGGAAAAACTATACTTTCAAGGTATCTTCCATGGCTTCCGGTCCTGCTTTAGAAGGGTATGGACTTGAGTTTGGGATGAGAGGAACAATAGGTGCTATTGAAAGAGTAAGCATCTTAAATGGAGATTTGTACTATAAGGTAATTGGTAAAGTTAAACCTAGAGGTATTTGTGGTTCTGGTATCATTGATTTACTTGCCGATTTGTTGCGGTATAATCTTATAAATACAAAAGGAGTATTTGCAAAACCATCAGAAGTTGATTCGCCTAACTTAGCTAGACGTTTGATTACAGTAGATAATGCAAAAGTATTTGTTATAGCTCATGAAAATGAAACTGAAAATGGGAAAGCCATATTATTGACTCAAAAGGATATTAGACAGATTCAGCTAGCTATAGCTGCTATTTATACAGGTTGTAATATGTTAATTGCTGAAAGTGGATTGAAGGGTGAAGAATTAGAAGAAATACTGATGGCAGGCGCCTTTGGAAATTATATTGATATTGAAAAAGCTCAATACATTGGAATGATTCCTTATTTTAAAGGAGTACCTGTTTATTCAATTGGTAATGCGGCAGCTACAGGATCACAATTATTTTTATTATCAAAGGAAGATAAAGAGGAATGTGAAAAAATTGCTGAAAATGCTATCCATGTTGAAATTGCTACAAATCCAAACTTTACAGATAATTTTATACAAAATGTATATCTAAATAAAGTTGAACGTTACTAATATTGATTATACTATCATTTAAAGCTTTGTTTATGATGAAATAGAGATAAGTCGACAGGTTGAAAATACTTTCTATATAATAAAATATAGCTATTGATAAAGAGAACGAAAGCATTATACCAGTATTCTATTAAATATAAAGTTTTACTCAATATAAATAAAAAATAATCTGTAAAAGATATTGACTTAGAGTATACTCTAAGTCATATAATAGAAATATTAAATTAATAATCAATAATTATGTATATTTAATAGAGAGGTATGTGAATGATGAAATATGTAGAATTTGGGAAAACAGGTTTAAACGTATCGAGATTTGGATTAGGTTGCATGAGGTATCCAGAAAGTGAAGCTGAAGCAATCGAGATGGTAAGGTATGCTTTAGATCATGGTGTGAATTATGTAGATACGGCATATGTATATAAGAATAGTGAAGAAATATTGGGCAAGGCGCTTAAAGATGGTTATAGGGAAAAGACATACATTGCTACTAAAAGTCCAATATGGCAGATAACAAAACATGAAGATTTTGAAAAATTCCTAGATGAAGAGTTATTGCGTCTTGGGACAGATCATATTGATATCTATCTTCTTCATAATCTAGGTCTTGATAATTGGCAAAAGGTCAAAAGATATGATGGATTTACTTTTTTGGATAAGATGATTGAAAAAGGTAAAATCGGACATAAGGCATTTTCCTTTCATGGAACATCATCTTTATTTAAAGAAGTTATTGATGCATTTGATTGGGAAATGGCACAAATTCAATTAAATATTCTTGACGAATTTCAGCAAGCAGGAGTGGAAGGTCTTAAATATGCTGAAGAAAAGGGCATACCAGTGGTAATTATGGAACCTTTAAGAGGTGGTCATATTATTAATAATTGCCCACAGGAAGCCATGGATTTAGTGGAGAATTATCCTGAAAAACGTTCGCTTACTGAATGGGCGTTCAGATGGTTGTATAATATGCCGGAAACAACTGTAATTTTGAGTGGAACTAATACATTAGATCAATTAAAGGAGAACTTAGAAATATTTGATCACGCTGTTCCCAATGCGATGTCGCCGAACGATTTAGATTTGATAAAGAAAATAAGAGAAGCTTTTGAAAAGAAAAATAACATAAATTGTACCGGATGTAAATATTGTATGCCATGTCCAAATGGTGTTGATATTCCACAAGTATTCCAACTTTATAATAGTACTAGCGTAATGGAAGGTCATTTTGTTGATAGACTCGTATATCAAGTTACCGTTGCTCCAAGTGGACAAGGTGGGGATCAGTGTATTGAATGCGGTGTATGTATGGAACATTGTCCACAAGGCATTGAAATACCCCAAAATCTAAAAAAAGCTCATGAAACCTTAATGATTAAACAAAAAAGATAATAGTTGTAATTATATAAAAAACTTGAAGGTATTCCTTCAAGTTTTTTATATTTTAAAATCAAAACACAACAACTATGAACATGCCATTAGTGTTGATGAGAAATTGTTGTATTCAATACTATTCCTAAAATCTCTTTAATGCGTGATAATATCGTTTAACTTGGTATTAGTCATAGTATGAATTGTTAATTAGAAATATTAGATTTTCGGAAAATAAAGTGATTAAATTAAAAAAATGTGTGTTTTGCTATTGTATATAAATATTAAATACACTTTATAAAGCATATTAATTTGAACAAAATTTTTTTGAGATTAACAGAATAACATAATCAGAAAAACCGATTTTAACATCATAAGAATACGAAACAGATGAAAATTAGTAATTTTTATAATATAAAAGAGGATTTTAGATACTTATGTCGAATTATAAAGTTGATGAAAAGTTGTATAAGGAAAAAAATATATATTATAAATTTTCAAGGTTTACATAAAAAAATAATAAAATTACAGCAGAACCGGGTAATTGCATGAAAAAAACAAACCAAGAATTCGATAGCATAATTGATTTAGGCGTATTATTAATACAATCCAAACACGCTTACGCCAATACCAATGGAAAGAACTCGAAGAGAACCTAAATTTTCGGAACTCACTACGTTCAAACAGCCGATAAATTCTTAACGGTTCTCATCTCCTTCTTTTGAATTAAGCGAAGCTAATGTCTTGTTATTGTATTAATAATACACCTAGATACTGTATACAGTATTTTGCTTTGAACAAAGTTTATATTTATATAAAATTTTGAAGAATACTATGATGAGCAAAATTAATTTTAGGTATATAAAACAAACAGTATATTAAAGAGAATAATTACTAATATATTATAAAAAAATGAAAAGCTTATGTCTAAGTCTATAGCATATGAAAAAACTATAGGAGTAAGAACTATACAAAAATTTAAAAAGTTGCGGAATGGGAAAGTCCCCGTGACAAAGAAAAAAGACAGAAAAATAAATGATTACATACCAAGTTTAAAATCACCAAGTAAAGGAGAATGTAAATTATTTACAAAAGCAGTTATAGGTTCTGTTGAAACAATTTCTATGGCATATAAGTTCATAAAATATTTTATTATAAAAGAGAGTAAAAGTTGATTATTAAATAAATGAAAGAATATATAATTTAGATTGATAATACAAGTTGATATATTCCAGCGTCATTTGAGTAATTAGATGATATGTATACGTATGTGACACATGTGGACTAACGGTCACTGCTATTAGAATCAATAGGTGTGGTTTAGTGTTGTACTTATTAGAATAGCAAAGATTCAATGAGATAAATAAATCTTATTGGGTCTTTTCTTTATATGAAAATGATTGCAATTGGTTATAATTGGGAGTAGAATAGAGTTGGAATGCGATTTAAATGGATTTGTTTAGTAATATGTTAGTTAATTGCAACTTTAGGAGAGTTAAGATAATGACATATAAAAAGGGAGGTAGAAGAGCAGAGATTGTGAAGCAAATATCCATCATGGTTAAAAACTAGTAAGAAAGTAGATAGAATTTGAAATAATATAATTAAAAGTTAAATGGGATATGTAGTAGATTTCCTTTTAGATTAATGGCGTAGACTATGCTTGTGCGTATTATTCAAAATAAAGATAAATAATCAATTTAGCGCTAATAAACAAATATTGTATGAATGGAGAAACGATATGCAGTTTACAAGTAAGACATTATTAGGTCCTTTGCAATCTGAAGGATTAGAAAGTGATAAGGACTTTATAAGAAATTATGTACCAATGAATGGCACAAAATCAATTTATGATGATTCGCTAATAACCTCGATAATATCAGGAGAAAAAAATATATTCTCTGGTGTAAGAGGAAGCGGTAAAACGATGATTATGAAGACAGGTGAGATGGTTTTAGAAAGTGAAATAAAGAAAGGGGAAGGGAAAAAAATACTACCTTGTTATATTTCATTTTCTGGGTTTAGAAATGATGTAACAATGCAAGATGAAGCTGAACTAAGCAATGACGAATTAAAAGTTGTTAAGGAAATATTCAGAGGTTTTTTCTACATTTCATTATTGGACAATATTTTGGTGAAAATTGAAAATCTTGAGTTGTCTAAAGATGTACCTTTCAACTTCTTTGGTATTAAGACTGAAGTTGGTGTAAAAAGAGAGATAAAAAAAGCGTTACATGAATTAAAACAAGTAGGTTTTGCAGAATTAACTCAATTGAAGCAGTCTGAAAACAAGAATAGTGCTGGAATAAATGTTTTAGATGGAATATTTGATTTTAAATCTTCAAATGAATTAAAAAGGCAAACTACTAAGAAATCTGTGACAATGGATGATCTTCAAAAGACAGTGTTATTTAAGAATACTATAGAGTCTATATGTGAAGTATATGGAATAGATAGAATACATTTCATGTTTGATGAAGTTTTCACATTAAAGTATTTGCAAGCCGAATTTTTCAATATCCTATTTGGTTTTAGAAATTTCAAGTATTGCTCATTCACAATTAGTGCTTATCCAACATTAATGGATTATGGCACTGAATTTGATATACCAGATGATGCGAATGTTACAACAGTTGCTCCAATTCTTTATAAACCAAATAAGAAGCAATTTGAAAAGCCTCTTTTTGATTTTGTAGGAAAGAGACTTGAAGTATATGGGAACAAAGAATTAAGTGAAGTAATTTTTGATGATGCTCTTCAGGATTTAATTTTATATACAAATGGTAACCCTAGGATACTTCTTCATAGTATTCAGCATATTTGGGATGAAAAGAAAGGGAAAATCAATATTTCAAGTATTACTAATGATATAGTTAATCAGATTGCAAATACCATTTATATAGACTTTTTAAATAAACAAGCTATTCGATATAAACTTAGTATGGATAAAATTAATGGATTTTTAGATGTTATTATTGAGCGATTAAGAAGAATGAATAGTAGAGGTGTTCATCCAACAGTATTCTTTTTAATAGATAGCTCAATTGAATACCACTTTTCAAGAACAATTGATTTATTACAATACTGCAGAATTATTGATCATTATAAAGTTGGTGATTTTGGAGGAAGTACATCAAAAAAAGGAAAAGTTTTTTTGCTAAATCCTTTGTTTGCAAGATATCATGGAGTATTTACTAGAGATCAATTAAAGCAATTACCTAATTTGATAAAGAATGCAATTAACAAAGATAGAAAAATTCAGTTTGCAAGCTTGGATAGTTTCTTAGTTCAGATTGGGGATGCCATAAATAGTTGTCCAATACTAGCTAAGGGTCAATGTGAAAGTGTAGACTGTGGTGAAGCTTTTAATGAATCATGGAGAAAGTGTCCATTTCATGATCATGATTTAACTGTTGGTGTTATAGAAGAGGAAAAAAAGGAGAAACCCAGTATATCAATAGAATGTTTGCCGATATCTTATAAACTTAGGAATAGATTGCATGAGATAGATGTTAAAAATGTTTTTGATGTTACTGATTGTGGTATTGACGGACTTCAGCAAGCGTCCTATATTGGAAGGATAAGAGCAAAAATGATTTACTATTACGCAATAGAATATATTGATGATTTTCTATAGATCAATAGAAACTGTATTGAAGTTAAAAATGGCAAAGTGAATTCTTTATATCGTTATGGCTTTTATATTCAAGTTGACAAACACATAAATCATTATTTATAATGCAATATCACAAAAAATTTAACTAATTAAACGAAGGAATTGAAAGCATTCTAACAAATTGCCTTATGTGCGAGATGACCAATTTGGATGCAGAGAGCAAAGGGTTATATTATTCACTATGTGGGGAATATAAACCTTTGCGGAAATACCAATACGGAGGAATTTAAAGAATAACTTAAAAATGGGATGTTACAACAGTTTTGACTTTAAGCTTAGTCATTAAAGAAAGCAAATTTATTTAACTTACAGTGTTTTTGTCATGCGTAAATAAAAATATAATAAAAAAATTGATAACTTTACTTGATAGCACCTCTTAAGACTTTTTAGAATACTAAAAAGTTTTAAGGGGTGATTTTTATGGCTAGAATGTCAAAAATGGATTATCAAATGCATTTGCGAATGGAACAAATGAAATGTATTGGTGAAAGCAGACACCAAGCAAAAAAAGAATACAAAGAAATGATGGGCGAGAACAGTTCCAATAGAACAATGGGTATACATAGTCATTCAACTTATGATGCTTATAAACAGACCAGTATAGAGTTTATTAGATATATTAGGTCTGAATACAAAAATATAAAAGATGTTTCTTCAATTAAGAAAGAGTATGTAATAGAATATTTGTAGAATCTTTAGGGACATGTCTTTCTCAATCTACAATTTGACTAAAAAAAATAGAAGCAGTAGAATAATTTTTAATAATTTTATTCCACTGCATAAAAAACAGCAATAAATATTGTATAAAATGAATATAACATATAAAATTTTAAGATTTAAAATTAAAGAGAGAAAACAAATTTATTTGTATTCAATAATAGAGATATACTATTGTTTAGAAAGATAATATAGATAAGAATGAA
>JBMNCR010000100.1:0-6391 GCA_049366695.1 Eubacteriaceae bacterium
TCTGTTATTGCGAATCTTGCTTTGCAAGATGAAGCAATCTCATCCATTTAAGCTTGAATTCTTAATATTAGTCTGAAAACCGAAAACCGATAACTGAAAACTTTTCCCAAACTCTGGAACTTGCTTCCTTAAAGTGCTAAAATAATAAAAATTATGAAAAAAATAAAAAAACAAAAAACAGCATTTACACAGCACCAAAGACCAACAAAAGTCACAACAAGAAACGCAGAAAATTTTACCCTCTCTTTTTTTGCCTGAAATTAGTAATACTAAAAAAATAAAAATAAATGCGACAACTAAAGTTTAATTGTTACAGATATTAAAACAATGAATTCTTATCCAAAAAAATAATTGAGTTGAGAAATGAATAAGATGAATTAAAGGCTCATATAATTCTTTTAATTGCCAAGCTTACCAACATTTATTTTCGCGAATGGGAGGAAGAAAAATATATTGTAGTTATTTAATAGGAATTAAATGCAAATTTTATATGAATTACTTAGTAAAATATTGTCAGAATTATAAATCAACAAAGCGATTCTATACTTATTTGTTATTTAAGGTAATGCATAACCAAAATTGCACTAAACTTATTCTTTGAAATAAATATTTATTAATTTAATAATCTAAAAAACATTAAAATATAATTCTTGAAGAACAATGTCTTTTGTTTTATAAGCTTTTTAGGTTAATAGTTTAATTGTTTACATTAAATAGAAACAGAATAATCTTTCTTAAATGTTTACTAAAAATATATTATGCAATAAGCACATATTTTTATCCTTTGAATATAGTTATTTATCAACATTTTCTAAGATTTTAAGTGCAACTTAAGTATAGCATTACCTTATTTAATTATCCGTAACATTATATTAGTTAAATAAAAGTACTATTATGGAATAAATATTAAAAGGAGGTTAAAATGAACGATTTAATCATACCAGTTGATGGAAAAGAAACGAAAATAGAATTGATGGAAATTGAAATAGAAAAAATTGAATTAGATGAATTAAATCCAAGAATAAGTTTTTTTAAAGATAATCAAGTTAATAATAATTTATCAGAAGACCAAATTATATTTGCTTTAGCAAACAAGAAACCAGAGGCTTTTCGAAAATTAATGGATTCTATACATAATAATAAGGGAATTGTTTATCCTATTTGGGTAGAACCCAAAAGAAAGAAAAGAAGCAAAGATAAAGAATATAAAGTAATAGAAGGGAATACAAGACTTTTAATTTACCAAAAATTAAAGCAAGAAGAACCTTACGAGGAAAGATGGAAAACAATTTTATGCAATATATTGCCACATGAAATTAAGGAAGAACAAAAAAATTTCATAAGACTACTATCACATTTAAGAGGAACAACTGAATGGGATGCATATGAGAAAGCGAAATATTTATACAAACTATGGCAAGATGATGGCTGGTCTATAAATAGGCTTGAAAAACAAACAAAAATGACAGAAAAACAGATAAAAGAAAATATTGATGCTTATAGGATTATGGAAGAGCAATATTTACCAGATCATACAGATGATCCAAATGAAGTAAGTAAGTTTAGCTATTTTGTTGAATATATCAAAGATAGTAAATTACAAAAATCATTTACAAAAAATGGAATTGATATTAAGAATTTCTGTGACTGGGTTTCTAATAAAGAAAAAATACCAACCGGTCAAGACGTTAGAAGGTTACGAGATATTTTTGATGATGAAGATATCAAGAATGCTTTTATTGGTAAAGGATTCGATGCTGCTATGCAGATGCTTGCATTTAAAAAACCACATATTGCATCTTCTTTTTATAGATCTATAGAAGATGTAATTGAAGGTCTAAAAAGTATAAATGCACATGAACTTGATGAAATTATTGACGAAGAAAATAGTGAAAAGGAAAATATGATTAAAGAATTAGCAAAATGGAGTCAAAAAGTAATTAAATTAATTGAGAAGGAGAAAGATGGCCTCAAAAAAACATGATTTTATTGTATCTGCAATTGCTAGAAAAATGAGAAAAGATGGTTTTAAAGTTATATATTTAGATGGAAGATATCAAGATCTTGATGAAAATAAGTTTAATATTCCACCAAAAATAATAAATCACAGACCAGATATCATTGGGGAAAAAGAAAATATATTTTTCTGTATAGGTGAAGCAAAAACAAAAAATGATATTTTTACTGAAAGAACAAAAAATCAAATAATTGATTTCCTGACACTTGTAAAATTAAATTCAGGAAATAAATTAGTTATGGGAATTCCATTAAATGCTAGAAAAGATCTAAAAAAATTACTTATAGATTTGAAATTAATAAATCAAAAACAAATTGAAATAGTTTATATCCCTGAGGAGCTTTTGCCTCATGAAAAGAAAATATAATTTTAACTATAGTCCTAAGACTAAACCATTTCCCCATCAAGTAGATGCTATTGAATACATTGCAAATAAAACAAACATTGCTCTTTTTGATGAACAAGGACTTGGAAAAACAAAAATTGTAATTGAAGCATTATGCAATAATATGAAACAAAAAATCATAGATGGTGTATTGGTAATATGTAAGAAACATTTAATCGAAAATTGGAAAGATGAAATTGAAACTCACAGCTATTTAAAATACATAATCTTAAGAGGCAATCCTAGTGAAAAAGGAATAAGATTTATGGGGTATTCACATTTTTATATTATAAATTATGAAGGTGTTATTGGGGAAGTTGAACGGTTAAAAATGTTCTTAAAAATAAGAAAAATAGCTGTTGTTTTAGATGAATCACATAAAATAAAAAATCCTAATGCAAAGACAACCAAATCTACGCTAGAGTTAAAAGATTTAGCAAAGAAGAGAATTATAATTACAGGAACACCTGTTGCCAATAAACCTTTGGATTTGTGGTCACAATTTTATTTTTTAGATAACGGCTTTTTATTAGGAGATAATTATCGGGAATTTAAAAAAGCATATTCAGTTAACCTAAAAGGAGACAAATTAATTGAGCAGAAAGAAAAATTAAATAATTTAAGAAAGCTTGTCATATCAAATTCAATCAGAAGATTAAAAAAAGATGTATTAGAATTGCCTGAAAAAATTTTTATTGATAAATATGTTAATTTAAAAGGACAGCAAAAAAAAATTTATACACAATTAAGAGAAAGACTTTATATTGAAATTGTTAATATAGATGGCAAAAAAATAATTGATAGATCAAGCGAGTTATTAAAAAAATTACTAAGATTAGCCCAAATTGCCAGTAATCCATTTTTAATTGATAAAGCATATAATGAAATACCTGCAAAATTTTTATTATTAGATGAGCTTATTAAAAGAATATTAGAGAAAAAAGAAAAAATAATAATCTGGAGCTGCTTTGTGGAAAACATCAGAATTCTTTATAAACGATACAAAAAACATGGTTCCTTGATGATATATGGAAATATTCCAATTGAAAAAAGAAATAAAATTGTAAAAGGATTTAAGAATGATAAAAATTATCCAATATTAATTGCAAATCCTGCTGCAGCACGAGAAGGATTAACTCTTACCTCTGCAAATAATGCAATATATCTTGATAGAAATTTTAATTTAGTGGATTATCTTCAATCACAAGATAGAATTCATAGGATATCTCAAAACAAAGAGTGTAAAATATATAAAATTATTGCAAAGAATACAATTGATGAATATATTGACGAATTAATTTATAAAAAGGATGAATTAGCTGAATATATTCAAGGGGATATCGATAATATTAAAAGCAAGAAATTGCTTACCAAGAAGGAAATACTAAATATATTAGGAGACAGTTAAAGTGGATAAAAAAAATAAAAATGTAATTGTAGTACTTGGGCAAAAAATTGAGACTAGAATAGAAGAAATTGATATTTTTAAACTAAAATATTGGAAAGAAAACCCAAGAGTAAACGCGATAATTAAACAAAAATATAGAGATATGGATGTTTTAGATGAAGACATAGAAAAAGAGTTATGGCAAAAGGAATCTGTAAAAGATTTATACAAAGATATTGAATGGCATGGCGGACTTATTGAAGAAATATTAGTTCAAAACAATGTTGTACTAGAAGGGAACTCAAGATTATGTGCTTATAGGCATTTGTATAAAAAAGCCGAAAAAATTAATGATGAAGATAAAATATTAAACTGGTCTTATATTAGAGCCAGAATAATTCCTAATGATATTTCAAATGAAGTTGTGTTCTCAATTCTTGGTACTTGGCATATTAAAGGTAAGGCAAAATGGGACACTTTTGAAAAGGCTGCTTATTTAAAAAGAATACACATTGAATATAAATATTCATATAAACAAATAGCAGATTCAATTTCCCAAACGGAAAAATTTGTAAAAGATAACATTAAAGCTCATGATCTAATGGTAGGAAGCAACGTCTATACGTTAGACAAATTTAGTTATTTTTATGAACTTGTAAAAAATAATAATATCAATAAACTTGCAAATAAAGAATCAACTATTATTCCACATACTATCAAGGCAATAAAAGAAGATAGATTTAAACGAGCAGAAGAGATTAGAGATTTACATAAAGTACTGAAAGATAAAAAGGCTAAAAAAGAATTTTTTGAAGAAGAAGTTGAGTTTAAAGAAGCTTTTGAAACAGCAAAAGATAGACATCCGGAAAATGCAGATAGTTTTTATTCAAATATTAAAAAAGTTATAAAAATTCTACAAAATTGTTCAATGAAAAGGATAGAAGAAATAAAAATTGATGGAAATAAAAGATATTTATTAGAAAAACTTTATAAAGAAGTTCGCAGTATTTGTAAAAAGTTAGAAATAAAAAATAAAAAGTAAAAGAAAATGAAAAAAATATTACTTATAGAGCCGAATTACAAAAATAAATACCCTCCATTGGGATTAATGAAGATATCTACATATCACAAAGAAAAAGGTGACAATGTATTTTTTTATAAAGGATTTTCTAGAGAATTAAAAAAAAGAATATGGGATAGAATTTATATTTCGACATTATTTACTTTTTATTGGAATAAAACTATAAAAACCATCAAATATTATAGCGAAAGCGTAAATTCACTTTCAGATATTTTTGTTGGTGGAGTTATGGCCACTCTAATGGAGAGTGAAATAAAAAAAGAAATAAATGTAAATATAGTAAAAGGTTTACTTAATGAAAAAGGTAAATTAGGTTACGAGGATGATGATAAAATAGATTTTCTCACACCTGACTATTCAATTGTAGATCAAAAAGTTAATACTAATTTAAATTATTTATATCCAACGAATAATTCATATATCGCGTATGCAACGAGAGGCTGTATTAGGAATTGTGAATTTTGTGCAGTGCCAATTATTGAACCTACCTTTACAAATAATTTATCAATTGCGAAGCAGGTAGAAGATATCAGGAAAAGATATGGGGAAAAAAGACATCTACTTTTATTAGACAATAACGTTTTAGCTTCAAAAAAATTCCCAGAAATAATTGAGGAAATAAAAAATGCTGGTTTTGGAAAAGGAGCAAAATATATTTCTAAGAAAAATGGTAAAAGAAGAAAAATAACTCGCTATGTAGATTTTAACCAAGGAATAGATGCAAGGTTGCTCACACGCGAGAAAATGAAGCTCTTAAGTGAAATTGCTATTAAACCTGTTCGCATTGCCTTTGATGATATTAAATATAAAGACATTTATATAAAAAAAGTGAAATTAGCAGCTGAATTTGGAATTAAAACATTATCTAATTATTTATTATTTAATTTTAAAGATTCTCCAGATGATTTATATGAAAGAATGAAAATAAATATTGAATTAAATGAAGAATTTGAAAAAAATGGATATCAAAGCAAGATATGGTCTTTTCCTATGAAATTTGCTCCGATTAAAGGTGAATACTGTAAAAATCGTAGATATGTAGGCAATAAATGGAATAAAAAATATTTAAGGGGAATGCAATGTATTTTATTAGCTACTCACGGAGTTATAGGACCAAAGAGAATATTTTTTGAAAAGGCGTTTGGAAAAGATTTTAATGAATTTAAAAAAATTCTTTCTTTGCCTGAGCATTATATTATATACAGAAATGAGCATGAAAAAAATGGTGATATAAAGTATCTTGAAAAAATGATCAATTCATTAAATAAGAAAAAAACTTTATTATTGAGAAGAATAATTTTAAATAATAGTTTTAGCAACTTAAATGATCTGACTTGTGATGAAAATATTTTAGAAATTATAAAAATATATAAACAAAAATAAAATTATTCCCTTAAATAATAAGTGATAATAAAATTTTTAATTAAAAAATAATGGGAGCAATAATGAAGTAGAATGTATTAATGGGGCTCTATAATTGAAAAATAACATTCAACTATAGGATAGTCTGATCAATCAGGA
>JBMNCR010000101.1:0-64922 GCA_049366695.1 Eubacteriaceae bacterium
TTTATTTATATTATATCATGAATTTAGATAATCGCATATAATCTCTGTTTTAATCCCGTGGCAATCCCATAAACAGTTGTACAAATTAAAATACTATCTATAGTATATAAGCGTATTATTAATACAATAGCTTCGCATAATTCAAAAGAAAGAGATAAGAACCGTTAAGAATTAATTTTATTCAAATAATGCTTTTACATTTTTCAATTCATCACGTATCAATATACCTTGAGGACAGTGCTCTTCACATTGACCACACTCTACACAATTTGATGCTTTTTGCTCAGGAGCCATCATTGAATAACGTTGTTCCTCTCCAAACATATGATAATTATTATATAATGCAAAATTATTGGGAATATCTACTCCTTTTGGACACGGCATGCAGTAACCACAAGCTGTACAATCAACTTTTATTCTATCTTTAAAAATTCCTTTTACTTGTTCAATTAATTCTAATTCTCGGGTAGTTAAAGAATCTTCTTTACCTTCACAGGCTGTTTGTATATTCTCTACAACTTGTTCCATAGTATTCATACCACTTAATACCACCGATACTTCTGGATGATTATAAACCCATCTAAAAGCCCAATCTGCTGGTGTTTTTTTTATCTCTGCTTGATAAAAAGCATTTCGAGCATCTTCAGGAAGATTATTTGCAAGTTTTCCTCCTCTGAGGGGTTCCATAATTGCAACACCTAAACCTTTTGACGCTGCATATTCAAGCCCTTCTTTTCCAGCTTGAAAATCTTCATCCAAATAATTGTACTGTATTTGACAAAATGACCAATTGTAATAATCTACAATTTCTTTGAATAAAGGTAATTTATCGTGGAATGAGAAACCTGCATATTTTATTCTGCCATCTTTTATTGCTTCATTTAAAAAATCATCAATACCCATTTCCTTTAAACCAGGCCAAACTTTACTGTTAAGCGCATGTACTAAATAAAAATCTATAGAATCAGTTTCTAATCGTTCTAACTGAATATTTAAATACTTATCCATATCTTCCCTTGATTTAATTAACCAACTTGGAAGCTTTGTAGCCAATTTAACTTTTTCTCTATATCCATTTTTTAGTACTTTTGCAACAAATGGTTCACTGAAACCTCCTTCACCCATTCCAGTTCCATGATATGGATAAGCAGTATCAATATAGTTTACACCTTGGTCAATTGCATGATGAACTAATTTTGTTGCCAGTTCTTCATCAATTTGCGCCGGGTTTCCTTCCTGTAGAAGTGGAAATCTCATACATCCAAATCCCAGTATTGAAACTAGTTCATTAGTATTTCCAAACTTTCTGTATAACACCATTATTCCTCCTTAACTTATTCGAATATAATTATACTTAAAATTATAACCATTAGAGCGTACTCTAAGTCAATACTAAATAAAATAATAAAGTTATAATTAGTTAGAGTTTACTTTAAACTATCAAATATTTATAATAGATAATATAATACTATTACATTATTTAAAAGGGAGAAAAAATGAATTATACAATTAAAGAAGTATCAAAAAAATTTAATCTATCTTCTCATACATTACGCTACTATGAAAAAGAAGGGCTTCTACCTTCTATCAATCGCGACAGCAAAGGTAATCGAGTCTATAGCGATAACAACCTTGAATGGATTCAACTTATTTGTTGTATGAGAGCTACTGGCATGTCTATTTCTCACATTAAAAAATATATCCAATTAACTCTTCAAGGAGATGATACCATACTGGAAAGGCGACAAATTATTCTTAATCAAAAAGAGATTATAGAAAATCATATCAAGGAATTCAATCATCACTTACATGTTATCAATAAAAAACTAAAATTTTATGATGATATTGCAATATCAGATCAAAAGATTGTATATCCTAAAAAAAGCAGCTTTTAATCTATTATTATTTGTCCATTTATAAATATGAAGATTACAAGTTTTTTAATAGTAAAAAAACTATATCAATTGTTTTCTTTGTGATTGATTTTATTCAATTCACTAGCAGTAACATGATTACGCATATTTGTTGTTCTATACCAATCTAAAAACTTTGTTGAATAGGATAGATTCTTTGTAGGGCATGCATCTACGCAATGTCCACAACTAACGCAACGAATATCTTTTACTTCCATGCCATTTAATGCCCTCTTTTTAATATCTATAGTCATAGGGCAAGCTAGATTGCACATATTGCATTGAATACATTCAGTATTATTTGTAATAATTTTTTGACCAGCTATTTTACTCAACAATGCTAAAACAGTTCCTAAAGGGCAGTAATAACAATATCCTCTGCCAATAAAAGCTACCCAAAAAAACATAGCCATCAATAGTTCTGTACTAAGATATTCATATACTTCTATCTTTTTAACCATCTCCATATCACTCGTTATGGGTACCCCTAATAAAAAAAGTATCCAACAGAAAGTAAAAAACAATGAAATGGCAAGAAACAACCATCTTATCAAACTTAATAATTTTAGTGTTCTGGGTTTCATACTTTTATTTTTCCCAACTAGAGGAAATGCAAGGGCAAATACTTCTGAAGCAAATCCGTTAAATAAACACAAGGTAGAACATTGCCAACGCCTACCAAATAGAATCGACCCGACTACCACAACAATACATACACATAAATAAAAAATCAAAGCCGCAGTTATACCTGTAGCACCCCATACTGGTAAACGACTAATATAAAATGCATTGCCTGAATCCAACAACTGCAAGGGAGTTGTAGTCCAAGGCAAGGGCATTGTAAAAAAATATAGTTCATAATTATTTAATAATACTGGTGCTACTATGTGGACTACTAATGCTGTCACAATAAAACCGGTTAGATTTCTTTTTCTCATAGTATTTATCTTTTCAGAACCCGTAATCCTAAGCGTTAAAATACTACATATAATTATGAACAAAGTTTTTAGCCCATTTTCATAAAAGTGCCAAAATTTTGTAATAAAAGCTGCTACTTCAGGAGTAGCTTTACTAGCATAACCATAATTTAAACCAGCAATTATGAAACACAGTATAATATATGCCCATAGTATCATCCTAAGGATTTTTAATTCTATCGTTTTAGTTTTTTTCATATAATCTATTTCCCTTTATTTATTAAAACAAGAAAACGCTAAATAGAAATAAAACAAATATCTTTTCACTAAAGAAAATTTCTCTTTATTCATCTCCATAATAATCATAATTAGACATTCTAAATTTATAATCATTAATATCAATCATAACCTAATAATATGGTACTGCCAAGAAAATATCCATAAAATATTTGCTATTTATGAATAAAAAAGTATCTAATTATTCTTTTTAATAAATATAACATTATCATACTCTTAATATGATAATAGATACTAATTTGATATATCTCCTATAGTTACTCCATTAATAGGAGTAATACTTGCAAGTATAATTGCCCAGTATTATTAATTCTAATTCGATAGATGTGAGTAATTATTAACCCCCTCAAAAAACAAAATTCCTCTCAAACCATTTGTTTGAGAGGAATTTGTATCAGTAGTTTTTTATTAAAAAAACTTCAAGTAAAATTAAGTATTAAGATAATAAAACAATTATTTATAAACTTACTGTATATTAATTATAAAATAATTAGTACTATTCATTAATAGCATTAGCTGCAACTTCTCCTGCTATTCTACCCATTACTATATCATAAGTTATTGCTGTACCACTACCTGGATATTCTGTTCCATAAAACTGACCATTCGCAACTTCTCCTGCTGCAAATAATCCAGTAATTACTTCTCCTTCACCATTGATAACTTGAGCATCTAAATTTATCTTAGGTCCACCAAATGATCCTAAAGTAAGAAGTTTGAGCTTCATTGCGTAAAAAGTAGCATCTTCAATAGAAGTCATTAATTGGCTAGGTTTATTAAACTGAGTATCTTCCCCAGCTACAGCCATTTCATTATAGTTTTTAACAGTTTTTAAGAATTCTTCTTCTTCAATTTTTGCAATAGTTGCTAGCTCCTCCAAAGTATCAGCTTTTACTGCATATCCTTGGTCCACAGCATCGTCAAGTGTTTCAGTATAATTCTTATTATCAAATATTAAATAAAATTCTTTATGTCCTGTTTCTACCATTTTATTGAAAATCGTTGCATAGTAATCTACTTCATTTGCAAGTCTCTTTCCATCTGGATCAACTAGTAAAGTAGGACTAAACGCAGTTATTCCTATAGGATTATTCATAGGAAGAATATCACTTGCAACAGCTCTAGCACCAATCACACCATCTTTTGCAATTATTTCTGCTCCTGCATCCCTTGCCATTATCAAGCCATCACCTGTATTCCCAATATTAGTCCATGAAACACTATCAATTGCCATAGGTGCATATTCTTTTATTAATTCTTCATTTTGAGTAAATCCTCCAGTAGCAAGGATTACAGCTTTTCCTAAATACTCGATAGTCTCTCCATCTGCATTTTCAGCTTCCACTCCAGTTACTACTCCATTTTCGTCAACTATTAATTCAGTTGCTGGAGTATCACAAACAACTTCTACTCCAAGTTCTTCGGCCTTAGCTAGCATTATTTCAATTACTTTTGCACCTTTACCTTCTGGGTTATGACCTCTTAGAGTTTGGTCAACAGCTTTAACATCTAATTCTCCCCAAACTACACCCATATCTGTTAACCATTGAACTGCATCAGCAGATTTATCAGCAACCATTTTAACTAGGTCTTCCTCAGCATTATCTTCTGCAATTTCCATCCAATAAGTATATAATGCTTCTTTTGAATCCTCTATACCCTGTTCTTCTTGCACGTGACTTTCAGCAGCAAATAGAACACCATCACACAATCTAGAACTCCCTCCTACAACGGGCATCTTTTCCAACAAAGTTACTTGAACTCCACTTTCTGCGGCAGATATTGCGGCAGATAGACCAGCAGCTCCAGATCCTACTACTATCACATCAGTGTTAGTAATATCTGTACTTTGTGCATTACACCCAGATAAGATTAGTGCAACCACAAAAATCATTGTAATTACAACTCTTGGTATTTTGTTATTTCTTGTTTTCATAGTTCCCCTCCATTTTTTTACACTAGTATCGCTAATGAAATATAAAACTAGGATACTAATATACGTATTAACTCCTACTCTTTTTTGTGAATATACTATCATAATAAATTTTATAGTCATCACATAGTGACAAGTCAATACTTTTAAACATCATTTTAACTGTACGGGGACCCATAACATATCATATCTATAATAATTTTTATTTACTTTTTCTCCTATAATAAATCTTGAACAAGCATCACCACTAATTTTCAAACCATTTGTACGTATATAATCTACTACATGAGAAAGATTTTCTAATTCATAGTAATCAGACACAGAATATTTTACGATTGTCTGTAGACAGGTACCGGAAGGAAAAATAGAAATATTTTCATTTATGGGTATATCAAAAAATTCAGCATATTCTTTTTCGATTACTGCTCCATATACAATCATATTCATATCATATTGACTTTTCTCAAATAGTTTTTTTAAATACATAAAAGCAGGTGCAGCAAAAGGCACATATTTTTGAGTCCAATTTCTTATAATTGGAATATTCTTCTCATTTATTCTATCCTCTTTTATTTCATAGGATTTTACAAAATACATTTCAGAAACATCGATTATTTCACATACGTTATATTTTTCTGTTATATTGCTAATTCGTTGAATTTGTCTCTGTTGAAAATTTTGTAAGTATTGCATATATTTAATTTCATCTATTAAAGTACTATTTCGTTTTTTAAGTGAAAAGAGTTGTTCTTTAAGATCTCTCGTTAAAATGTCTGCTGTTTCCTTCATAGTAAATCCTAAGTTTCTATATTGCATTCCACGCGAAAGACTAAATGACTCCTCACGTCCAAACACTCTATAATTACTATTTATTTCTCTCTTTGGTTTTATAATTCCATATTTTTCATAGAGACGAATTCCATTAGGTGACATGCCAAAGCATTTTTCAATATTACTAACTTTAAATTTCACTAATATCACACTCCTATAATAATTTAGTTGGCTATATCTTCTATGTTAAAAACAACTTTCAAATTATTTTAAATTCTTTAGCTAATCTTCAAAAGTTTTACTGCAACTTATTTTAAATAATTGGTTGATAAATCAAAATCATAGCATCATAAATTTTTTTATAAATAAAAAAATTAAAAATCCATTGATTAAAATCTTATCCGTGCATTATCTAATGCCCATATTTGTTATGTATGCTTGAACCCTCATTATACCACATAATCGTTAGTTCAATTCTATACCTTGCTATAATGAATTTATAATATCTATACATATTGACAATACATATTCAAAGTGAAATAGTAAAAAAACTTAAACATAATAATTATTTGTTATACATTAAAGAAATAAGGTATAATTATATTTCACTGTGATATAGCTAACTTTAGAGTTCATATTTAAAATATAATCAAAAGAATATATATTGAGAGGTAGAAACCGTATGGCTAAAACAAACTTTGAGATTTTTGGATTAAGTAAAGAGATATTAAAATCAATTGAAATGCTAGAATATACTACTCCCACTGAGGTTCAAACACAAGTAATTCCCGATATATTAAAAAACAAAGATACCATTGTTAAATCACAAACAGGAAGTGGTAAAACCGCGGCTTTTGGCATACCTCTTTGTGAAAAGTTGAAATTGGAGCAAAAAAAACCACAAGCATTAGTTTTAGCCCCAACTAGAGAATTGGCAATACAAGTAAAAGAAGATATATCCAATATAGGAAGGTTTAAAAAAATAAGATGTGTAGCTGTATTTGGTAGACACCCTATAGATTTGCAAAAAAGAGATTTAAGACAAAGAGTACATATCATCGTAGGTACTCCAGGCCGAACACTAGATCATATCCAAAGAAAAAATATAGAATTAGAAGAAATTAAGTATTTAGTTATTGATGAAGCCGATGAAATGCTAAATATGGGTTTTATAGATCAAGTTGAAGCTATTATTAAGCTTCTTCCTAAAAAAAGAGTGACTTTGTTATTTTCTGCTACTATGCCAGATAAAATTGAAGAAATATGTAACGAATATATTATTGATCCTAAAAGAGTAGAGATTGAAGCAAAAATCCCTGCTATGGAGAAAATTAAACAAGTTTATTACTCTATTGAAGAAAATGAAAAATTCGATCTTATCAATAAAATATTTTATATTGAAAAGCCCGGGAGTTGCATCCTCTTTTGTAATACTAGAGAAAAAGTTGAAGAAGTAGCAAATAAAATGAAACAAAAAAGATATTCCTATGGTTCATTACATGGAGGAATGAAACAAAGGGAAAGAATTCAAACAATAAACGGTTTTAAAAGAGGAGAATTCCAATTTCTTATAGCTACCGATGTAGCTGCAAGAGGTATTCACGTAGAAGATATAACTCATGTTATAAACTATGAGGTTCCAGTTGAGAAAGAAAATTATATCCATCGAATTGGAAGAACCGGACGACGTCAAAGTCATGGCAAAGCAATTACTCTTGTATCTCAACGGGAAGTAAGAAGATTAAATGAAATTGAGGAATATTTAGATTATAAAATACCCAATGTTGAGATACCTTCCCAAGAACAAGCAAATAAAGGAAAAAACTATTCCCAACAAAAAAACAAACCAAATATTAAGCCAAAAATCGATAGTAGTGCTAAGCTAAATAAAGGAATTATGAAAATTCGTATAAATGTAGGAAAAAAGAAAAAAATGAGACCCGGAGATATTTTAGGCGCACTTGTTAATATAATTGGAATAAGTAAAGATGATATAGGGATTATTGATGTACAAGACACTTGCTCATATGTAGAAATATTTAATGGTAAAGGTGACCATGTGATCAATACACTTAAAAACACGAAGATAAAAGGAAAAATCTATACTGTGAAAAAAGTAAGACCTCGTAGTTTTTGAATATTGCAACAAATTTAAATGATTCCATATTTTTTTATGCAGATATCATTCTACTTTTCAGGCAAATAAATTTAGAAGTATCAGATTAATATCATTCAACTAAATAATTAAAAACCCTATAAGAACAATACTTCATTTGATAATCTATCAATTGTTAAATTATATTAATTTAAACAATTGATAGATTATTATTATTTTATAATACAAAAACATGCGTGATTAAAGCTTGCAAAATAGTATTTTTCTTCTCAATTGCTACTATATTAATACACCTTAAAATTTTTTAAGAATTTACTATATTATTTGATAATATCACTCTTTTATAGGAGCTTTACGAATAAATAATATGCAAAATAATAAAATAATTACAGTCCCTACTAAAAAACTAGCAGATCCAATAAATGAATTGTTATTGAATGCAAATCCAAATAACATAGAAAAGAAATTAATTATAGCCCTAATAAAAACTCCATCTGTTTTTACATTTATATATTGAATAATAAAAATAATTAATACTGGACTAATAGAAATAATTATTTTCATAATAGTATTACATCTATAATATATCATTGTAATAAGCCATCCTAAACAAACAAGAAAAGAATAAACTCCAAAATACCATATTAAGTCAGATAAGAAATTGCCGTTATTATATAATTGTTCACGCAAACCAAAATAAGGAATAATTCTAGCAAGTACATTATATAATATTGCATCTATTAAGGACATAAATAAAGCACTAATAAGAAGAGCAATAGTAGTACCCTTGTAGAATCTTTTTCTTGATACATTATTAGCCATCATAAATTTATAACTTGGTTTAAAACAATTTAATCCTACAATAAATATAAATATGGCCGATGACATTTCAAGACCTCCTACTGTAATCCCACTAGTTATATTAATTGTTTGTAGAACTGTAACTAATGATAATAGAAACATAATAGTATAAAATATCATTACAGTTATTTTAAATTCATGAAGTTGATATTCAGTTACTTTTAATATAGATTTCATTTTTTACCTCCAATTAATTTGTTAGACTAATAAATAATTCTTGAAGTTCTATCTTAGAAAACTCTAAATCTAATTGATGTGCTAGTTCCTTCTCTTCGTTTATTATTTTTTCTAATACAATAACAGATTTAAAACTTCCCATTAGTTCTTCTTCAATATGATCTTTTCCTTTAATATATTGATCCACTTTTGAAATTTCACCGGAAATTATGTATGAAGAAGATAATAAATCCTGCACCGATTGTTTTGTTATAATTTTTCCTTCTTTAATAATAATTGCTTCTTCTAATATTTGAGCCACTTCTCCAATTAAATGGGTAGATATTACAATTGTTTTTGGCTTAGCATTATAATTGGCAATCAGCTCTTTGTAGAAAATATCTCTATGATATGCATCTAATCCTAGAATGGGTTCATCAAGCAAGATAATCTTAGCATTAGACGCTAGAGCAACAATCCCTTTAAATATAGAACTATAACCTGTAGACAAATCTTTTACTTTTTTATTAGTATCTAATCCAAATTTTTCAGATAAATCATGAGCATATTTAATATCAAATAATGGATAAAACTTTCGTGTCCACTTAAATATATTTTTTATCTTTTCACCAATAGGGTATAAATTTTTTTCAGTCAAATAAAATATATTATTAAGTACTTCATCATTTTCAAACACAGTATTTCCATCAATAGTAACTTCGCCAGATGTAGGAAATATTCGATTTGTTAATATGTTTAATAAGGTTGTTTTTCCAGCTCCATTTCTTCCTAATAGCCCGTAAATTTTATTTGGTTGTATTGTCATTGTAATATCTTGAAGTGCTTTTACATCTCCAAATTCTTTGTTCAATCCCTTAATATCAATCCTTTTCATTCTTACCACTCCTTTCTATCATCCTAATAATTTCTTCATTTGATATATTTAATTTTGACGCTTCTTCAACAAGGGAAAATATAAAAGAATGGTAAAAATTTTTCTTTCGCTTTTGTAAAATCTTTGCCTTTGCCCCTATAGAAACAAACATTCCCACGCCTCTTTTTTTATAGATGATTCCATCATCTACTAATAATTTTATTCCTTTACCAGCAGTAGCAGGATTAATTTTATATTTAACCGATATCTCAGTAGTTGAAATAATTTGACTTTCTTCTTGGAAGATACCCTTTAAAATATTATCTTCAATTGCTTCAGATAATTGTAGATAGATGGGTTTGTCATTATTAAAATTTATTAGCAAAGTTTCAACCTCCTTTGTTCATTGGTTAACTACTTATGTAATTAACTATACAACTTATGTTATGTAGTGTCAATATATTTATTAATTTTTTTCTTATTAAATTACTACAAAAAAAGAAGCCTATTCACTAAATTGACTCCTTCAACGTATCTATTTTAACCATATTCTTTTAATAAACCCATATAATCTAGAAGGGTTATTTTCAATAATTAAACTGATATTTATTTTGCTTTTATCTCAATACCTTTATCTGTAATTCTAATCAAACCCTTTTTTAAAAGTCTTCCCACAGCTCTTTTAAATGCACTTTTACTCATATTTAGCTCTGTTTTAATTCGTTGCGGTGAACTATTATCATTAACCAAGAGTGTACCGCCTTTTACTTGCAAAAGATTCAAAATTTTCTGAGCATCTCCCTGTATTTCATTATAAGATTTATTTCTTAAGCTCAATTCCAGCTTACCATCTTGTCTCACTTTTTTTATTCTTACTTCAACATTATCACCTTTTTTATAATTTCCATACAATTCCTTATTATGAATCAATCCATGATACTTATTATCTACTGCTACAAATGCTCCAAACTCATGGCTGATACTATAAATAATTCCTTGGGCTCTGTCATTTATTTTATACGGAGACTCACTACTTAATAAATTAGATATTTTCATAGTTGCACATAATCTTTTACTATTGTCTACATATAGTCCTACTAAATATGTACCATCTTTTATGACCTTACCTAATTGCTCTTTAAATGGCAAAAACAAATCTTTTTCCAAACCCCAATCTAAAAAAGCACCAATATTTGTAATTTCCACCACTTTTAAAGCAGCTATCTCACCAATTATCAACTTTGGTTTTCTTACAGTAGCTATTATTCTATCCTCGGAATCCTTATAAATAAATACCTCTATTTCATCACCTATTTCAATCTCCGCTGGAACTTGTTTTTTAGGCAATAAAATATCAACTTCGTCATCATTATTTTTTAAATTTAAATAGACTCCAATTTGGGTCTTTCTTTTTACTTCTAACTTTTGCACTTTACCTAATGATATCATCTTTTACCTTCTTTTCATTTTTATAGTTCTTATTTATATTACCAAATTCAGCAATAATTATTTGTATTATAAAAGCACATGCTTTATTTTAGCTTTAATTTTGCTAGTGCTTCTGCCATAGGCGAAAAATTCTCTTCTTCTTTTTTTTGCTTTTTTAGAAATTTTTGTACGTCTTTATAGTCTCCTTTATTAGATAAATCATCTTTTCTCTTGTTGAAAGCTGATAATTTTTCACGATACCCACACTTACAAACAAATATCTGATTTTCACCTTCTCCACGTAATTCCAATTTTTTATGACAATTTGGACATCTAGCATTTGTTACACGGGCAACCCCCTTGCGATAACCACATTCTCGATCTTGGCACACTAGCATTTTGCCTTTTTTTCCATTAACTTCAAGCATATATTTACCACATTCAGGACATTTATTCCTAGTCATATTATTATGTTTAAATTTTTCTTCACTATTCTTAATTTCTTGCACTGAAGATTTAGAATAGCTTTTGATTTCACTAATAAATGCATCCTTCTTAATAGTGCCATCTGCAATTTGCTCCAACTTTTTCTCCCACTTAGCAGTAAGCTCAGCAGATTTCAAATCTTTTGGAACTAGTTCTAGTAACTGTTTCCCTTTTGATGTAATTTGTAGATATTTTCCTTTCTTTTCAATCAAAAATGTACCTGATAACTTCTCAATAATATCTGCTCTAGTAGCAACTGTTCCTATACCATAATTCATATTTTTAGAAGGATGTTCCATAGCTGTTAGCAATGTGCCTTCAGTATATAGAGGTGGCGGACTTGTTATTCCCTTAGTAATATCAATACTATTTATCTTGAGTTCATCCCCCTTGTGTATCACTGGAAGAGTTTGCTCTCTCAATTCATCATTCGAATCTTCATCATCGTATGTCTTATCGTAAATTTCCTTCCATCCGTAGTTTATAATAACTTTTCCTTTTGCTCGAAATGATTCACTTCCTACTTTGGCTATAATATTGGTTTGCTCATATTCAAAGGGTGGTAGTAATACTGCCAAAAATCTTTTAACAACTAAATCGTAAACTTTTCTCTCATCATGTGAAAGTGCTGATAGCACCACCCTTTGTTCTGTAGGAATAATTGCATGATGATCCGAGACTAGACTATCGTTAACAAATGATTTTCTTATTTTTAAAGGAGATTTAATAATTTTTGACGCTAATGCAGAGTATTCTCCAATCCCACATGCATTTAACCTATCTTTAATGGTGCCTACAATATCATTTGTTAAATATCTTGAGTCTGTCCTTGGATAAGTAAGTATCTTATGTCCTTCATATAATTTCTGCATAATATTTAGAGTTTGCTTTGCTGAAAATCCAAAAATTTTGTTAGCATCTCTCTGAAGTTCTGTCAAATCATACAACCCAGATGGAAATATTTTTTTCATTTTTTTATCTACATTGATAATTTTTGCATTTTGTCCTTTTAACGATTTTACTATTGTTTCTATTTTCCTTTGGTCAAAACACATAGAAGAATTCTTATTTTTTTCATGCCAAGTAAGTTTTAGAATTTTAGCGTCCACAATAATACCATAGTATTCCTTTGGTTTAAAGTTTTGAATTTCTTCTTCTCTTTTAGCAATCATAGCTAGTGTTGGGGTTTGAACTCTTCCACAAGAAAGCTGAGCGTTGAACTTGCATGTCAAAGCACGTGTAGCATTTATCCCCACATACCAATCCGCTTCTGACCTTGCTAGAGCTGATGAAAAAAGATTTTCATATAATTTTCCATCTTTCAACTTAGAAAATCCTTCTTTAATCGCCTTATCTGTTACTGAAGAAATCCATAATCTTTTAATTGGCTTTTTTACTCCTGACTTTAAAATAATCCATCTTGCAACTAATTCACCTTCTCGACCGGCATCAGTGGCTATAACAATTTCACCCACATCTTTTCTATGTAGTTGCTGTGTAACTGCTTTATATTGTCCTCCAGTTTTTTTTATCACAACCAATTTTAACGGTTTCGGGAGCATAGGAAGATCTTCAATTCTCCAAGAAGCATACTTTTTATCGTAGGCATCTGGGTCAGCCAAAGTCACCAAATGACCAAGCGCCCATGTCACAATATACTTATTTCCCTCTAAGAAACCATTTCCTTTTTTTCTACAATTAAGCACTCGGGCAATATCTCTTCCTACGGATGGTTTTTCTGCTAATACAACTATTTTACTCATTTTACCTCCTTTAAATTTAACAAGAGCTGAGTAATCATTTTACCCAGCAGACTATCATACTACCATACATATTATTTTCATATATAATTTACTAATTATTCTACTTTTTTATTCGTTATATATTACTCCATTAATAGTATTGAAATTATCTATTACTCTTTCACTACAAGTATTCCATCAATTGAATTTGTAATATAACCATTTTACCATTTCCAAATACAATTTATCAATTATACTTATCCTCTTTTTGGATTTTCTTAGTAATTTTGTACTAAAATCATTCAAATATAGTTAATATGCACCTTATATATAACTTCTCAACAGAGTTATTTCCCCATTAATTGTGTATTCTCCCAAAGAAGCAGGAATTAATATACTATCACCTTTAAATATACTTTCTTTATTTCCCTTTGAAGTAATTATGGTTCCTTCTCCTTCTACACAAGTAAATATAAAAAATTTATCTTCATTACTTTTTTCACTTAACCTATCTATAACTACATATTTTTCTATAATAAAATAGTCACTCCTACATAATTCAACCTTACTATATCCCTCATAATCTTCTAAACTTTTATTTCTAGCATTAATTGCATTCAGGTCGAAGTTTATTACTTCTAATGATTTTTTTACGTGAATTTCTCGTGGTCTGCCATAATCATATATTCTGTATGTAATATCACTATTTTGTTGAATCTCAGCTATAACTACTCCTTCACATATAGCATGCACAAGTCCACTGTTTATTAAGAAACAATCTCCTTTTTCAACCTGAATCTTATTTAAAAATTCTTCTGTTTTACCTTCTTCTATTGCTTTCGCGAAAATATCTTTATCACAGTCTTTAGTTCCCACAATCAGATATGATCCAGGCTTTGCATCAACTACATACCATGCTTCGGTCTTTCCATTTTCATTTTCATATTCCTTCGCATAAATATCATCTGGATGCACTTGTACAGATAGTTTATCTTTTGAATTTATAAGTTTTACCAACAAAGGAAACTCTTCATTTTTGCATTGATTCCCTAATAATTCAGCACCATATTCTTTAATCAATTCTCTAAGAGTTTTTCCCTTAAATTTTCCATTAGACACTACACTCATTCCATTATCATGACATGCTATATCCCAACTCTCACCAATATTCCCTTTGGGAAGATTATTTCTAAATATTTCAAAATCTCTTCCTCCCCATATTTTTTCATAATATAAATTTTCAAATTTTAATGGATACATCTTATATGTCCTTTCTGTAACTATTATCGTGTTATTCTTAACATGATGATAATTAAAATCATTTTTACTTTAAATTAAAAATAATCTGAATTTATCCTTAATCTAATATAAACAATGCATATTTATTAATAATTATTGTCCGCGCCCCTCAATGGCCGATAGTTTATTTTATCACTTTATTGAAGTATAGACAGAGTATTTTGTACATTATTATGAAGTTATTAACCTGTATTATGTTTTATACATATTATTATTTCAATATAAAAAAAACAGCAATTTATATTGCTGCTGTTTTATATCATAATACAAGATTTTATTTATTGAATAATTATCACTTTCTTCTACACATTATTTCCCAGTGTTCTAGCTTCATTCTTTCCTTTTTCCACAGCATCATTTAGTTCTTCACTAGTAAAGCCAGTTTTATCAACATGGATTTCATGAAAATCTTTAATTCCAACAAATTTAAATATATCCTTCAAATAAGTTCCTCCATGATTTATTCTTCTTTCTAAAATCCATGGGATTCCTCCTCCAGAGGATTGAATATACACCATGGTTCTCTCTTTATCATTTAAGAGCCCTCCGATATTTTCTGGATCCATCTTTATTGTAATATCTTTTTGTATTATACAATCTAAATATTCTTTTAATGGTGCAGGAAATAGAAGACTCCACATGGGCACTGCAATTACATAAAAATCAGCATCTTTAAACTCTTTAGCAAGTTCAACTATTCTATCTACATCTTTTTTCTCTTCCTGAGATAAGTCCTTATAAGTATCCGAATCGACTACTGAATTTCTATCTTTAAAATATTTATATTGAAGTTTTGGAAGATACATTTTATAAAGATTTAATTCCTTTAATTCATAATCATTGTGACTCTTTATAAACGCATTAATAAATTCTCTGCCCACAGATTTACTAGCAGATAAATTTTCAGGCTTTGAGTTACAGGTAATATATAATAACTTTTTCATAACAAACACCTCTCATATCGTTTTAAAAATAGTATGTCACTTCAGGCATTTATTATTCTTTAATATATCAGTAGTTAACATCTGATACTAAATATAAAATATATTTAAATTATTATTATTGCCCTATTCTTCTGTCCTTTTATATGACTTTATCTCTTTTACCCTACCGACAATTCCATTTTCTAGCATAACCTTTATACCATGATGATGCTCTGCTGATTTAGTAAGAATTCTCTTAACTACCCCTTCGGTTAATTCACCACTCCGTTGATTCTGTTTTTGTACAATCATTACAGTAGATCCTATTTTAATATTTTTTCTTTTAGTTCCGTCCATAATTGCATCCTTTCAAATATATTTAATATCTTTGCAAACAACAATCTTTTTTAAATAATAGTCCACATTACAGTTAGATATTACTCAACCTACTGCATTTACATTAATCTTTATAAATACTAAATTAACTTATTATAAATATTTATTTCAGATTTTTTTATCATAAACTTTTCAATCATTGGAACAATTCTAGTAAAATGTTCTGATTCCATGTGATTTTCTAAATCGTGTTTACTCTCCCACTCTTCAATTATAGTTAAGATTGTAGGATCATTTTCATCTTGATACATTTCATATTTTATACATCCAATTTCTCTTCTAGTAGTTTCCACTAGTTCCTTACATAATTCTATGATTTTGTCTATGCTCTCCTTCTGAGCAAAGTTTTTAGCAACAACTTTTAGCATTTACCAACACCTCTTTATTAATATATATTTACTTTTTTAATAATTACTAGCTTAAAATAAGATTATGTTCGCAGAACATAATCTTTATATCCTCTTCACAAATTCAGATTTTAATTTCATGGCTCCAATTCCATCAATTTTGCAATCAATATCATGATCTCCATCTATTATTCGGATAATTTTAACTTTTGTGCCCATCTTTATCACTGATGAACTGCCTTTTACTTTAAGATCTTTGATTACAGTTACAAAATCACCATCATTTAAAACGTTTCCATTCGTATCTTTAAAAATTTTTTCTTCTACAATTTTTTCCGTTTTTAATTCTTCAGTCCACTCATAAGCACATTCTGGGCATACAAGAAGATTCCCATCCTCATATGTGTATTGAGAATTACATTTTGGACAATTTGGTAAATCAAGCATAATTTTTTTCTCCATTCGTCATTACTAATTTTAATGTATATCATTATTTTTATAATAGACTCAAATTAGCAGTTTTTTATTACTTTTTTAGCATATTTTAGTATTTATTTTTTATTATTAAAAATATTGCCGAAAATTATTGGAAGTTAAAACAATGTGACGTGACTCCAAAAAATGATAAATAATTTTTTCTATATTTTTTTTACAAGTTAATAATACTAAGCGATACAATCATGACAATACTTTTATAAATATTTAAATTGCAGTTGTTATCAAATCATGGATTATTTGAAGTGCAACCTAAAATTTATAATAAATTTCTATTTAACTCTTTCTTTGTATATATCGTATTATTTCACTTTACTTCCATTGACATAATATATCACAATATTTCTCTTCAGACAACGAAATCATCACTATATTCACAGCAATCGCATGAAGGGTTATTAACAGCTAACTTTTCAATGTTATTTTTAAAAACAATAACTTTAACCATTAAATATTTTGATAAACTTGTTTTCTATGTACTATGTTTTTATCGGTTTTTACAAATCTTTATATAAATAAAAACTTTGTTCAAAGTAAAGTACTATCTAGAGTATATAGGCGTATTATTAATACAATAGCAAAATCCCGCACATAAACTAATATATTGAAACATTATAAAATGCAATAAATCAACTTAGTTTGTATTATTGAATTAAAAATCTTTCTTATGTGCCAGACAAGATATTAGCTTCGCTTAATTCAAAAGAAGGAGAAGATAACCGTTAAGAATTTATCGGTTGTTTGAGTGTAGCGAGTTCCGAAAATTTAGGTTCTATTAGAGTTCTTTCCGTTGGTGTTGGCATAAGCGTGTTTGTAATAGTATTAATAATATGCCTAAATCTATTATGTACCCTAGTATTTAATTTGTTTTTTTCATACGATTGCCCCTATGTTTTCTATATAATCCATTGCTGATAGAGCTGTTCTTATGATATAGTTAGAAATATGTAACGATTATCATATTTCATGTAATATAAAGCCTTATTTAAAAATTAATTCATCTGTTCTTTCAAAAGTCTTGAAGTATCAAATGTATATATATTTACAACTAGATAATAACTACTTATAAAAAATAGATCAAAATATTTTGCTATTATAATTAGTGCTAATATGAAATACTACACAAAAATAAAGGGGAGAGATATTTTATGAATATTTCTAGTGTCGTAAAAGAAAACAATAAAAACAATGGAATGAAACTGGCACTATCTATTACTATGGATAATGGCGAAAAGAGAGCATATACATATGCTCAACTCGATGAAAAAGTTGAGATATTTGCTAATAAATTATTAAGCATAAATATTTTTAGTGGTGATAGAATAGCTTTAATTGCTGAAAATTCTCCAGAATGGATTATATCCTACCTAGCAATACTGAAAATCCAATGTAGCGCCGTGCTAATAGATTCCACTTTATCACAAGATGAAATACTCCAATTGCTTAATAAATCTGATGTGCGTTGTATTTTTATGTCTCCTAAAATAATAGGAAAACTAGAAAAAAACTTATCTAAAGAAGTGCCTGTTTTAAATTTACTTAACAACGGTGAATCGTTTCATAATTATCCCAGTACGATAGCGTTGTCTATTCCTAAAACTACTGATGGAGATAATAATATAGCCACTATCCTTTACTCCTCTGGTACAACAAGAACAGCAGCAGGTATTATGCATACTCACGAAGCTTTGATAAAATCAACTCTTATGTGTGCAAAAAGCAACAAATTAACTAGTGACACTAAATTTCTTGCAATTATCCCCAATAGTCATATCTATGGGTTAATATGCTCAGTTCTCGGTCCTATGCTCATATCCGCAGATGTTCACTTTATTGAATCAATAAATAGCGATGCAGTAATATCAGCATTTACTGAGTATAAACCAACTATCTTCCCTTGTGTACCTAAGGTTTTTCAACTCTTTAAAACACAGATCATGAGAAAAATTGAGAGTGAAAAGAAAACTAAAACTATGTTTCATATTTTTTTCCCTATATGTTTAAATTTACGAAGAAGATTTGGTCTAAATCTAGGAAAACTTATTTTCAAGAGTATACATAAAGGCTTTGGAGGGAAAATCGAAATTCTCTGTTCTGCAGGTGCTCCTATGGACAGTGAAACTGCTGAGTTTTACTTCGGTACAGGCTTTAATATGCTCATTACCTATGGAGCTACAGAAACAAACATCCCCACAATAGGAAACCGTGGAAGCAATCTTACTACAGATTCATGCGGAAAACCGTATCCAGATGTAACAGTAAAATTAAATGATTTAGGTGAACTGTTAATAAAATCACCTTATATGATGAAGGGATATTTCAGGGATAAGCAGACTACCTCAGATGCATTTGAAGATGGTTGGTTTAAAACTGGTGATTTAGGTGTGCTTGATAAAAATGGCAATTATAAAGTTGTAGGACGTTGCAAAGAAAACATTGTTCTCTCCACTGGTAAAAAAGTAACTCCCGATGACGTTGAAAGAAAATATATAGGAATAAAAGGAATTGATGAATTTGTAGTATGCGGTGTTCCTACAGTGAACGGGAGTCATGACGAAATTCATGCATTTGTAGTTCATAACAAACTTAAATACAACCTAGATAAAATATTAAAAGATATACAGGAAAAAGGCTCATCACTATCCCAGTATATGAAAATTACAAAAGTGCATTTTGTTGATGACATTGTAAAAACATCACTTCAAAAACCTAAGAGGTATTTACTTAAAAAACTTGCAATGGAAAAAAACTTGATTCAAACAGAAAAAAACGCTTCACAAATCAAAATGGATCTAAAAGATGTAGAATCTGAAATAATAAACTTGATAGGAAAAGTGGCGAAAATTGATAGTTCTATGATATTTCTAAACTCAAAATTATTTTCTGAACTGGGTGTAGATTCATTAAGTATATTGGACCTAAGTTTACAAATTGAAGATAATTATGGTGTACGCCTAGAAGAACATTTTAGTGGAGATATAGCAATTTCTGATATCATTAATTTGATCAAATTTCCTTATGAAACTACTATTAAAACTGATGATTCTTCTATTTATCCAAAAGAAAAAAAACATGCAGATTACGCATTGTTTAAGCATATTAGCGTCCTTGTTCGTACTATTTACAACGTCACTGTCAAAAATGATAAAGTTATTCCAGATAATAGCGGATACATAATTTGTTCAAATCATGTATCTTACTTTGACTATCTTTGGCTATCGGTGAATTTTAAAAAAGAAAGATTTTTCAAGTTCAGCTGTATGGCAAAAAATGAAATATTTAATAAATCTTTTGTAAGCAAACGCTTGTCACAGGTATGCGGAATGATACCTATCAATAGAGGAAACGCAAATATTAGTGCTATGAATTGTTGCAAAAATAAACTTAAAGAAAAATGGGGACTGCTTATTCATCCAGAAGGTACAAGAAGTGATAACGGTAAGTTAGGATCATTTAAAAAAGGTGCTGCTGTTCTTGCCATAGAATCGAATGTCCCAATAATTCCTGCATATATAAAAGGAGCATATGAAATTTATCCCAAAGGAAAAAAATTGCCAAATTTATTTAATTTTAAAAAAATGAAAAAACTTCCAGTTGAAGTTACATATGGAGATCCTATATTTCCATCAAATCTAACAGTAGAAGAATTAATTAAAAAAGTTGAATTATCTATATTGACACTACAAACTACATAATAAAAATTAAATATAAGAACTCATTCGGGATTATTTTGCACTATGGCAAGTTCAAAATGATACTTATCTACAAGTCAAAAATATCCCGAGCTTTATGTTTGAATTTTTTGAACTGTCTGATTAAATACAAAAGAAGGGATTATCACTCCTAATCAATATTTTACTCAAGATGATAGATATAAAAGTAATTATCCGCGTTTTATCAAAAATTTATCTTTTCTAAATAAAGACCCCCAGCATCAGCAAGATAACCTGCTTTATTTCGTTCTTTAGAATTAATAATTTTTGATATAGCATCAGCATCTACCTTCCCTGCTCCAACTTCAATCAACGTTCCCACAATCTTTCTAACCATATTATAAAGAAATCCATTACCTCTCACTCTAATTTGTATGAAACCTGTTTTTTCTTCGACATCAATAGTATATATTTCACGAACCATGGTTTTTTTCTTAGACTTTGAGTTTGAAAAAGCTGTAAAATCATGTTTACCAACAAAATAGCTACATGCTTTTTTCATTCTTCTAATATCCAACTTCTCCTCAACATGCATACTATACTTTCTCATAAAAGGATTTGTATATTTTTCATTCCAAATCTTATACAAATAAGTTTTATCTTTAGCGTTGTATCGAGCATGAAATTTTTCAGGAACTAGCATTACATTTTTAACACTGATATCTTGAGGTAAATATCTATTCAAATAATCCATGATCTGCAATTTATCGAGGTTTTTATTAACTTTAAAATTTGCAATTTGAGCCAGGGCATGTACCCCTGCATCTGTTCTGCTACATCCTATAATTTCAATTTTCTCTCCTATCAATTCTGATAATACATTTTCTATTTTCCCTTGAATAGTATTTTCGCCTTTACCAAGTCTCTGCCAACCTTTATATCTTCCCCCATCATATTGGATAATTAATTTATAATTATACATTATTTATATCTCTTCCTTTCGCTTAACTCCAAACCTAGAATATAATAAACTTCTCTTCGAGAGATTTATTTAATATTTTATAGAAAAATTGTCTTCACTAAGTAAAAAGTCTCTATTTATGAATTCTTATGAATTATATTATAACATGCTAAAGCTATAATAACTTATCAAACTACAGTAGGAAATTTCACTTGATTTCTTACAAGCATATTAAAAAAACGCTATTTTACAAACAGCCTCAGAATACCAAATATTCAGAGGCTGCACTTATCATCTTTTTAATTTTACAAAGACTTATTTATTCTTTTCATGTTTTCCATCATGTACTCCTATTTTATGTCCGTTAATAATTCCTACATCTGCGTTATTTTTAGGTTCCATCTTTCGTAATTCTGGATTACTTTTTTTTCTATCTTTTATTCTATTTTTATTATTATTCATATCTACCACTCCTACTTAAATTCAATTCATGTATTTATTATGAATAATTATATGATTTATATTCTATACCACACTATTTATTATTCTTCCTTATATAATTTATTGTAAATGGATATACCCAACGGCCAATTAAATGCACCCACAGTAGGAAAAAAACTCCAAAGTACTTCTCTGGCATAAAAGATATTGATAGTAATAAGAAAAATGGATATTACAAATGCTCCGATTATTCCATTCTTCATTTGCAATCTATAGTTAAATGATATCTCCCTAGCTGAATTTTTATTTTTGTAAGTAATGTATGAAAATATAGGATAAAAAAGGAAAAACACAACAAAAATAATAGTTAAATCTAGCCGTATTGCAGGAATTGTAATATTGCCTAGTTGAATATATGATGCAAAATAAAAAATAATCATTTCTGTAACTACTATTAGATAAGCATAAACTGAAAACTTAAAATCAATCTTTTCTTTTTCAACCCTTATTGTGTTTTGATCTTCTGCAATTTTTTTCAAATCTCCTAAATCATTAATTGCATTTTGAAATGCTTCCTCTTCAGATTTACCATTATTAATGTAATCTGCAATTCTTTCATTAAGACTACATATAATTTCTTTTTCCAGCTCCTCATCTACACTGTTCTTTTTAAAGCATGATTTTACATATTGTTCTACTTTACTCATTATTTTCACCCTCCAAAACAAACATATCAATTATAGATTTGGCAAATTTCCATTCATCACGAAGTTTAAAAAATTCTAGAGTCCCCATTTCAGTTATAGAATAATACTTTCTTCTTCCACCTTTTGTCACATCACCCCAATATGATTTTATAAGTTCACTCTTCTCAAGTCTTCTAAAAGAAGAGTACAGTGTAGCCTCTTTCAACTCATACAAACTGTTACTTCGGTGTGATATTGTTTTGCATATTTCGTAGCCATACATATCTTTTTCAGTTAATAAGCTTAAAATAATTGTATCTGTGTGTCCTCTAATTAAATCACTTCTAATAGTTTTAATCATATTAATCACCAATTACATTGTACACCATATTACTATGCGTGTCAATGTACTATGCGTAACATTCTGCTGTTTAATTGTTTGATAGGTTTCAAAAACATAAACTTTTTAGCTAAATAAATATATATCAATATTTATAATATATATTTACAAAGAAAAATATTTGATTAATGTGAAAATTAGAAAATGTTGAAATTAAAAATATATTATAATGTAATAATAATATACGATTATCAGCTAATAATATTAAACCTTTTCAAATATGTTTATCAATATCAAAAACAGAGATCAATATAAAATAAATCTCTGCTTTTATATTTATTACTTATTATTCAAATAAACTATTTGTTAACTGAAATTTTTATGCCTAGTTTACATTTATATATAGAATTTATGCATTCATAACTATTTAAAATAACCACCCGTGGTTTTAAAACACTCTCCTATTATCTATTCACTAAATCAACTACATTAACACCTTTATAAAATTATATATGTATTTTTTCCTAAAGACTTTGCTTTGTAGAGACATTGATCTGCTCGATAAATAAGTGTTTCAGATGTATCTAACTTATGAATGTTAGTTATACCTATACTCACAGTAATATTGAAATCAATAAATTCAGGTTCAGTACGAATCTTCTCAAGAAATAACTCCACTTTATCAATAGTCTCTTTTTTTTCTCCATAAATAAATCCTGCAAACTCGTCTCCTCCCCATCGACATACGACACCTTTACCACTAAGTGTATTTGCAGCTATATCACTGATCAACTTTATTACTTTATCCCCAAATAAATGTCCTTGCAAATCATTTACCTTTTTGAAATTATCAATATCAAATACATAAGCATAAACAGATTCGTCTCTTTTATTTGTATTGATTATCGAATCAAGACAATCATTAAACCCTCTTCTGTTTAAAAGGTTTGTCAATTGATCTCTTTTAGCTATATTCATCAGGTTATTCTGATATTTATTAATTATTTTTGAAACAATAAATAATAGAGAAACAATCACAACTAAAAATATTATTAAATCCCCTATAAGCTGTTTTTTAAAAGATTTCACTAGTACGGTAGTATCTTTTTTTATAAGAAGGTACCAGTCTAATTCGTCAATATATCTTGAAATCAGATATCCATCAATAAAATCATCTTCGTAACTATAAGTCTCCAATGTATATTTGTTTCCTATGATACCATCTTTATTGTCTACTAATGAGTTATTCTTAAACACATCATAATTTTCGATTAAACTCTCATCACTATGCACCTGTACAACACCATCACTATTAATCAAAAATGCTTCTAATTGAAAACTGTCTTCAAAAGCATGAAGCAACGACTGTAGCTGATTCATTTCCAAACCTACACCTGTAACACCCAGCACCGTACCATTTTCGTCTACAATACGACAATTAATAAAAACAGTGAGTTGATGCTGACCTGCTTCATCATTGTCAACATCCAACTCATATATTTCATTTTCATCTAAAAAATTATAATACCACTGGTCATGTTCGTCCTCCTTACTAACTTGTTTGTGAATCCCTTGATAGTGATAATAATTTTTAGTTTTATCAGATATTAAAAAAACAGAATCATAATCGTATTTCATTTTTATCCCTTGCAAATAATCCTGTAATTTCTTTATATATGCATTTGTATTTTCTCCATTCTTTTCTTCCTTTAACCAATTTTTTAAGAAACTGTCATTTGCCATTGTCAACGATACATAAATTGGTTTTGTAATTTCATTGTTAATATCAGAATAAATATTTGTGGCTGTAAGTTTAGATATATTAAGGATATCATCCCTGATAATTTCACTATATGATTTGTAGTTAATAATAGCCACTGCTATAAAACCAAATAATATCACTAAACTAATCAATAGACTGACTTGGATTTTCTTTCTGTTAGTCATACGACTCCTCCGAGTAATCTTTTAGATATATTATAACAATTGTAATGCCAATAATCTACAAATTACCTGACACTACAATTAAATCAATTTATTTATTATTATTCTGTTATTTTTAATGAGCAAGCTTAACTGGGGAATTACCGCACTTGTGGCATAAAGAATCAATTCTATACAAGATGTTATTTTAGTAATTATTTAAATTTTCTTGTAGCTTTTTAGCACATTCTTTAATTGAATTTTTCTTTATTTTCCGTACAAAATGCTTTGGTACAAAAATTGCTAGTATTATATATAAATACAAACTGAAAGGAGGCTTAGTATTTAAGTACACAGTTTAAAACAATTTTATAGTTTTATTCTTATTTATATTAAAAAATTTAGGTGGTGTTTTATTATGGATGCAAGTACAATCAATACAAAAAAATTAAAAGAATTTCGCAACAAGATGTATTCTGACTTATACGCGGGAATAATACCTGAACGCGTGCCAGTAGAAGATGGTTTGCAAATCGAATATTTGATACAATATGCTGGCAAAGACTTAATGACAACACAATATAGCTATAACTCTGAATTACTTATTGAGTTATATGATAAAATTATGGAAATAGCTAGAGGCGATAAGCTTAGTGCTGGATTTGCAAGAAATCCCATTGCACTGATGTTTCAGCAATCATTGGGTAACGAAATGAGTACAAGTGGTATGATTCAACATCCAGAACGATCATTTATGAAAGCCAATGAATATGATGAGTTTATAAAAAATCCTTACGATTTTATTATTGAAAAAGTAGAAAAACGCAGCAACAAAGGATATGCTAAAGGTGAAGTTATGCGGGCATTTAATTTTGGCAAATATGTCCTTTCAAGAAGGGATACTAATATGGAATTTGCAATTGCTAATAGCACTATCATAGAAAGGTACGGTTTCTTCGATTTTCCTCTCGGCAGTGTGGGATTGCAACCTATTCCATTTGATTTTATTGCAGATTTCAACAGAGGATTCTCAAATGCGGTAATTGATATGAAAAGATATCCGAAAAAGTTTATGGAAGCAATAGAAGCACTAATGCCGTTTTTAATCTCAATTGGAAAAACTCCCGTTAATGATCCATTAGGCTCTAATATGATTATGACTCACATGGCAACGTTTTTAAATCGAAAAGATTTTGAAAAATTTTATTGGCCAACCTTTTTTAAACTTTGTCATATTTGCGCAGAACGTGGGCAAGCCATGACAATTTTTTGTGAAGATGATTGGACTAGATATATTGATGAATTATCTGAACTTCCTCAAGGAACACGTTTATTCATGGAATATGGTGATCCACAAAAATTCAAAGATAAATTAGGTAAAAAAATGATTCTCGGAGGATTTTATCCCATTACTCTACTTAAAACCGGAACAAAACAGCAATGTATTGACAAAGCAAAGGAACTACTTGATATCATGGCTCCGGGAGGAAATTATTTCTTTACATTTGATAAAGGTGCATTAAATTTAAATGATATTGTTGCCGAAAACTATGTTGCAGTAATGGAATATGTATTAGAAAACGGTAAATATTCTAATGCTGGTCAGCAAGTAACTACTGCAAAAAAAGCAGATTCTATAATAAAATACTCACATTTATATCCAGAATTTAAATCTAAATACATTGTCAGTTTTGATGACTTTATTAAAGAATATCCTCCTGCAGACAAAAGAGTTGAACCCCTTATGCGAGCTGCATATGATCGATATACAGCTGAAGTAGTCAGTTTATATTAAGTCAATTAGGCAATTACAAGGATTGAATCGTGAAATAAACATGATTCAATCCTTTTGTATATTACCATATGCTAAAAATCTATTAGAATATATAAAATTAATAAATATATCTATATTAAGCAGTGTAAAAAAATTATAAACTTGATTAGTTGAATACATCTTTTTAGCATAAAAATATAGTATAATTATAATAATAAAAATTATTATTATAATAGAGGAGAATACCATGATTACTGCGTACTTAGTAGGCATACCCGCCTATCAAGAAGGGGAAGATATAGAAATTAGATACAGTATTTATAACGATACAGAAGTTTTATGTAAAAAAACATTATACAGTGATTATACAAAACCTGTAGCTGTTGGTTTAAAAGCCTTGATTTCATTATTAGAAGAATTACCAGCCTATGATTGTGATGTTTTCAGTATTATTATTAACGATGCTGCTCTAAACGAAATAATTAGGGGAAGCTCCACTACTAAAAATGGAGAAGTATTAAAATTGGCAAGCGTAGCTAAACGAAAAATCAGTCGTTTTTCAAAAGAATTAAAAATTCATGATATTAGTAATAATCATAACGAGATTTTGAAATGGGATAAAGCATTAAAAAGGTAGATTTTATATTTTGACATCCTAAAGCTTTGCCATATATAATAATCTACCCTAATAGTAAACTTACAAATAAGTGTATAAAAGTTGAAATAATTCATCTTTTGTTTGACGCGCAAGGAATTCATATTTATTGAGGTTATCTCAACTTTTTTAATTTTAAGACAGGCTCTTTTTCTAAGTTAACAATGTAGTATAGTAGTAGTTTAGTAGTTACTCCTATACCTGAAAATAATCGAATATTGCATATGTCCCTACTGCAACTTATCTAAACAATCTCATTACAAAATTAAATACTTGATCTTCATAGCTTTTTAATTTTTCTGCATTCTCTATGTCTGATATTTCAGGATGTGTTTCTTTATATTCATCCCATGTTGGATAATATTCAGATTTAACTGTCATTTCCTCATTCCTCCTTAATACACTGCATTGTCTTTCACATATTCACATACAGCTCTTAAATTTCCCAAAATTGGTTCTTTTAATGAAAAGAAACTTTTATCGAAGCCAAATACATATTTGCCTCCTGGCGCAAATATATCAATTAACTCCTTAGCTTTATCAATACATTCTTGCCTAGTTCCAAACTGCAGCAAACCAGTCGGATAAAGACCTGTAACAATATGTTTCGTATTTTTAAATTTATCTTTAATAATCTGATAGTCACCATATTCAAATTGCATCTTTACAATACCATCAAGTGATGCCATATAATCAAGATGCCTCATCCAGTTGTCTTCAACAAACAAATCCACCCCAATTCCTGTCACTGGAGGAGCAACAAGTTCATCCATAAGTTTTTTAAAAGATGGCCAATAGAACTTTTCAAAATGTTTTTCACTTATAAAACTTCCCATATGGAGAGGTATGAATGTTCTGTGATATTTCGGAAGATTTGCAGGGTTTGCTCCTAACCCTTCTCTAACCATTAATGGAGTTATTGATTCACATGCATCTAACACCTTCTGAGAATATCTTCTGATATCAGAAGATATATTTGAAAAAGAACGTAGCATATCAGCCAAGAAATCAAACGGAGCTGTTGACCTTCCTGCTGGAATTTTAGCAAAACCGTACTTTTCTCCAGCTTCTCTTATAGCTCCTGCAAATGCACGAGTTTCAGCAGTGTTGGCAGCCATAGCTTTTGAAAAAATCATGGCACGTCTACCCGGTTCACAATCAAGAGCAGGATACAATCGTGGCATAAGTATTTCTGCCATAAATTTAAATGGATCTGATATAAACTGGTCATATTCATTTACTTCAAGAGAATGTACTTCAGGGTGTTGCATATATCCTGAAGAACTCATTTTGATACATCTCGATTCTAATATTTGATAGAAAACAGGATTTCTCGCTGACATTCCAATTGGAGCTTTATCAGATATAATCACTTCGTTTACTGTTTCATTTACTGCTTTGTAAAGCTTATTATTCCACATAACTTCTCTAAGATTCAACTCATGATCTGCTTTTATCTTATTATTTTCAATAGCATAAAGCACTGCTGCTTCATAGTTTATTGAAAGCTCTATTGGCACTCTCTTAGGTACTCTTCCTTCATACAAATCCATAAATAATTGTGTGGATTCATTTAATTGTTGTTGTTTCTTAATCATACTATCTATTCCTTCCTAATTTATGATAACTGATACAAATACATTACAAAGGCAAGACAATGGGAATTATAATTAAAGTTACTATCAAACATATTATCGCCATTATACTACCCATTTTAACGTAATCTTTAAATCTATATCCTGCACTTAACGTTAAAGCCATCTGAGGTGATGAAATTGGAGTTGCAAACGAAAGACCTGCTCCTATTGCAACACCCATTGCCATTGTAACAATATTAATATCAAATGCGATACCCATACCTATTGCTATTGGCGTTAGCAATGATGTTGTTGCTACGTTCGATACTAAACTGGTTATAAAGGTTGCAAGAACAACCATTCCTACAAATACTACATACGGATTGGGATTTGTACCAAGTACTGATGAAAATGCACCGATTATTAAATCTACAGAACCACTCTTAAATAACCCTAAAGAAAAACCTAGTGAACCTGCTATAATAAAAACTGTACTCCAATTCACACTCTTATATGCCTTCTTTTCAGATATACAGCCTGTCACTATACATATAATCCCACCTATAATAGCAACGGTACCTAGCGTAAATATTTTAAATATAAAACACACCATGCAACCTATAAGGACTAATATAGGAATAATTCTTTTGTTTTTAAAATGATTTGTTGTTATATAACCTTTATTTTGTGTTGATTCTAGAGTAACAGTGATTTCATCAAAATCATAAATTTTCGCTTGTAAATTATACCCAATCGTTATGTAAAAAATTAAAATTATAGCCATTATCGGTATCCCAATAACAGATAAAAAGAAAAACGGTAATTGTTCATATCCATTATCAAGAAGTATGGCTTGGGCTATTATTTGCGGCGGTGCTCCTACCATAGTCAACATACCTCCTGCATTAGCTATAAAAGCCAAAGGCATGTAAGTATTTTTTTTTGTTATTTTCCCACCAGAAGACAAGGTTACACTTGCTATCATAGGAACAAACATTGCAACTACAGCTGAGTTAGTTATAAATCCAGATAGTATCCCTCCAAATATTAAAGTTACAATAAGGAATTTTTTTTCACTCTTTCCAGCATTTTTTCTAAGAAATTCCCCAAATTCTTCAGCAACTCCTGTTTCAAATAATGCTCCACTTATTATAGATACTCCAATTAGAAGCATAATCATATCATTAGAAAATCCTAAAAAAGCATCTGAAAAACTTATTATTCCAAATATCGCCATTAAAATGGATGCTGAAACTGCAGTTACTGCTAAAGGAAATATCTCAAAGGCAAAACATATAAATGCTATACTTCCTATCACTAAAGCTATTACTGAATCTGGCATATTCCCCCTACTTTCTCTTATAATAAAGTAGATTTTTATCTGTTAGGTTTTTTTAAACATTATTGAACTTTTTTTAACCAGCATTCTCTTTTTAAAGCCTAATTATAAAAAAATTCTTGGATGCCTCCCCAACTTAATCTATAACAAATTTAATTACGGTAGGAAGCATAGTCACACTGTCAATTTCTTGATGTTTACTGGTTACGATAAACTTTTTCTTCTTGTCTTTAATTATTTAAATTTAATACTCATGTCTTTGTCTCCTTACGATGAATAATTTACACACTTTAGAACATTAAACAAAAATTGTAGATATAATAATTATAGTTATTAATCCTGAGAGAAGTGGAACTGCATTTCTCTTTATTAATTCAGGTGCCTCAATATTTAAAAATTTTGTTGTAAATACGTTTGCTGCAGAAATAGGTGAAAAAGCTCTTGAAATACCATCTGCAAAAATAAACGGAATTATAACTACTTCATTGGCATATCCACCAGCTTTTGCGATACCTGTAATAAACGGAGCAAAAGTTGTTACACTTGGAACCGAGCTAGCTACTACCATAGTCATGAAAATAACCATTGCTGTAACCACTATTATAAGGAGTATCCCTGGTAATCCTGAATTGATAATAAAATTTGACATTGTATTAAATCCACCAATCAGTTGAACAGACCCTGCAAATACCATGGCAGATGAAATAAGAGTAATCATTTCTGCGTAACAAGTTCCCATACCAATAAACTGTTGTTTTGATCCTTCAAATGATTTCTTTAAACCTTTTAATCGAATAGCTTCTATTATAACCACTAATATAAATGACATAAATGTTGCAGCAAACGCAGAAATAACAATAGATCCAAGAACAGCTTCACTAAATACAATCATAGCCACAAGAGGTATAACTGGCAAGATAGCATAAAAACCTGGAAGATCAATTTTTTCCACTTCAACCATTTGAGAATCAATAGAATCCTTTGTTTTTATAAGGTGACCTGCTTTTTTATCAAAATATCTATTTGAAAACATACTTATAATAGCTACTACTACAAGCCCAGCAAGAATGATTGGTAACTGATAGTTAATGAATAAAGGTAATTGTGCTTGTTGAGTTGAATTTGTAAGCACAAGAGCTGTAGTAGGGCACGCAGGACCCCAATCAAAAGCTGTGCCACAGACACATGCAGAAGCCGCTGCACCTTTACTCATCCCAGAAGCTAACATTACCGGATATATTGTAACCATTAATAAAGCAATAAGCCCAGTCTGAGATGGAATAGCAAGTCTCAACAGTCCACCAATTAAAACAGCAACTAAACAAAGAATATAAGGATTTTTTACATTTTCAAACGGCTTAATAGCTTTTATTGCAAGAAGTTTTGACGCACCTATATGGTTCATATAAGCTGCATACCCAACTACCGGCATTAAAACCATTCCAAGACCACTGACACCGCTTACGTACTTTCCCCTGATAAATTCAAAAATATCTATGTAAATATTACCAGCTGTTGCATCTCCCATAACACTTGTCTGAGTTACAATTGTATAGGCAAAAAGAACAATTATACCTGTTGCCAACAATACCATAACAGGATAAATTTTTTTCATAATTGTATAAGCCAATAAAACGACTATTAACAATGTAATAATAACATCCATTTTTTTCCCTCCTATGAGTTTATAATTTTAACTTTTAAAACAGCATAAAATTTTCAATATGTATTTCTTTATAATTTATTGTGTTGAGCAATTTTAAGTTTTTATGTGTTTTATCCTATTTTTAAATTACAGAAATCTTCGTATCATCTCCTTTCTTTTTTGCATTTTTAGTTTGTTTTATACAATTATATTTCGCTTTATCTCCTTTCTATTTTATACTTTTTAATCTTTTATATAATAATGATTAATTATTATAATAATTCTAAGTTTTATAAATGTCAATACAATTTTATTATTTTTTAAATTTTATACAATTTATTAACGTCACTTGTGTTATGATTTATAATAGATATTTATACCTTATTGAACCATGTAAGAATTAATGATAAAATTAAGTTATAAACTAACGAGAGGAATATTTATGTCAAATTATAAAAACGGTAATAAAACTAGAATAAAAATTTTAGAGGCAAGTAAAAAATTATTTTACGAAAATGGATATAAAAATACTCGAATTGAAATGATAGGCAAATCTATTGACAAACCTAAAAGTCTTGTTAATTATCACTTTCATAAAAAGAGTGATATATTAGTAGTCATAATGCAAGATTTTCAACAGAAAATTTATGATTATGTTTTATCTTCTCTGGATTGTAAACATTTAATTAAATACTTTGTATGCAATAAAGCTTATTACCACTTATTAAATTATGATTCTAAAACTACTAAATTTAGTCAAGAGGTTTTAAATACAACCGACAGAACTATAGATACATACAAGAATTTTCAAAGAGTTTTTAGAGATCTTATAAAGTATATGAAATTAGATAATATAACAAACGATAATCTTATATTGAAAGAAATTTCTTTTTTAGGTAGCAACCGTGAATTAATGAACAATTATTATAAAGGAACTCTAGATATGACATTAGATGATGTGATTAATCTTATAAATATAAATTCATGTAAGCTTTTCGGAATTTCAAATATAAAAATAAATGAATATAGTATTAAATCAGATGAGATGTACAATTCATTAGATTTTTTTAACTTAAAATTATTTTGAGGTGCAAAGATGGTCAACAAAATAACTACAAAAAATAAGATTGTACTCGCAAGCAAAAGAGTATTTAAGCTTCATGGGTATAAACGTGCGACGATGAGCCAAATAGCTAAAGAAGCAGGGATAAATCTAAGTTTGTTTAATTACTATTTCCCTAGAAAACAAGATATAATAATAGAAGTTATGGGTGCTTTTTTAAACTCTATATATTACTTCGCTTTGCTACATAGCAGTAATAATCCAATAGTAGCTTACTTTGCTACTAACTATGTATATAACGATAGACTTTTGAATAATCCATCAAATCTTAGATTTTATATAGATGTTATGAATAGAGAAGATAAAAACGACCTAAATTCATATACTAATTTTAACAAAGTCTATATAAGCATTATTGAATTTTTAAACATAAATACTACTTACGAAGAACTTAAGTATAAAGACGTATACATTTTTGGTGCAAAAAAAGAATTAACCAATGTTTATCTTGATAAGATTTATGATATTTCATTTTCCGAACTAGTAGATACCATAGCTGAAAACACATGTCGTATACTTGACATAAGCGACTATATAATAAATGATTCTAGAAAAAAATCTATTGAGGTTATAAATAAATTAAATGATATAAATTTTAAACTTTTATAACCCTCTGACTATAATTAAAAACAGTTATATAACAACTTTTGTGTAAACATAATAAAACTTCCATGTGTTTCTCTAGATTTGTGATGGTTCCCTCTATATATTTATAAAGTATTACGATATCTTCGACAATACTTAATAATCACCACTTTATTAGAAAAAAAGAACCAGTATTTACACTGGTTCTATAGTGTAGTTATTTCTATATTAGATTATTTTTATAACATACATTGTTATCACTAATTATTTCATTAATAACCAAATACCCAGAACTAGAAATACAACTCCCCAAATATAGAAAAAAACCACAGTTCCTTTTTCACCTAGCATATTTTTGAACATTTCAATTTTCTTCATATTCCAGATTTTCACTGGCTTTTTCAATGCAATAACTACTACCATTCCTGCATAAAGAATTGCCAAGATCCCTAATAGTGGTAGAACTTTCATCAAAAACCCTCCTTATTATTTATTCTAAACCTTTTCTTATTTTTGGTGCTAATCGTATGTAGACAATAGCACTTAATCCAATGATAATAATCGAGTACAATAAAATCTGTTGCCAACTAGCTGTACCTGATAAAATGGCATCATTTCCTTTATAAGCCCAGTAAAATGGAATCCAATAAAATAGAATTTGCCATTTAGCACTAAGTATCTCCACAGCTACTACTGATGCTGCTACAGGCAAGAAAAGTATTTTAATATTAGCTGCGGCACTTATCACATCGTCATTATTAAGCCCTTCAATAAATCCTACCAACAAACTAAGTACAGTTGATACAAGGACAAAAAATAACATCTGAAAATAATTAATATCACTAAACCCTGTTATAAGGACAACGGCGATCGTACCATAAACTGGTAAGAAGATACCCATTATACTTTTACCTAGAATATATGTCTTTCGTGAAACAGGCGAAAGATGTATGGCTCTAATAGTACGGTCTACTTTTTCTTCTACAATATTTAGGGCAATTAACATGCCACCCAAAACTGAAATCATTAGAATCATTATATTTACTAACATTTTCTTAAATGGTGGTACTGTACGACCAAAATCAATGATCTCTGCATTAGAATTCGCTATTTGAACATCTTCTTCATAAAATGTTAATAACATCTTAGCGTAATCTACAACCTCCTCAGTTTCATTGCCTTGTTGTAATACGTAATAATCATCACCATCAGGAAGAATCCCTATGATATTATCTCTTCTTCCTACGCGTTCTTCTATTGCTTCCATGTCTTTAAATAATTCAACATTTGCAAAATCCTCTAAATAAGCAACTTGTTCAGCATTATCCCCTTCAATCAATGCTAAATTAACCGAGGTGTTATTAATACTTGGCGTTAACAAATTAATACCAAACGCAAGAATAATCGGAATCACAAGAATGTACAATGCCAAAAAGTCTCTTGTATTTACTTTTAAATCTCTTAAAAATATAGTCCATATTTTTTTAATCATCATAATCACCCTTTCTTACGCTGCCAAAGTTTTCTTATATCGAATATTCGCTATTATAAATAATATAACCCCAACAACTAAGAATCCTAATGAAGCAAGTAAAGTATAAGTCGTATCCCCATTCACCATTATAGTTTCTTTAAAACCTTGAATTAATGGATGTGTTGGAATAAGCTTTATCCACACAGGTTCCCAACTGGGAATAAAATAAGCAATATTTGGTAACAATAAAACAATCATAACTGCGTAAATAATACCAAATGCTTGCATTAGATTTTTATAAAAACTTGCTATAACCAAACCCAGCGATGATACAAAAAAACCAGATGTAATCAACAACAACAATAATAGTGGGTAATTAACTTGCTGTCCCATTATAGGCACAACAATAATAATACTAGAAATAATACTAGTTACTAGAATAACACCTGTTTTACTCATAAGATAATGCCATACAGATGACGCTGTAATTGCATAAGCTTTTATAATACCTTCTTGCTTATCTAAGAAAATATATGCAGCTACAATAAACAATCCCATTAAACTGCCATTAAAAGTTAATACCGAGGGTATTACATTTTCACGATCTGTAAGAGGTTCATAATTAGACCCTAAAGATCGTACTTCTTGTTTATCGTTGATAGCTGTTAACTCATTTAAATCTCTATTATGAAAAATCAAAAATACATTTCTAAGTTTTTCTGATTCATAACCTTGCATATAATACTCATAATTCATATTCCCTGATTCGTCCAATGACATATGAGCACCTACTGATGGTCTATCTTCTTCAGTCATATAGATCATTGCTTCTTTATTCTCAAATAAATACATCTTAGTGTCATCGGATTCAAAGTACTCTACGGATATTACTTCCCCTTGATTTTTCATTTCAACAAATTCACTTTGTCCGTCGATATCTTCTTCCAAGATATCCTCTCTTAATGCGCTCAACATTTTCTCGGGAAGATCCATAGATATATATTCTTTGCTTTTGCTATTAAATTCTTCCGGTACTGCAAATAATAAAATCATTAATAGTAATGCCGCCATAAATATTTCTATATAGAAATAATAACCTCTAGATGCCAGCTTCAGCTCTTTTGTAAAACTATACCATAATTTCATTTTAAACAAGCCCCCTTCCAGTTACCTTGATAAAGATTTCTTCAAGTGTGGCCTCCTTCGTATGCATTGTCTGAATTTCATACTTCCCAACCAACTCTTGTAAATGCTTGATATCTGCTTCTCTTATAGTCGAAAGGGTCTCTTTAATCGTCTCACCTTCTTTAAGATATTCGATTTCTACTAATTTATCACCGTATTGTAGCTTGAGATTTCTTGGCGAATCAATTAACTTAATTTCTCCATCAATAATAAAGGCAACACGATCACATAATTCATCTGCAATATACATATTATGAGTAGTTAGAAACACAGTAACACCTTTCTTGTTGACTTCTTTAATAATATTTTTTATATCTGCTGCAATAGCAGGGTCGAGACCTGTTGTTGGTTCATCAAGAAACCAAAGTTTTGGGTTGTTAATCATAGATCTTGCAAAAGTCAATCTATGCTTCATTCCTTTTGAAAACTCCCCTGCACGAATATCTGCTTTGTCACCAAGTCCAACTAACTCGAGTAATTCTTTTGGTTCACGGGTTTCTACATCAAATAATTTTCTGTAAAAATCTAAATTTTCCTTCGCAGTCATTTTACTATACACATTTGACTGTTCAAAAGACATACCTATTTGATTAAACATCTTATTTTCAACAGTCTTGATATCGTAACCCGCCACCTTTACATCACCATCTTGCAACTGAAGTAACCCAGTAAGAATATTTTGAGTAGTTGATTTACCCGCTCCTGATGGTCCTAAAAAACCAAAAACCTCTCCTTCTTTTACTTCAAAACTTACATCCTTAACAGCATACTTGCCATCCTCGTTATAAGAATGATGCAAATTACTTACTTTAATCATACATGGTCCTCCTCCATATTGATTTAACTTCACTTTTTATTTATAAAATGCCTTTCTAAGCATTTCTAAATACTGATCTAATTCTATAATGATTTTTTCAAAATCTAGTGGTTGCTCTGTTTTTATAGCTGCATCTAAAAACTCCTCAACAAATTTTTCTAGAGTCCATTGAATGCTCTTAATAGCTTTTTGAACATCAATATCTTCTTTGAAAAAATCAAAATCTATATTATGATAAAATGTCCGATGATAAATATCTGGTACATAGGCTTCTACTAATGTTTTTATTTCATCAATTGTTTTACCTTCATACATATTTTTAGAAAAATCCACCATGTATGGATAAACATTAAATATTCTTAACTTTATTAATGTTACTTCTTTAATTCGATTAAATATATCCTTTTCTTCCCACGATACTTCATCTACAATGGCATCAACAATAATACAAATTGCAAACACAATCAAGTAGTCGTATAATGACTTTTTTGATTCAAAATAATGGTATAACAAACCTTTTGATATTCCTGCATTTTTTACAATCGTATTGGTTGAAGCCTTATCATATTTATTTTTTCCAAATTCTTCGAAAGCACTGTTAATCAACCGTTCCTTTTTCTGCGGATCCATCCTTTGTAAAATATCTTCCAAGTTATCACCTCCTAGTTCACTGACCATATTAGTCTGTATGTTTTTATTATACCTTCACCGACCAGTCTAGTCAACTAAGCATATGCAAAAATCATCTTTATTTAAATGAAAATATTTTCATGATTATAATTATTAGCAATATACTCAATCTATTCTATTTCAAATACTTAATATCTTTGAGATTGTTAATAAAATTTAGGTAATGGTGCATATCCAAACTCCTTGGTTCTCTCGGCGATGCATCATTACCACAAACAAACTATAATTAATATAATATTCCAAATAAAACCAAATTTAATTAAATTACTCTTACAGTATAGATTATTTTATTATGAAAATAATAATAAGCATAATCATATTAGGGGCTGAACATATGAAATCATTTAAGAAACTTTTTAAATCTAATAATAATCATATGATAATTAACGATAATACAAATAAAAATAATCCCTTAAAAAATACTCTTGAAGAAAATATTAAAATAATAAAAAAAACACTCGGGGAAAGCAGTGATTTAGTTATAAAAGTATTTCAATCTGGAAAAGAAGGTAATGTGAAAACTGGTATATTCTATACTGAAGGATTATCAGATAAAACTTTAATTCATGATTTTATTCTTAAAATACTAATGATAGATATTAATAAAAACAGTCTTCAAACAAATATTTCTTCAAAAACGGATATGCTACAAATTCTAAAAAATTTTGTTATTCCTGATGGAGAAATATGTGATATCTCAAATTTTGAAAATATTTTTACGCATTTATTATCTGGTGATACTATTATCATCATTGATCAGCATCCTAAAGGATACGTCATTAGCTCAAAAGAATGGAAGGATCGCGGTGTACAAGAAGCAAGTTCTCAAACTGTAGTCAGAGGACCAAAAGATAGTTTTTGCGAGACATTGCGAACAAATACAGCATTACTTCGAAGAAGGATAAAAGATACCAATCTATGGATTGAAACTATACAAATAGGTCAAAGGACAAAGACTGATGTAGCAATAGCATATATCAACGATATAGCTAATGATAAAATTGTTCAAGAAGTGCGTAATCGACTTAACAATATTAATATAGACGGGATTTTAGAAAGTGGATATATAGAAGAATTAATTCAAGATGAAACCTACACGCCTTTCCCTACAGTTAATAATACAGAACGACCTGATGCAGCTGCTGCTGCATTATTAGAAGGTCGTATTGTTATACTAATAGATGGTACACCTTTTGTACTTGTAGTACCGGCTTTGTTTGTACATTTTCTCCACTGTCCTGAAGACTACTATCAGCGTTATGATATTAGTACACTTATACGATTACTTCGATTATCATGTTTTTTAATAGCGATGCTTACTCCCTCTATTTATATTGCTATTACTACATTTCATCACGAAATGCTTCCGACATCTCTCTTAATTAATCTAGCAGCGCAAAGAGAAGGTATACCTTTTCCAGCATTTTCTGAAGCATTAATTATGGAAGTTGCATTTGAGATTTTACGAGAGGCTGGCATCAGAATGCCTAGGGTCATCGGACCTGCTATTTCTATTGTTGGAGCATTAGTATTAGGTGAAGCTGCAGTTCAAGCAGGCATTGTTTCAGCTGTAATGGTTATCATTGTTTCCATAACAGCTATCAGTAGTTTTGTAATTCCATCATATAACCTTGCAATATCTGTTAGGCTTTTACGGTTTATTTTTATGTTATTAGCTGCCACTTTGGGAATATATGGTATATCTATAGGGTTTATTGCACTAATCCTTCACATGTGCAGCTTACACTCTTTTGGAATACCATATATGTCCCCACTTGGTCCTTCTAATTTGAATGATCAAAAAGATACCATATTGCGTTTTCCATTTAGGAGTATGTTTACTAGACCTCACTTTATCAATCCAGAAGATACCATTCGCCAACAAAGGGCATCACAAGCCAAACCAAAACCACCAAACATATAGTAACACTGATGATATAAAGCAAAGGAGCATCATAATGAAAACATTCTTTTTTTTACTCATTATATTAGTATTTAGTATAATTATTTTAACTGGTTGCGGTGAAATTTATCAATTAAACGAACTAGCTATTATTACAGCGCTTGGTATCGATCTAAGTGATGAAGGTTATCTTATAACCGCACAAATAATTAATCCAGGAGAAATTGTAAAAGAAAAAGCCACATCTAAAACATCAGTTACCACCTATCGAACTTATGGCAAAACTATATTTGAAGCCTTACGAAGACTGCAGCTTGAAATCCCTCGACGAATTTATTTTGCTCATTTAAGAGTGCTTGTATATGGCGAAGAATTAGCAAGAACAGAAGGCATCGGTAAAACACTAGATTTAATATCAAGAGATCATGAAATGCGAACAGATTTTTATATAGTAATTGCAAAAGATACAAAAGCAGAAAAACTATTAAATATTTTAACTCCACTAGAGGAAATACCATCAAACAAAATTTTCTCTGGCATAAATATGTCTGAAGAGCTATGGGCTGCTACTCACCAGGTTCAATTAGATGAATTGATAAATAATATAGCAAGCCATGAGAAAGAACCCGTAGTACCAGGTATCATTTTAAAAGGAAATGCAGATAAAGGCATGGATATATCAAATCTTGAAAAAGTTGATGTGCCTACAACTGTACAAATTCGTTACTTTTCAGTATTCAAAAACGATAAACTTATTGGCTGGCTAAGTGAAGAAGAAAGTATCGGTTACAATCATATTACAGGTGGAGTTAAAAGCACTATTGTTACCGTACCTTGGGAAGATGGAAAAATAAGCATAGAATTAACTAAAACCGACTCTACTATTACGGGTAAAGTGAAAAATCAAAAACCTATAATAGAAATTGAATATTGGGTAGAGGGAAATGTTGGAGAATTAGAATGTGATATAGAATTATCAAATACAGATAAAATTTATGAATTAGAAAAACTCATTGAAAAGGAAATTAAAAAAAATATGAAAGAAACCATAATCAAAGTTCAAGCAGACTTTGAAAGCGATATATTTGGTTTTGGAGAGGCCATTCACAGATCAGAACCTGAAGCATGGAAAAAATTAAAAATAGAATGGGATAAAGAATTTGTAGATTTAGAAGTTGATGTACAAGTTACTGCGAAAATTAGAGGTTCAGGCAAAATTATCGAATCCTTTCAAAGCGAATTCAGTAAGTAAAACCTATATGCAAATTAATTGAACTAATTACTACCAATTTTTTTATCTATTTATTAATCATATAAAACTTTTTTAGCATATCAAACCTAAAAAGACTAATGATAGATATATATTATTAAAATGGAGAGGTTATATGGAGCGCTTATCTAAATACCAACTTTTTACACTTACTGTTTTTTTTCAAATTGGGACAACTGTCATATTTGGTTTTGGTGCATCTGCCGGCAAAGATGCTTGGATTGTAAGTTCACTTTCTGCTATATTAGGACTGTTAATGATTGGTATATATCTAGTCATATACCACTACAATCCTGGTTTATGCTTAGTTGAATGGTTTCCAGCACAATTTGGAAAATGGATAGGTACTCCTATTGCTTGGCTATACCCACTTTATTTTTTATATGTAGTAGGTAGAATTTTAAATGATTTAAAGTTTCTACTAACCTCTACAATTTTACCTAGCACACCTTTTTGGGCAATATTTATCCCAATTATACTTCTAGTAGCTTATTGCATATTTTGTGGCATTGAGGTATTAGGAAGAGTAGGCGAACTGTTTTTACCACTTTTTCTATTATTATTTATTTTAGAAGTTTTTCTCCTTTTTGGAAGTAATAAAATACAAATAAATAATCTATTACCTGTATTGGATAAAGGTTGGACTCCTATCTTTAAGGCATCATGGCCACTTGGCGCAAGTCAAGGCTTTGCTCAAACATTAGAATTAGCAATGATTTGGTCACTAGTTGATTCAGCCAAAGGAATAACAAAACTTACTATAATATCAACAATATTATCAGGAATAATAATTACAGTTGGTAACATTTTAGCAGTAACAACCCTTGGCGAAGTTTTTTTTCAACATCAAATCTTCCCTTTATATGTAGTAATACAAAGAATACATATTGGAGAACTAGTTAAACACTTAGATGCCATTGGTGTTATATACTTTATGATTTCGGCATTTTTTAAGCTTTCACTTCATATGTTTTTTGCAGTCAAAGGGATTCAAAAACTTACTAATATAAAAAACGAGCGAAAATTAATACTACCATTAATGATATTATCTCTCTACTTGGGTTATAGTTTAGCTTCAAATCTGTCCGAACATGTGCAAGTTGCACTAGAAGTATTCCCATATAATTTATGGGTTCTCTTATTATGGGTTTTACCTATAATACTTTTTATTGTTACCTTGATTAGAAATGTTCTAAACAAAATATTTGCATGATTGTTAAAGGAGTTATTAAGATGATAGAAGAATTTTTGTTTCCGTGGAAATCCTATGTTATGATTAAGCACCCTTGGGCAACACCAATATTTATGCTAGTTTTATCCTTATTATTATCAATTATTACATGGATTAGACAAGAAAATTCAAAAGATAAATAATAATCGCTGTAAAACATTACTTCTATTTATAGTTATTATCAAAGTATGTGATTTCATTTGAAAATAATAACTAATGGTTTGCACGGCGATTGTATGAACAATTATTCAAAGCAAAATACTACCTTGAGCATATAGACCACCTAAATTCATTATATATCCAAGTATTGGGTTGCTTTATCATGCGATTACACTGTAACTTTTTGCATCTCTTATGCTATTATTTTAAAAGTTATGATAAAATAGGTGATATATAAAAAACAACAGAGTTTAAACTAAGGAAGATGTATATGAAACTTATTTCTCTACAAAACATTGAAAAAAGCTATTGTGAAAAAACACTTTTTAGCAATATTGATTTACATATCCATGAAAATGATAAAATCGGTTTAATTGGAATAAACGGCATAGGAAAATCAACATTATTAAAAATTATCGCAGGGTTTGAAACCTATGATACTGGAATTATTCAAAAATCCTCAAACTTACATATTGAATATCTGCCTCAGAATCCAATTTTTCACGAAGAATCTACTATCCTTGAACAAGTATTCAAAGGTGATTCAGCGGTACTAAAAACTATTCGTAACTATGAAGAATTACTCTTAAATATATCATCTAACCCTAAAGATAAATCTTTACAAAGAGAGCTGTTTGAATTAACAGAGAAAATGAATGCGTTAAATTGTTGGGAATTAGAAAATCAGATCAAAACCATTTTGACCAAATTAGGAATAACTAATTTTTATCAGAAGATCAAAAATCTTTCTGGAGGGCAAAAAAAAAGAGTTGCTTTAGCCAGTGCTTTAATTTCTCCTTGCCAATTGTTAATCTTAGATGAGCCAACTAACCATATGGATAACAAAACTATACAATGGTTAGAAGATTATCTTAAAGATCAAAAGACAGCTCTATTAATGATTACACATGATCGTTATTTTTTGGATCGTGTAGTTAATAGAACCATTGAGTTAGATAATGAAAACTTATATAATTATGCTGGTAATTATAATTATTTTATGGAAAAAAAATTAGAAAGGCAATTATTACAAACATGCATCGAAAAAAAGAAGAATAGTTTATATAAAAAAGAACTAGAATGGATAAGATCCGGAGTAAAAGCAAGAACTACAAAACAAAAAGCAAGAATTCAACGTTTTGAATCATTAAAAGATTCTATAAAATCTGTCGATGAAACTAATCTGGATTTTTCAGTCCCAAGCACCAGATTAGGACACAAAATTGTGGAGTTGAGAAATGTTTCAAAGAGTTTTTCAAATCAAAAAATCATCGATAATTTCACCTATACTTTTCAGAGTGACGATCGCATAGGTATCATTGGAGATAACGGAATTGGTAAATCCACTCTCTTAAATTTAATTACTGGAAATATTATTCCTGACAAAGGTTCTATTGAGATAGGCTCTACGGTAAATATTGGTTATTTTTCTCAAATTCCCGAGGATATGAATAACCACCTTAGATCTATAGATTATATAAAAGAAAAAGCTGAATATATTGTTTCAGAAGACGGCTCAAAAATTAGTGCTTCACAAATGATGGAACGATTCCTTTTCACTGGAGATCATCAATGGAATTACATTTCTAAATTATCTGGTGGTGAAAAAAGACGACTCCAATTATTAAAAATATTGATGGATGCACCCAATTTGCTTATTCTAGATGAACCCACTAACGATCTAGATATGGACACTTTAAATATCCTGCAAAGTTATATTGATAACTTCCCTGGACCAGTTGTCACGGTCTCCCATGATCGCTATTTTTTAGATAGATTATGCAATAAAATTTTTTCATATGAAGGTGAAGGGAAAATTGCACAATATACTGGAAATTATTTTGATTATTATCAAGATATCATTCTATCTCCCAATATCAAAGAAAAAAGCAACAATTTAAGAGTAAAGCAATCTAATCATACCCCCAAAATAAAAACAAAACTTTCTTATCATGAACAACAAGAAATTAATACAATAGGCGAACAAATAAAAACCATAGAAGAACAACTATCTCATATAGAATATCAGATGCAGCAAAATGCAAGTGATTATACTAAACTTCAAGAATTGTCAGATATAAAAGAAGATTTAGAAACTAAGTTATTAGTTAAACTCGAACGAGAAGAATATCTAATAAAATTACAGAAAGAATTGTCAAATAAAAAGTAGAACTCCTTATAGTAACTATTACATGTAATTCTACTACCACTTTAAATAGTAATAACAGTGTACAATCAGGCTAAAATACTGGTTATACACTGTTATAAAGCTAATTCTATTGTGAGTTTTATCGCAAATTGCTATTTCTTTTGACTCTTTTTGATCTTACTGTTTACTTTTGGAGCACTTTGATTTCTACAACAAGCTATTGCAAGTTGCTTCTTTCCTAATCTAAGAATTTTCATCTGTATCACCTCCTAATAAACAAATTTTTATAGTCAATTACTAAAAGTTTTACTTAAAAAAGATCATTTTCCAAAAAACCTTGAATAGAGTTTAGCACTAAATCTCTTTCACAAAGTTCTACTCCATAAATTCCATTATTTGATTCTGAAGCAGAGAACTGACACCCTCCCCTACATAATGGAACAATATCACACTCTTTGCATTGATCACTAAAACCATTCGCTGTTGACATGCTTTCTGCTTGATCAAAGAATTTATTTAAAGTAGTAGATTTTAAATTACAAATAGAATATTTTTTCATTCCAAATACTCCATAGCATTTATAAAGTTCTAATTCTGGAGATATCAGCATAGTATTTTTTGCCTGTCTAAAACAATGTCCAACATCAAAATAATTTGTTATTTCAAACCCTTTTTCTTTCGCATGTACAAAAGCTTTAACTGATTTACCACTTAGTAGTCTCTCATTGCCATCAACATATTTATTGCACGAAACACTTTCTACACGCTTTGGAATAGTAGGAACAAAATTAAAGCAAATTGAGCTTTTTATCTCTTTATGTACTTGAGATAATCCATCAAAATAATCCACAAGTTCAATTGCAGATTGAGAGTTACTTAAATCAAATACATGCAACAAATATATTTGAGCATTTTTTTTAGCTAAATAAACAATATTGTCCACTATTTTAGAAAATGAGTCAAATGTTCTACTTCGGCGCATATTATGTTGTTTCGCTAAACCATCTAGTGTTATTTGAAACTCAGTTATATTAAGTTCAACCAATTTATTTATATTATCTTCATTTAAAGCAAAACCATTTGTAACCATTTGTTGATATAAATCTAATCCATATTTTTTACATATAACATGAATTCTTTTGGAAAAATAATAAACACTTTGTAAATTAAGTGTAGGTTCACCGCCAAAATAGTTAATATTAATAATTTCAATCTTGTTTTCTTTTGATAAAAAACATTCTATCCAATCAATAATTTGATCTACATCTTCAATTGACAAATCTTCTCTATTTTTATAATTCTCTTTTTGAATACAATAAAGACAATCAAAGTTGCATTTAAATGTAAATCCTATTGTTAAAGATAACTCGTTTTCAAGTAACCGATTCTCATAGAAACTCTGCAAATATTTCTCATACTCATTTATGCCATTTTTTACTATTATCTGATAATTTTCTAAAATTTCTATCTCGTCTTGTGGTAACGTTTCAAGTAGATTTGTGAATGATTCTAAATTACAGTTATCAAATTCTACAACTGCCCTAGTCAATTGTCCCATAACTCGCAAAGATGTTCCCTTTTGATGATACAAATTATATTTACTTGGTTTATAATTAAACACCACATTTACACCTCTATTTTAATACCTCTCATTTAATAATTTTTTAAAGAAGAAAACACAACAACCGTATTAGTCCATTTAGACAACAATATCTACATGCTGGATTGTACCAGCAGTACCATCTTCATTCAGGTATACTCCTGTCTTTCTTATCTGTCCATTAGTATCATTATTTTTATCCTGTAGAGAATAATCTGTTTGTACATTGCCTAAATAGATTGCTCCTACGCCTTTTTGACCTAACGCCAACAATTGATCATTTCCATTTTCATCCTTTGTCCAAATCCTTAAATTTTCATATATGCTATCATTTTCATCAATCCAACCATTATTATCATTATCATATACAGATAAATCCGAAAATCCATCACCACTTTGTGTCCCAAATAACTCACTACCATCGTTAATGTATCCATCTTCATTAATATCCAAAGCCAAAAACCCACTGCCAGGAGCTAAGAAAGAAATAGGCTCTTCATTGCCATCTACATCTAAATCAAAGTAAAATTTCTTATCTGTGAGTTTTGCAGAAGTCACATCAAGATTAATAACCAAAGGATCTACTAGTTTTTTAGCATCGCCAGATACAATTGTAATACTATTTTTATATGCTAATTCCCGTGACATATTTAATTCTAGATCAAGAGAAATATTTTTGCCATCGACTGTCTGCACCCTAGCTTGTGCTGTAAAAGACATAGTCTCTACATTGCTAAAAGACTCCTCAAATTCATATATCATACCTGAACTTGATTCTAATGAAGTAAAATTATGCGATTGTTTATTCCCTATTTTTTCAATATTTGCTTTTTTTAAGGCAACCTCTTTAGGCATATAAAACTTAATTTTCTTCCCAGTTAACTTTTCAAGCATTTTCTGCAACACAATTATTTTCTGCTTGTCTTCTTCACTAACTTCTAGTTTAAGTACATTCTCATCATCTATCTCAGCTGTTGCTTGTAAGGCTTTTCCTTCTATAGATAAATCAACAATATCATGTCGTGAAACATTTATCTCTGCCATTTTTTTTACTGGTTCTTTCCAAACTTGAACCCTCTCCATCTTTGTATACTTAGTAGAACGATAGTTCTCACCAGATAACAAAACAGATGAACTTTGAATTTTCATTAATATCCCCTCCATACATATATTAAACCTGCCATAGGTAAATCTATTAATGTATGTATAATTACTGTTATAGGTAAAATTTACCTTAAGTAGCATATCGGTAAATAAATTAATTTTTTAATAGTTGTAATTTATTTATATCAAAATACTTCCAATATTCTTATGCACAATATACTGTTTTTTTTATACAAATAACAAATGTTGTGTATATTATACTTATATGTTACTATATTAGACTAAATATTTTTAACTATAAAAGGAGATTACTAAATGAACAAAATCAACAAAGATATAAATTTTTCTATAAAAGATAATATTCTCTCTGGGCTAACGGTTTCACTTGCATTAGTTCCTGAAGCTATAGCTTTTTCTTTTATTGCAGGAATCGAACCAATAGTTGGACTATATACAGCATTTATTATTGGACTTATTACATCAATTTTCAGCGGAAGACCTGGTATGATATCTGGTGCTACTGGAGCAATTGCTGTAGTTGTTGTGGAATTAGTCATATCTAAAGGTATTGAATATTTATTTGCAGCTGTAATTTTAATGGGTATACTTCAAATTTTAGCCGGAGTTTTAAAACTTGGTAAATTTATTAGACTAGTACCCCAACCTGTTATGATTGGATTTGTTAACGGATTGGCAATAGTAATATTTATATCCCAATTTGAACAATTCAAAGTGGGTCACAAATGGCTCTCAGGCTCCGAACTTTATATAATGATAGGGCTAATATTATTAACTATGGCAATTATTAAAATATTTCCTAAAATCACTAAATCAGTACCCTCTACATTAGTAGCTATCGTATCTGTTACTTTATTAGTTAAATTTATGAATATAACTACTAAAACCGTAGGTGATCTAGCATCTATTTCTGGAGGATTCCCTTCATTTCATATACCAAATATTTCATTTAATTTAGACATGATAATGATTATTCTTCCATATTCATTCGTTATGGCAACTATCGGTCTAATCGAATCATTAATGACGATGAGTTTAATTGATGAAACTACAGGAACGAGAGGTCACGGAAACCAAGAATGTATCAGTCAAGGATTAGCAAATATAATATGTGGTTTTTTTGGCGGCATGGGTGGATGTGCTATGATAGGTCAAAGCATTTTAAATATTAAATCAGGGGGTACACATAAATTATCAGGTATAACAGCATCATTATCTCTTCTTACTTTTATATTATTTGGTTATAAATTAATATCTATGATCCCTATTTCAGCGTTAGTTGGTATAATGTTTATAGTCGTTATAAGCACCTTTGAATGGACATCATTTATTATGTTAAATAAAATCCCAAAATCTGATGCCCTAGTTATTATAGTAGTTTCTGTGGTAACAATATTTACAAATTTAGCGGTATCTGTTGGTATAGGCATCATTCTTTCAGCTTTAGTATTTGCATGGAATAAAGGTAAAAAGATTACCGTTAACACGCTTTTTGAAGATGATGGGACAAAAGTATATATTTTAGATGGCCCACTTTTTTTTGGTTCAGCAAAAAATTTTTTAGATCTATTTTGTGTTGAAAAAGATCCAAATAACGTAATCATCGACTTTTTAAATTCCCATGTCCATGATTACTCTGCAATACAAGCTATAGATTCACTTACTTCTAAATATTTAAGTAATGGCAAAGAAATTCACCTGCGACATTTAAGTATAGAATGCAAACAGCTTCTACGTAATGCTGAAGAAATAGTAGAAGTTAATATATTAGAAGATCCAAATTATCATGTTGCTACTGATATATTAGCATAAATATTAGCATTCCTACTCTCAAATCTAAGGTAATAAATATGTAAAAAAAAATTTTTACAACGATTTATTTATCTAATTTAGTATGAAAATAAAAGTTTGAAACATACTAAACATAAAAGTAAAGGAGAGTGAACTCATGGAAATTAAAGTAGCCAATCTTACCGAAGAACAACAACAAAAGGTTAAACAAATCGAATCTGAATTAGGTTGCATTTTAATTGCTTACGAAGGATAATCTAATTAAAATTTAAGTAAAATTATTATATATAATTTTACAATATATTATTAAAAGCGCGAATGAAAAATCGAACTATTTTTTATTCGCTTTTTAATTCAAACCTCAATTAGCTTCCTATTCAAAATAAAATACCCCTGTCAAATAAACAGAGGTATTTATAAAAATAATTATTCACTTTTTCCTATTGATATACTTGCACAACATTTATTTCCATTTTCATCCTCTTCATCGATTACAGATATTGAAATTAAATAATCTTCATATTCGGCCATAACATTATATAAGTCATTAGAATCCAGTATGCTGGTCACATTGTTATAGTTTTTTACAACATCTTTATAAAATTCTACTAACTTTTCATATTCATCTTTTGAAGCAAAAGTAACAATATATCCTTTGCCTCCTTCATTTATTGTACTTATAGAATAAATAAAGCTATTCTTATATATCGGCAAAATATTTTCTGGATAATCTTTTGGAATATCCACACTATTATCTAATGAAGTTGCCATTTCTACACTTCCCTCATCTCCAATTGTTATTTCCATTTGATCATTATCAAGATTGACATCAACATCATCTGTGCTTAATACTTCTTCAACAATACTTTCAGCAGCATTTTCATTATTTGAAGCAGAACATCCAGTAAATACTACACATAATGCAAATAAAAATATAATTATTAAAATTAATTTGTTTTTCATGCAAAACACCATCCCTTTTTATTTATGACTCATAACAGTATAATCTATTGTTGAAACAAAGCCATCACCACTACCATCACCTATTGCAACTGTAAAGTCCCAGCCATCAACACTACCCATAAACATTTGACCATTCAAAACATTTTCTAGCCCACCAGTTTTTTTGAGAGTACTATTCACAATATCACTAACTTCACTAATACTTTTATCACAACCTAATATAACAATATATACATCCACACCTCCCGCATCTTGGTAATCTGCTCCTAATAGTTTAACCCCGTTACCTTCAAACAAAGGAACTTTATTATGTGGATATCCATCAGGGACTTCTTTTTCACTTAATGTATCCCAATTAAACTCAGAACCACCATTATCATTATTTTCGTTATCCGCTGTTACAACCTCTTCATTATCTTGTACATCCCCGTTATTTGTTTGCCCCCCGCCGTTTTCTGCATTTATAGGAATAGTGATATAAACAGCACCCTTATTATTATCATCTACCCAATGATCAACTTGGGTATTGCATATTCTTTCTTCTGTTTCAAAAACGAATATATCGTGACCATATTCAGTAACTGCAGTTCCTGTTAAAGTATCACTATAATTATTTGGTGGTTGGCTTTCCCTAAATCCAGCATTAACTAAATCCTTAGCATATCTTTCTCCTGCTCCTTCTTCAATATTTTCAAGAAAGATATTGTAACCTAAGTATTCAAGCCCTTCAAATGTATCAGAGATTTCTTCAACTCTTTTAATATCTCCATAAGTAAACTCTGGGATATTTTTAACATTTGGCCATTTATTGCTACTTGCAGAAATATTATTGCCACCAGATGAATTATCCTCTGCTTGCTGAGCAACTCCACTATCATTTGATTGTTCATCTACAACATTATCATTCATTTGCTCGTCAACTATATTATTGTCAGAATTGCTACAACCAATCATCATTGCAAACCCGACAATAACAATTAACATTAGAGTAAATATTTTTTTCATAAAAAAAATCCTTTCATTATTTATTATGAAAAGATTGTATAATATAGTACTGAAAAAATACTGAAAAATATTTAAGAAAGACTGCAATTTTCCGATAAATATATCTCATATTCAAAATATTAATACCTCTGGATTTTTACTGCATAATTGGATACTATTTATTTTACATTACCGCTTAAGGTATATTATAACAATGATTAAGCGGACCATTACCACAACCCAAATCAAGTCCTGATTTTAATGCACCAGTGATATATTTCTTGCTGTTTTCAATACTCTTTGTTATATTAAGCCCCATGGCTAAGTTACATGCTATAGCAGAAGAAAGGGTACAACCAGTTCCATGAGTATTGGGATTATTTATCCTTTCACCTGAAAACCAATGTAATTCTTCATTATAAAATAACAAATCATCAGCTGTTTCTTTTAAATGCCCACCTTTTATTAAAATATTTCCATTATAAAATTCAGATATCTTTCTTGCAGCTTTAACCATATGGGATTTATTTGCTATTTCAAATCCACAAAGCACCTGAGCTTCTAAAACATTAGGTGTTATGACTGATGCCAGTGGAATTAATTTATTTTTCAAAATATTAATAGCATTTTCATTTAAGAGTTTACTTCCACTTGTAGAAATCATAACAGGATCAACTACAATATTATTCCCTTTATATTCTATAAGTTTATCAGATATAGCATTAATAATATTTGAAGATGATACCATTCCTATTTTTATTGCATCAGGAAATATATCGCCAAATACACAATCCATTTGTTTTTTTACAAATTCTTCTTCACATTCTCTTACATCATAAACGCCAATTGTATTTTGTGCAGTCAATGCTGTTATAACACTCATACCGTAACATTTGTGAGCTGTCATTGTTTTAATATCTGCTTGTATACCTGCTCCCCCGCTACAATCAGACCCTGCAATAGTTAGAACTTTTTTCATAAAATATCTTTTATCTCCTAAATGTATTTATATATCAAGTCATCTATCTTTTTGCTAATTAAAATAATAATTTCATTAATCAAAAACCGAATCTCCCACTACTTCTTTACATAAATTATTTAATATTCTTGTAGCACTACTAATATCTTTTTTCGAAAGTATTGCTGACACAACTGCAACTCCGTCTATGCCACTACCTTTTAATTCCAAAATATTATTTTCATTTATTCCACCAATAGCAACCACAGGAATTGATACAATATTGCAAATTTGTTTCAATTCATCAAAAGAAACATAATCTGCATCATTTTTTGTATCAGTTATAAACATAGACCCCACACCAATATAATCAGCACCATCTTGTTCAGCTTTTATGGCTTGTTTAACTGTCAGTGCAGAAACTCCTAGAATCTTATTATCTCCTAATAGTTTTCTTGCATTATATACATCCATATCTCCTTGTCCTATATGAAGACCGTCAGCATCACTGTCTACTGCTACTTTAATATCATCATTGATAACAAAAGGTACTTTGTATTTCTTAGATATCTGTTTTATCCTTAAAGCAAGTTTTAAAAATTCATCATACTCCAAATTCTTTTCACGCAGTTGTAAAAAAGTTACTCCATTTTTTAAGCTTTCTTCCACTTGTACTTCTAATGAACTCTCGTCTATCCATCTTCTATCTGTTACTAAATATAAAAATAATGATTTATCATCTATTTTCAAACTTAGCACCCGCTTTCAATATATCAGATGTCATTAAATTAATTGCATCTATTAAATACACTTTAAAACTTCCTGTACCACGTTTTTCTTTATTAATGTTTTCAAAAGCCATCTCTCCTGCAAGTCCCATAGTTGCTATACCAGTTACAGTTGCATTATATATATCTCTCGGGCTTCCTCCACAATATGCTCCTATTAAAGAACTGCACATACAACCTGTGCCTGTAATTTTTGACATAATTTGATGTCCATTTTTTATAATACATGCTTTTTCACTATCTGTTATAATATCAAATTCACCTGTAACAGCTATAATACTATTAAACTGTTTTGAAACTCCTTTGATAAAATTTATTACTTCATCAATGTTTTGATAATCAACTATATCAGATTTTTGTACATCAACTCCTCCAGAATTTTTACAATTAGAAACTAGAGCTTTTATTTCTGATATATTCCCTTTAATTACTGAAAATTTCACTTCATTAGTAAGTCTATATACTGCATCATTTCTAAGATTTGAAGCTCCCATTCCAACAGGATCTAAAATTACAGGGATACCTATTTGATTAGCTTTTTTTCCGGCAACTACCATGGACTCTATTGTTCTTTCGTTAAGTGTACCTATATTTATTACTAATGCGCTACTGATAGATACTATTTCTTCCACTTCACCTATATCATCAGACATAAGGGGCGAACCTCCGCAAGCTAAGATTACATTAGCACAATCATTTACAGTCACATAATTAGTTATATTATGCACAAGTGGTGATTTTTCTTTTGTATTTTTTATTATTTCTATAAACATTTTTTCACCTTCTATTTTCTTAAAATATTAATATCTTCACCATTTAATACTTTGTTAAGCGTTCTTACTGCACACATCTTGCCACACATTGTGCAAGTTTTTTCATCTTCCGGATTTGTTCCTTTTCGGTATTCTCTGGCTTTTTCTGGATCTAATGCAAGTTTATACATAGTATCCCAGTCCAGTTGCTGCCTTGCATAACTCATCTCGTTATCTCTTGTTCTTGAGTTTGGTATTTTTTTTGAAATATCCCCTGCATGTGCTGCAATTTGCGATGCTATAATACCTTCTTTCATATCATCTAATGTAGGCAATCTTAAATGTTCAGCAGGTGTAACATAACATAGTATATCAGCACCATTTGCAGCAGCAATAGCGCCACCAATGGCACCAGTTATATGATCATATCCAGGTGCAATATCTGTAACAAGCGGTCCAAGTACGTAAAATGGTGCTCCATGACATAATCTTTTTTCAAGCATTACATTACCAGCAACTTCATCTAATGCCATATGTCCTGGTCCTTCAATCATAACCTGGACATTTTTTTCCCATGCTCGTTTTGTAAGCTCTCCCAATATTATAAGCTCTTGAATTTGACTTGCATCAGTAGAATCAGCTATCGCCCCTGGTCTGCAAGCATCACCTAAGCTAAGTGTAATATCATACTCTACACATATATCAAGCAGTTCCTCATAATGTTCATAAAAAGGATTTTCTTTATTATTAAGCTGCATCCAAGCAAACATCAAAGAACCACCTCTTGATACTATGTTCATTAGTCGAGGGTTTCTTATAAATATCTCGGCAGTTTGTCTATTCATTCCGGCATGTATAGTAATAAAGTCAACACCATCTTCCGCATGTGTTCTAACTACATCCAAAAATTCTTGTGCACTTATATCTTTTAATTCTTTATCATAAAATCCAAGCGCATCATATACAGGAACTGTACCAATCATTGCAGGCGACATATTAATTAACTTTCGTCTAAACTCTTGAGTTTTTCCGTAATTGCTTAAATCCATAATCGCCTCAACATTCATATCTATAGCTTTTTGTGCTTTTTTAAGTTCCCGTTCAATATCATAACTATCCTTTGAAATCCCAATATTGACATTTACTTTTGTTTTTAACCCCGCACCAATACCATTTGCTTTTAGATTTTTATGTTTCTTATTTGCAGGAATAATAATTGTTCCTTTAGCTATTCCACTTCGAATATACTCTTCACTAACATTTTCATCTTTAGCAATTTGCGACATATAAGTTGTTATTATACCCTTTTTTGCAGCATCCATTTGTGTAGTATAACTCATATTTTTATAACTCCTTTTCAATATTTAAAAAAACATGTAATCCAAATAGACAACATGTTTTAAAATTCTGTTTAGTACATTCCCTACGTTGGCATTATCCAAATCAGGTTTTATGGGTATTCATCGCATAAAGATTATTCTCAGCCTGATTGCTCAAGCTCCCCATATATTAAGTTAGCATCAGTATAGAACATTATACCAAAATAGTCAATAGTATGCTGATTTTTTTCGTCATATATTTTATTAATAACAAGATGTATTCTACATTTACGTGGTTTGTTGATATGATTATCAGTAAACCAATTTTGTTATTGATCTACTCCAAATAATTTTAATAATTTTTGCCAAAAGTTTAGCTCTTTAGAATTCTCCTCTACAATCTTTTCTACTTCAGGCAGATATATTGATTCTGTTTTTAATACAAACTGAACAGCAGAAACATCTGTATTTTTATCCGATACAAAAGATATTACTTTATCACCATTGCCAGAAATACTGCTAAGCATTTCATCAATCTTCTTATCAATTTCCGAGCCCATATCTGATGTTCCATTTTTCAATCTTTTTGTGCCGTCCTTATATGAAGACATGCCATCCCGTAATTCTTTTATAGCTGTATTCAGCTCTACTGATGAATTATAAAGTTCATTTGCTGAAGATGCAATTACAGAGGATGAAGATTTAAATTCCGATGTCCCCTCTGCCAAACCTGAAGCCCCTTCACCCAACTGTGTCACACCATTCGTATAAGCGATTAATCCCTCAGTAAAGTGCACAGCACCGTCAAGTTGCACCTTGATTTCCGCAAGATCTGGAATGGGTGATAATACTTCACTGTAATTCTCAGGTGTGAGCACGGGAATACCTAGACCCATTTCGCTTAAGCTTGCATTTACTGAATCAAAAGTAGCTTGCTGTATAGCTAAAGCCCCATTAATCAGAGCTTCATTCTGACTAGTTAATTCGGATAACCCTTCTTTTAATGATATTGCTCCTGTATCAAGCGCATCCGCACCATCTTTAAGGTCTCCTAGACCATCTTTAAATGCCTTCATTCCATCACTATAACGTTGCATACCGCTTGCTAGCTGATCAAGTCCGCTTAATAATTCACCAGCACCGTCATCAAGTTCTTTTATGGCACCAGATAGTTCAGAGATTTGTCCAGTAAAAGCATCACTATCTATATCTATTCCTAAAGACAATTTGATTCCATTTATTGATATTGGTTCCATTTCAAAGTCATGGACATCTGCTGTTACTGCTATATCCATACTGTTGCCAGGTAAAACAGTATAAGAAAGTTGTTTATCGCTTCCTGCTTCAGCAATAGTGGCATTTTCAGATTTGATATTTGAGCAGAGCTCATTATCAAGGCTAAGTGCAATTTGCAGTGCATAATTATCAAAGAAAACGCTATTGATTTTTTTATCTTCTTTTACAGATATCATAATTTTTAATTCACCGTTTTTTCCGGCAAGCTCTGAACCTGAAATTTCTTTGTTATTTAAAAAATACTTTATAGCTATATCCCAAGGTAGTTCTTTATTTTCAAGGATTCCTTGATAGTAAAATTTATCTACACTGGTGTTTATCGTAATTTGCTCTCCCTTTTGAATAAGCTTTTCTGAAGTGGTCATATTCCGTATATCTGAGTAATTTCCATAATCAGTAATCATGCCACCCTTAAAGATATTCACTACATAAAGTTTATTCACACTTCCGTCTATGTTGAGTATCCCGTACACAACCTCTTCTTTAGGCGAAGGCACTTCTTCGGCTGATACCCAGCTAACTGATAATAACAACAATGCAATTACTAAAAACAAAGATAATATTCTTTTCATATTAGTTACACTCCTTAATCTATTCGTGAAAATTATTCTTTAAGGTGGTTTTTTGGATTACCTTGTCAAACAATACTAGAAATGCTGGCAGTACACATGCCACCATGGTGACTGACAACAATGTGCCTCTTCCAAGCAATGTACCAAGTTCACCGATGATGGGATTGCTTGTAGTAAATGCCAAGGCAAATCCTGCTGTAGCAAGGATTATTGCTGAGGTAAGTATAGCCACTAAATTATCTTCAATGGTTTTTCCCATAGCATCCCTTTTAGGAAGGTTTTTTCTGTTATTCCTATAAGCATTGGTAAATAGTATAGCATAATCCACTGTTGCCCCCAGCTGTACCGTACTTAGTATTAAATACCCAATAAAGCTCAACGGCTGATTGCTAAAGTATGGAAATGAAAGATTAATCCATATGGCCGTTTCAATTGAAAAAAGTAAAAACACTGGTAGGCTTAGGGAACGAAATGTAATAAGCAATACAATAAATATCCCTACTATAGCTACAAGATTAATACGTTTCGTATCTGTTGAAACAACATTTTTCATATCGAATAGTGTAGCGCTTTGCCCTGCAAGGTAATACGAGTCATAATACATGTCTGCCTTATCTAAAACATCCTCAATAGTATTAAAGGTATCTGTACCTTCCTCATCTATATCAGTATAAAGTATAATTCGCGCGTAATTTTCCGAGTAGAATTGATCTGCTACTTCTTTAGGCATAAAATCCGTAGGGATTTGAGATCCTACTGCTGTAGTAAAGGATACGACACTTGTTATATCAGGAATCTCAGAAAGCACATCGCAAAGCTCGGTTTCCTTACCTACGCTTTCATTAGGAACCAGCAATACCAACGTATTTTCTCTACCAAACTTTTCTTCTATAATTACTGTATCACTTCCAGCTCGTGATGAACTTGTAACACTGCCCATTCCATACATAAATTGAGCGTTTGATTGGGCCAAGAAGCTGGGTAGTACAACCACAAGAGCGAGTATCAAAAAAGGTATCCTTAACTTCATTAACAATGTTCCAGTTTTCTTAAATTCCGGCATAAACTTTCGATGCTTCGTTTTATCAATCCATTTATAAAATATCAGCGTAAGAACAGGCAAAAATACTATTACAGAAATAAAACTAAGTACAATTCCTTTAAGTAAGTTAAGACCTAAGTCTGCACCAATACCAAAACGCATAAATATGAGTGCCGCAAAACCTACTATTGTAGTAGCGGCACTGGCTGCTACAGTAGGTAAAGCTTGTTTCATAGCAAGCATCATTGCCTTTTGAGGTTTATGTATTGAACGATAATCATTAAAGCTATGAAGTAAAAAAATCGCATAATCCAGAGATACAGCAAGTTGTAAAACCGGACTGACTGTTTTTGTAATAAATGATATCTCGCCGAATATAACGTTAGTACCCATATTAATGATTATTGCAACTCCGATGGTTATCATGAATAATAACGGCTCTATCCATGAAGTTGTTGAAAGTAATAATATAATGATAATAATAGGAACCAATATAATCATGGCATTTACTACCTCTGAAACAGACATGGCTTGTGTTGCTGCAGTATTGACAGCATCTCCAGCGGCAGCATTTTTTTCACCTATAAGCTCATAAATAGCGTTGACCGTATCTTTTTCTTTTCCACTTTCAATAGATAATTGCATCAAAGCATTAGTGTCTTTGTAATAGTTTTGGGTTATAGAATCGTCCAAAAAAACAAGGGGTTTTGTTTTAAGCATATCCAACCCTACAATGTCATCAAGCCAACTTATGGATGTAACGCCATCTATTGCAGCAATTTTCTCCTTGTGTTCCAATGCTTGCTGTATAGATACGCCTGTAAGCATAATTTTTGCATTGGGCATTTCACCGTCAAATTCTTCCTTCATAATTTCTATTGCCGTTGTAGATTGTGCATCTTTAGGCAGATAATCCACCAATTCATAATTAACCGTAACGAGGAATGATAACATCCCACATATTAAGGTAAGAATCAAAAATACAATTAAGATGCTTTTTTTGTGATGAATAACAAACTGTGAAAATCTATCCACTAAATCCACTCCTTATTAGTAATACACTGTGTTGACAAAGTTCTATATGTATAGTTTAATTACACTGTGACTGAAATTCAATAAACAGATAACTTGTAAATGTTATTTATTAAACATAACTAGCTAAAATGTTTACTAACTAACATACTTACCATAATTGGAGGAGTTAAAATGAGGAACGGTAAAGTCGACAGACGCGTTAAATATACGAAGATGGTATTAAAAGAAAGCTTTATAGAGCTATTAGAAAGAAAAGAAATCTCACGAATAACCATCAAGGAAATATGCGAAAACGCCGACATTAATAGAGCCACATTTTATGCACATTATAGCGATCAATATGACTTATTAAGAAAAATTGAGATTGAAATGCTTAATAATATAAATGTTTATCTTGCAAAGATAGACAAAAAAAATAATAACGTAAATCCTGTGTTGCAAACAGAAAAACTTTTTGAGTATTTAAAAGAAAATGCTAAACTATGTAAATTACTTCTAAATGAACGGGGAGACCTCAGTTTTCAAAAACAGATTATGATGTTAGTATACGAAACAATCTTTGCAGAATTAACAGATAATAATAATATTACTACGGAAGAAGCACAATACGTATATTCATTTACAATAACAGGGTGTTTAGGCATTGTCCAAAAATGGCTTAATGACGATATGAAAAAATCTCCTCATTTCATGGCTGAAATGGTTATTAAGCTTACAGTAGGATTAATAAGCGCAATAAAAAACGAGACACAAATATAATAATTATTTGATTAATCAAGAAAAACATAAAAATTCTTTTACCTGCATTTCTTAATGATTAAGTTTTTTTTAGATTGCGCAGAGTAATTCATTATTACCTGACAATGAATTTGCAATAGAAGTACTAACGGATATTGCACATAAAGAAAATTTCCCTATTGTACTTTCATTGCAAACAAATATTACGATTTATCTCCCTCATCTTAACAGTCTATATTCAACTCTAATTGATAATTCAAAATATCTCATGTCATTTAAACGCAACTTTTTCATTTAACAAAAATGCTCAAATACCCACAGATGCATAATACCCATAAATTATTCATAATTACTCAGAAGAATCTTTGCATCATCTCTGATTATAGAATAATCGAATTTGCCACAATGCAATTGTCACAAGGGATAGTACTACTTAATCACTTTTCATTTTCTAATTTATTTATTAAAAATCGTATAAATTCTTCTGTGGTAGGAATTCCTTCCTCACATGGTACTTGATTTTGATAGGCTACTGTTATTTTATTATTAGTATTGTATTTATATGCATAATCAATGGCCTCCTGCATCTCACGCTTCACTTCAGATGCTGATACTCCGTGTTTTTTTGCAATTCTCCGATAAATAGATCTCATATTCAAAGCATTAATACCTCTCAATTTCTACTGCATAATTGTATTATATATTACACATAATTATATATAGTACATTTCTATATGTCAATGTATTTAGATAATTGATTTCCATATTTTTTTAATGCTATGGAATAAAATTATATTAAGGCGGTGATATAATTGTATGAAAATTTTTTTAGCGAGAGAATAAGTCAATTAAGAACATCCAAAGGCGTATCCGCAAGGGATATGAGTTTGTCTATAGGTCAAAGTGAAAGTTATATTAATAAAATTGAAAATGGCAAGACCTTCCCATCAATGCAGGTGTTCTTTTATATATGCGAATATCTAAACATTTCCCCAAGGGATTTTTTTGATGACGAAATAAAGAATCCAGTTTTAATACAATCTATTATTAATGATTTAACAGCATTAGATGAAAAACAAATTATGAATATTTCTGAAATAGTAAATGGATTGAAGAAATGAGTGGTATGTCACCACTCGCTTTGCTAAATATAACATTAAAAAATATTATGTTCTCAATAAATCTATTTTTAGTGAAGATGTGTTGAAGTTACTTACTGATTTTTCACATTCCTGCTATGACTATAGAAATTCTCTGCATAACCCTTTACACTTTCTAATTCACACAAAAGAACAGACCCAAAAATCAGGGTATAAAATGCCCGCATTTTTGCATATCCTGACGATGATTTCATCACCATTATATTCCACTTATATTCATTCTTTTATGTCCCTTTCTCTTCATTATTTATCTACTGCTTATATTTTTTGCTTCAAGTTAATTCACGAAATTTATTTTCTTTTAAAGTTATTTCACACAGATTTACTATATCCATTTTTATCTCTTTTAATATATTTTACTCTAAATTCATAGCTATATAGCAGTTGTTGGATATATAATTACTTTCTTTTTATCTGTTAGTCCAAGATATTTTAGTAGCTATACTTATCGAATTTTAAAAATAGCATTGAAAAATGTGATTTCAACGCCTATTCATGCGATTACTTAATTGTTTTCCAGACTATCATTATTAAGTACACCTGCACATTTCATGGACAATTTCATAATCAAACCACCAAAAATCATAAGCAGTACGATACCAATCAAGAAGAATGGTATGAATAGTGAATACGAACTGGACAGAACGTTTGCAACAGGTGCGCCCATAAGGACACAATCGGTAAATACTGTAAGTATTGGGCACATAAATACCAATGTCATCAATAATAGAACAGCATACATGATAAAGTTGAATAAAAACGTGTCAGGATTTGCCACCTTTCTAGCCAATACAACTCCACATTTTCCACCGGGAATTATAATTCCTACTATAAAGCCTAATATGATACCAACGAGAGATTTAATAGGAAATATATCCCATAAAATTGCGCCATTTGTTACAAGTTCCCCTGCAATTGTAAATACAACCCCTATAATTATAGAAAAAAACAATGTATTGAAAAGCTTAACTTTTGCCTCTGTTTTCATATAAACTCACTTCCAAAATGATATATTATAACCTCTTATCTGTTACATAAAAAATCTTAAATATTATCAAAAAATTAACTTATAGTTTTAGCTCACATTGAAACTAATTGCACTTAATAACTGAATTTTTATCCATATGCTTTAATAAACAAGAATTCTTGAATTTAGGTATAACTACCAAATTCTATTTAAATCAAAGAAAGTATTATCCATAAACCAACCGCTGCTTATCTCCTGCTTGAAGATGTAGGAGTCTTAGCTGCGGTTGATTTAGATAAAAAAGTTTAATATTAATATATCAATATTACACCCAACCTCAAGAAAACTTTACCCCTTCTGTAGCATTTGTAGCAAATTCAACTGCATCAACATATTCGCTAGCTTCTTTCGTTACTAGATTTACTCCAATGATTACTTTCATATTATCACGTAGTCCTGCTTCTTTTAATACGTCTACTATACCTTTCATAGCTTCTAAGACTAAGGTTAATATGCCGCTCATACCAACAGTATCAGGCTTAACTTCTTTTACTTTTTCTACAAAAGCATTTATCGGTTAATCAATCCCACTATCGTAGACTTGGAACCCTACAGCTTATCCCATATTTCTAAAAATATTCTTGCCTATATCATGCAAGTCACCATATACTGTTCCCAATACAATAGTCTCATCCTTGCTTAATGCTCCACTACCGATTAACGGTTTTAATACATCAATAGTTTCCGTCAATAATTCGCCAAAAAATATTAAATCTCCTACAAAATACTCGCCTTTTTTCGAATAAGACTCCTACTATTGCCATTCCTTCCTGACAAGCTGATACTGCTTTTGTCCTTCATCTTCTGTATGATTTTCAACCATAAATTCTCGAAGTATATTCATTGCTTTTTCTTCTTCAATATCTCTAATAGCTTGAGTGAAAGGCGTTAGATCCATCACTATTTTCCTCCGAGTTTTTAAAATTTAATTTATTGCATTAAGTATAGATTAATTATTTCATTAACATCATCATCATCATCGCCACACTAAGGACTTCTACTGATTCTTTTGCCAGTTCAGGATGTTTTTTAGAAACTTCTTCAGCTATGAATTTTAATCTTATATTATCCATTATTTCCTCCTAATATCTGCCATGTGTATGCACATAATCGCACACAGCAATAAGATTTTCTAATTTTGAATCACCTTTATTAATTAAATTCATATCACAACTGAATACGTAACCACCTCCTGGAGCAAGTTCATCAAGACACTTTTTAGCTGCATCAATACATTGTTCTTTAGAGCCATGCTGAAGAATATTAATTGGCATGCCGCCTCCGATGCAAACTTTATGTCCGATTTTATCTTTTATTTTCTTAAGATTCCCTCCTTCAAAGAGCATATAAATGTCTCCATCAGGTAAATCTTGTAATAATTCCAAGTATGGCTCCCAATCATTTTCACAATAGTACATAGGTCTGTACCCCATATTTAGCACATCCTCCGTCATCCGTTTCATGAATGGAAAGTAAAACTTTTCAAAATCCTTTGGCCTCAGATATGTAGGTAAGTGCAGTGGAAAAAACAGAACTCCTTCCTCCCCGGGATTTGGATAAGTAATTTTGGCAAGTGAAACAAGTAATGGATACAAAGTCTCGCATGCATCATAAAAATCTTGCGGATGTCTTCTTATATCAGTAGATGTACCTACAAAATCTCTCATAAAATCCAAGACTACATCAGGTGGCAGATATGTTCCTCCTTTACACACAACAGGAACACCGCATTTTTCTTCTATTGCTGCAACAGTCTGTGCATCAAATTCAAGCCAATCTAGAAAATCCTGCATTGATTTATACCATAGTTCAACTGCATTTTCTTTATCATTTAAAACTGGATATTTTCTTGGAAGTATCTTCTCCATAATAAAACCTTGGGCATCATTAATGAAATCCGGATACTCTTCTGCTTCCATTGTTAATCCATGACTACCTTTTATTTGCACACCATTCTCATCAACCTTATAAATGCCACCTCCAAAATTGTTAAACATCTTTATAGGAATAAGATTCCCGGTACCATAAGAGATATCTACATATACCCCCATATCATAAATTTTTTTGTATGCCTCAAAATTCAACATCGGATCTTTTACATATGAATCCACAATGCTTATCCCACTTTGATACTGTGCCCATTGTTCAATAATGGGAAATATTGGAACGATATCAGGTTTCTGTTTTTTTAATGCAGTATTAAATCTTTTTAGTCTTTCATGGTAAAGTGGATTATTATTAGTCATTTTTTTACACCTCCATAATTAATTTTGACTCGAGTCATATTTATATATTAAATTATATTTGCAATTGTTACTCGTGTCAACATTTATTTTTTTTTTTAATTTCTATACTACATATTCTTGATATTGAATTTAATATATATTTAATGTAAGATAATAAAAGAAAAAAGATTAAGGAGATTTACTTATGCCAAAGTATCAAGCAGGAATCCTTACAAAAAATAAACTTATTAATGCTGCAAAAAAAAATTTCTATTATACTGGCTACGAAAAAGCAACAATAAAAGATATTTGCAATACGGCAAATGTTACACGTTCATCATTTTTTTATTATTTTAAAGATAAGACCGATATAGCAGATTATATATGTAATGAAGTTAATTACGCTACACTCTTTAAAATTCAAATATTACTAGACAGCTATAATTTGACAGATGATACACCTCTAAATGCTAATGCTTTCTCTGCATCCTTCTTTTATGCAATATTAAGTAATAATCACTTGCTTAGATTCTATGCAGAAGCTCTTACAAGCCATTCTGACATTATTCTAGGAAATAATTTTTACAGAATTTTTTTTATACGTCTTTCAAAATTTTTGCCTCAAAAGCCAACAAGCGGCGAGTTTGAACTTTTTTTTATATACGGGACATCAGCCCCAGGAAATTTATTACACAAATATTTACAAGGTGATTTCCCTGCTAGTAAAACTGACATTATACGATATATCATATCTAGACCTCTAGATCCTACTATTTTAACAAAACATGAGATAAAAGATATTGAAGATGAATCTATACGAATAGCGGCTGAAATTAATTTTGATATGGGTAAATTGTTTTTAGAAGAGTCTACCGTCTAGTATAAAAAAAGAAGTGGATGCTATATTTTTAAGTAATAGTATTAAAAAGAAGTGAAGTTATTAATATTATAACTTCACTTCTTTGAACATGTTCATAATTAGTAACATTTTTTTTGAAATTTTTATGAATATAATT
>JBMNCR010000102.1:0-1491 GCA_049366695.1 Eubacteriaceae bacterium
CGGATCAGACTAAAAGGTCCTGATGAATTTACAGAAAAAAGGTTGCGTAATCGACGTTGCATGCAATATCTATGATTGTTCCTAATTTTGACAATATTTTGAGAAAATTCATTATATATGTAGAATGATGTTATTATGCGTGATTATTTCTTTATTCTTCTAATCCAAATCACTTAATCGTAGATATAAAGCACGAATTTGAATAAAATTATCTGACAGGTTTTCAAGAGCTGAAGCTGCTCTCCTAGATTGTTGAGTAAATTGACCTTGTAAATTGGGGAATTGAAGAAAAACCTCAGCAAAATTATTAGTCTGGCTAATTGCCCCATCAATAGAGTTCAATGCGTTATTGAAGATATCTTGATACTCCTTTTTTTGCTGCTCGGTTATATTTTCGGATTTTCTATAACTAATAATTGCTTCAACATTATTTCTCAATTGCGGAAGGTTTTGACTGACAAACTCATTAAAACCTTCAATATCGGATGAATAATCTGCTAATATTGTTGATGAGTTTATTAACAATCTTCTTGCTAATGAGACTTTATCTTGAATATTAGGGTTATCTTTTATCTTATTAATCTTTTCTGTGTGCTCATGAAAGGTTTTTCCTATTTCTTTAGTAAATTCAGTAATTTTATTTAATCTGGTGTAAATTTCATTAGAAGTGTCTTGAAACTCAGAAAAATGATCAAAATAACCTTTCTCTATTTGAAACTCTTCTAATTTTTTATTTTCATCTTCAAGAATTTCGATGTTATTTTCTTTCTTTATATGAAGCTTAGGGGTTTCTTTATGAAGAAAGTCGGATATTGGATTGCCAAATAGAAGATCTGTACTGTTTTGAATTTCTTCAATTAATTGGAAGAATCGAAGTTTATCCTTTGAATACTGATCAATTATCATCGAATATTTAAATACTCTATACGATGATAAATCAAATGGCAAATCATCAACAGATTGTGTAATTATTTGTACTGGCTTATTTAAACCATGAGCTATTCCAAGTTCATATAACACATTTGGATTATTTCCAGTTAGGTCAGCTATTACTAGATCTGAATTATTAATCTCATTAACTATGTCATCTAAAATTTGACGAGTTGAATAAAGATCATCAGCTCGATAAACATCAAAGCCAGCATTTTCACACGTCTCTTTTATTAAGTCTTTATAAATATATGTATAGTTATCAGCAAATGGCATTATTACGAAAATTCTCATCATTTCCTCCACATTATCTTTTCCAATAATTGCTAAGCATTATTATAATATCGATAATTATCAGAATCAAAGATAGAAAGATAAGTGATTTCAAATCAAAAGAACTTGGTTTTCACTAACTTGAAAATTATTCAAATAGTAAGTTGTAATTGGTAAATGCGTTGCCAATCCACCATATGAGTAAAAGATGAATTCGATTTTTGGTGGGTTGTGAACCCACCCTTGTATCTTTAAAAAGTGTATGCTGGAAAGGAAAAGAAAACCAGC
>JBMNCR010000103.1:0-1192 GCA_049366695.1 Eubacteriaceae bacterium
TATTTAAATTGCCGGCCGACAGACCCTTTTACCTTAAACTATACAAGGTATAATATTTACAAATTACACTATATATTGGTGAGGCTAATCAATAAGCCTTTTGTCTGCTATCTGCTGCAATCATGTAAATAATTTTTTCTTTATCATCAATCTCATAAAAAAATCTATAAATACCAATTCGATAACGGCAGGTTTCTGGTTTGTAGTTAACTAATTTTTTAATATTTTTTCCAAAATATGGGTTAGCTTTAATTTGTGGATATACATAATTTTGAAGTTTCCTTATTATCTGTGGCTGCTGACCTCCAAAATCTCCTTCAAGGTCTTTCATAAACTGATTAGTTTCAAATATTTTAAACTTAATCAACAAATCTACCTTTCTTCTCCAAGGCTTTACGATGTCCTGTTTTCATTTTCTCAATCAGTTTTTTATCTGATTTAATCTGATCCATTTCTATTGGATCAACATAATAAGAATCCTCAATTTCTTCCATAACTTTAGCAGTAATAAAATTAGAAATGGGACGTCGTTCTGTCCGAGCAGCTGCAGATATCATTTTGTATTCTTCTTCTGATAATCTTAAAGTAATTACTTTTGCCATTTATTTCTCCAAATAAAAAATATTAAATATTCTAATATATTCTAACATATTCTTTTGTATTTGCCAATTGATACATTAGTTACATAAAAAAATAGTTATTTACAAAATTGAATGGTGACTGTAACCTATGTCCTGAATCAAAAGTGTTACCTATGCCCTGGTTAAATTGTTTTTGTATTTTGGCTAAAAACCGCAAACTGTAAACTGAAAACGATATTTTCATCTTGCAACTTGTACTTTATAACTCTTGCTTGCATTTTCACGATATACGTTATACGATTTCAATTGGTAAATCGGTAAACTAAATATCCTGTATCTCGACCTTCATATTTCTTATTTGCATTTTAAACGTTATACGGTATACGTTATACGGTATACGAATTTAATTAGCTCTCTTCATCTCCTCCCCCTTGAGGGGGGAGGACTAAGGTGGGGGTGAAAAGAAAAATATAAAAACCGATTTACTATCTTAAATCTTTAACTAAAAATTGAAAACCAAGAACTGTAAACCATATTCACTCATTACCAATTACCAATTACTCATTACTGTATTTGATACTTGATATTTTTATATTGTCAGCAGAACCGTC
>JBMNCR010000104.1:0-12380 GCA_049366695.1 Eubacteriaceae bacterium
GAGTAGAAGGAGCAAATGTAATTATCCAAGATGGATATGCACAATTTACTATAACACACTGCTCAGACTACACATTAACAGATACCATAGTAGCAGGGGTAAGTACAACAGAAGAAAATATAGAAACAACAGATACAACAACACCAGTAGAAGAAACAGAAAGTAACATGACAATGATTATAATCATTGTAGCAGTGCTTCTAGGAATAGGTATACTAGTATGGGTACTCAGTAAAAAGAAAAAAACAACAGAATAAGCCTTTCCAACTTTTTAAAATAAATGAATCAACCAAAAACGGCGTTTCACTATGAGTGAACGCCGTTTTTGGGTTGGAAAAGGTGGAAAGTTGAAAAGGGTCAACGAGGATAGTGATAAAAAAGAAATAATTTACTAAAATAATTATAAAACTAATAAAAGATATTAAAGAATATTGTTGTCCCGAGGAACTCAAAGGTTCTCTATATAATAGATTAAGAGGCATATCAAAAAGGGACATATGTGATTAGCTAAAAGAAGTATATAATATAAAAACTACTGCACAATATTTAGAAAAATAAGTAAAATATGATATAATAAAAAAGAACTAAAAGGAAGTGAAGCAAATGGAAAGATTGAATCCGTTAAATGATTTTATATTTAAAAAACTAATGGGTGAAGAAGAAAGTAAAGAAAATTTAATAGCTTTTATAAATTCCGTACTAGATCCAGAGGATCAAGTTGATGATATAGAAATAATAAATAACAAAGAGCTAACAAAGGAAATGATAAGTGACAAAACTGGAAGATTAGATGTACGTGCAAAGACAATTGACGGATGTGAAATAAATATAGAAGTACAGTTAAGCAATCAAAGAAATATGGAAAAGAGAACCATGTTTTATTGGGGGAAATTATTTTTAGAAGGAATCAAACAAGGAGAGGAATATATACAATTAAGTAAAGTAATTACTATAAATATATTAGATTTTGATTACTTAGATATTGAGCGGTTTCATACTAAGTATCATCTGTGGGAAGATGAAGAAGAAGATTATATGTTAACAGATTTAATAGAAATACACTTTATAGAAATGCCGAAATTCAGACAATTAAAAAGAAAAGATATAGAAAATAATTCATTACATCGATGGTTAAAATTTTTTGATAGGAGAATATCAGAGGAAGAAATAAAGGAGTTGATAGAAATGGATACAGCAATAAAAAGAGCAGAAGCAAAACTAAAACACTTAGGCAGTGACCCTGAGACATTATCATTATACAGAGCTAGGGAAGATTCATTGCACGAGCGTGCCAATATGATTAGTAGTGCAAAAGAAGAAGGAGTGAAAGAAGGAGTGAAAGAAGGAAAGGTTTTAACAGCTAAAGCAGCATTGATTAAAGGATTATCAAGTGATGTTATAGCCGATATTACAGGGTTAAGTATAGAAGAAATACAGAAAATAAAAAAAGAAATAATTCACTAAAGTAATTATAAAACTAATAAAAGATATTAAAAAATATTGTTATCCCGAGAAACTCTGGGGATTTAAATCACATAGAAGGATAACAATAAAAGTTAATATTTGTTGCTAGCCACAAATGCTAGCAACTATAAATGCTGAGTGGAAAACCGAATGCACTAATGAATGTAACAATAAAATGCTACATTCATTAGTGCATTATTTATTGATATAAAACACATAACTGGATAAATAATGTAACTATCAAATTAAGTATGTGGTTGTTTGAATTTGCTGAATAACAATTTTATTGTTGTATTTAAAAAAGAAAAATAACTAAAAAACCAAGTTTTTCAAAATATTTTAGTACTTATAGGTATTGTTTTTAAAAAATAGCATTGAAAAGGTAGTTATGAGTAACTGTTCATAAGATTGACGTGAATTAGTGAGTTGTACAACTTGTTATGAGTGAGATTAAAGCGTATAATTATAAAGGATTACAGGAAAATTTTAATATAAATTATATTTTTAATAAAGTAGAAAAGAGGTTAAAGTTATGGAAAAAATTAAATTAACTCAATATAGCCATGGTGCAGGATGTGGGTGCAAAATATCTCCTGCTATTCTAGATGAAATTTTAAAAACATCTAATAATTATCTATGTGATCCTAACTTATTAGTAGGAAATAGTAGTAAAGATGACGCGGCTGCTTATGATTTAGGTAATGGTACTGTAATTCTAAGTACTACAGATTTTTTTATGCCTATTGTAGATGATCCTTATACTTTTGGGAAAATTGCAGCTACTAATGCTTTAAGTGATATCTATGCTATGGGTGGTAAGCCTCTAATGGCTATTGCAATTTTAGGTTGGCCAATAAATGTACTACCTGCTGAAGTTGCCAGTTCAGTTATTGAAGGGGGACGATCTGTATGTGAAGCGGCAGGTATTTGTTTAGCTGGAGGACACTCTATTGATTCGCCTGAGCCGATATTTGGACTTGCAGTCACTGGTATTATAGATAAAAAACTTTTAAAACAAAATAATAAGGCTATTCCTGGATGCGAACTATTTTTAACTAAACCATTAGGTATTGGGATTTTAACCACAGCTCAAAAACGTGAAAAAATAGAAGATGGACACATTGATCCTGCCATTGACACTATGTGTGTTTTAAATAGCATTGGAGCAAAGATTTCCAAACTTGATGGTGTAGTAGCTCTAACGGATGTAACGGGATTTGGACTATTGGGACATTTAAGCGAAATTTGTGAGGGTAGTGGAGTATCTGCAGTTATAGAATATGCTAATGTTCCATTGTTGCCAAATACAAAAAAATACTTAAATATGGACTGTATTCCCGGGGGAACAAAAAATAACTTTAAAAGTTATGGACATAAAATTGAAACAATGACACATGAACAAAAATATATTTTGTGTGATGCACAAACTTCTGGTGGGCTTTTGGCTGTAGTGAAAAAAGAGAGTGTGCCAAAATTTTTAGAAATAACCGAGGGAGTCGGACTTTCTTTGTCTTCAATTGGTTACACTTGTAAGCAAAATGAAAAATTAATAAAAGTTAAATAATGGATGTGAATTATGAAGTTAGAGACATATAGTGATTTTCATAAAATTGTAATCGAAAAAAAAACAATGATAGATGTGAGAGCTCCTATAGAGTATTCGAAAGGTTCATTTATCAACGCTATTAACCTTCCGCTAATGAATAACGATGAAAGACATCGAGTAGGGATTTGCTATAAAGAAAAAGGTAATGAAGAAGCAATGAGTTTAGGACATCAACTGGTTTGTGGTGAGGTTAAACAAGCTCGAGTTAATGCATGGAGCAATTATTTGCATGAAAATCCTAACAGTTTGATATATTGTTTTAGAGGCGGGTCGCGTTCTAAAATAAGTCAACAGTGGATATATGAATCCACGGGTTTATTAATCCCAAGGTTAGAAGGAGGATATAAGGCTTTTAGAAATTACTTGATTAAAGCTTTAGATCCAGTCAAACAGAATAGTACTCCAATTATTCTAGGTGGATATACTGGATCAGGTAAAACTGTGCTAATAAAAAAATTGGACAATGCTATCGATTTAGAAGCACTTGCCAATCATCGGGGTTCTTCTTTTGGGCAGCAAGTAACTCCTCAAACAAGTCAAATTAACTTTGAAAATAATTTAGCTTATGCTATGATTTTACATAAACATCAAGGATTTTCCACTATGATTTTAGAAGACGAAGGTAGAAATGTCGGAAGATGCTTTTTACCAAAGCCTTTGGTAGAACACTTTAATGGAGGGTCAGTAGTTATATTAGAAGTTCCCCTTGAAGAACGGGTTGAAATTACCAGAAAAGAATATGTAGAACAATCTCAGATTAATTATATTAAAATATATGGAAAAGAAATAGGTATAAAAAATTGGTATGATAATATAAAAGGTTCTATTGATAGAGTTAAAAAAAGGCTAGGGCTGGAGCGTTACAAACAAGTGAATGTTGCTTTTAGTCAGGCTTTTAAAGTACAAATAGAAAAAGGAATATACTCATCTCATAACATCTGGGTGAGAATGTTGTTACAAGAGTATTATGATCCCATGTATCAGTATCAAATTCAAAATAAAATTGAGAAGATTGTATTTAGAGGCAATGCAGTTGAAGTATTGGATTATTTGAAATATGTAAGCTCATATAATATTTGAAACTATATATTATATGAGTTTATTGCAATTTTGTTAATATTTTACTATTGATAATAAATCTTCAATTTTATCATTCATATATTGATAAGAATCATAGATACCTTGATTATAAAAATCTTCTGCTAATTCTTCTATAAAAAAATCTAAAATTAAACTCGATGCTAAATCTCCTAATTCTTCATCTCTTTCTTTTAAAAAAAAATTTTGTATTGTCTGTATCATTTCTTTTCTTTTTTCTTTTGTTATTTTTATTGTATCCTTATTATTCATAATGCCTCCTTTAGTATATTACAGTGAATATTATTTAGAAGTATATGTATAACAAATTATATACTAACTTTGATAATTAGAGCAATAAATATTAGTCTGATAAATCTAGAGTTTGCTGTATAATACTATTCATTATATCTTTTGTTAGCATTCCAGGAGCATATCCAGAAATATTACCTTGTTTATCTATCATAAAAGTGGTGGGGAATGCAGTAATATTATATTGGCTAAATATCCTGCCTGTTTCATCAAAGACTGTGGGAAAGGAATAACCATTTTGTTTTAAAAACTGGATAATTTCATCTTTATTAACATCTTGGTTATATGGATATTTATCTGTTTTTGGGTTGGCAACACCTAAAATAATTACATCACTATTATTTTTATTGTATTGATTAAAAATTTCTTCAATGTGCGGCATTTCTTTCTTGCATGGAGGACACCAAGTAGCCCAGAAGTTTAAAAACACAACTTTTCCTTTATAATCGGATAGTGTATGTTCATTCCCATACTGGTCTATCAAAGTAAAATCTATTGCTGGGAATTTTTCTGATTCAGTAGAATCTTCACTTGTATCTTCTTCGTCTGTTTCTTCGGCTTGGCCTACCAATTCATTATTTTCTGATTGAATTGATTGATCAAAGGAATTTAAATATGATGAGATGCCATTCATCCATCCTGTAAATGTCATTATTCCAATAATGATAAGTAGTATCCCGCCAGTTTTTACAGTATATTTCAGTAATTTCTGATTAGTTTTTATAAAGTTTAATACTTGTGTGGTGAATAATCCAATTAGAAGAAAAGGTATAACAAATCCAAGAGTGTAAATAAGTACCAATAGGTTGCCAACATAGGCATTATTAGAACTTGAAGCTAAAATCAATACTGAAGAAAGAGCTGGACCTACACAAGGGGTCCAGGCAAAGCTAAATGTAAAACCCATAATAAATGCTATGAAAGGGTTTATTTTTACCTTGCTCAAATCTATGTTATATTTTAGTTCATGTTTTAAAAACTTAAATTCAAATATTCCAATTTGAAATAATCCTAAGATAATAATGATTATTCCACCTATTCGTGTAAATAACAATTTATTACTTTGAAAAAAAGTACCTAATGTAGTAAAGGACATACCTAAAATAAAAAAAGCAAAAGAAATACCAAAAACAAAAAATATAGTATGAAGTAAAACATTTTTTCGTTGATATTTAATTGTAGTGTTTTCTTTTGATATTTCAGGATTTCCTGCCAAATAACCTATATAAATAGGTATAAGAGGAATGACACAAGGAGAAAAAAAGGAAATGACACCTTCTATAAATACAAAGATAAAAGTTATATTTTCAATCATTTAGTAACTCCTAACATCAATTTTATTTAAGGGTAACATAGTGTGTTTCAAATATCAATAAACATATTAATCTGCAGATTTTTTATTGAAATTTCATATAATCTTATAATGCATAAATATTAAATTTGTATTCTCAGATTATCTAAAAAAGCAGAATAATAAATCAGATACATTTAATTATATTAAATTAATAAAAATTACATAAAAGTATATAAAATCACATAAAAGTGCTTGACGCGTAATAAATACATTTATATAATGCAATTACAAGGAACAATAAAGAATAATAAAGAGTGAAGTTGGAGGTGAGGAGAAACAATCTTTTATGTTTCTACAAAAATAATTAGAGATAATGGTCATGTGATATTTGATGTATTGGATGATATACTTGATTTTTTAAAGGGGAAGATAAATTGTGAAAATAAATAAAAATAATAATTCTATAGTTGCTTTGTTTGATAAAGATGAAATAACAATAAAAAATGTGAATGATGTATTAGATATAATGGCAAATGTAAGCAGTATGAATTCTTATAAAATTGTTATATATAAAGAATCATTAAATGAATCATTTTTTGATTTAAAAACGAAGCTAGCTGGCGAAATATTACAAAAGCTTGTAAATTATAATATGAAAATTGCAATCATTGGAAATTTTGAAGAGTATAATAGTAAAAGTCTACATGATTTTATTTTTGAATCTAATAATGGGAAACAAATATTTTTTAAAAGTACTTTAGAAGAAGGACTAATTAGTTTGCATAGTAGTTAATGTGTGCAAATATATAAAATCCTTTGTGAAAACAGAGGATTTTCATATAATACACTATTTGTGTTTGTGAATTGAGTTTGTATTTTTGTTTTCAATAAACTTACTAGCCTTATCTACGGCCTTTCCAATTGAATGAGCGCCTTTTTCAGCTGCATATTTGAGTAATTTTAATTTTGCAATGGCACTTTTGGCTTCGAAAATAGCAATTGATTTCAGCAAATCAGCAAGTTCTTCTTTTTCAGTTTTAGTTTCTTCTGAATTGTTAATATCTTTAAATTTATTCATATTGCCCACCTTAAGAGTATTTAAAAAGTAGTAATAAAAATTTTTCCATTTTCTTTTGTTCCCTTGAGAAGTTCGCAATGTCTTAGTACGGCAAATTGTGTTTCCAATTCCCATGGAGGTATATCTAAAGCATTTGCAATGGCACTTTTTTCAACTTTATTATTATCTTTTATGTAGTTATATATTTTTTTTTGTAATGCAGTGAGTCCTTCTGTACCAGAGTGTCCCATTGATTGTCTATTTTTTTTCGCAGAAGAAACTGCCATTGGGTCGCAAGGTTTAGGACGGTGTAATACGGCGATGTAACAATCCTCGCATAGATCCTGACCATAATATTTTGTTATTTCTTCTTCAGGGACTTCATTATTGCACATGGTGCATTTCATTAATATCACTTCCAGATTTTTTAAATTATATACTTTATTATTATAACATAATTTTTATGTAATAATATGCGTTATTTTGCAATATATACGGTAATTTCATAAAAAAATTAATATGTAAGAATAATAGATTACATAATAGAGAGATATATATTTTATATAGCTATTTGTTATAATAAGTGGTTTTGTAAAGATTTGTAAAATACTATGATAAAAATAGTGTTGGGATATAAAATATATGATTATTTAATATCAAAATATTGTATTGAGGATTTAATAGAATAATATAGCTTTTATTAAGATATAACTAATAATTATGTAAAAAAATGGAAAGTTGTCTTTATGATTGCTTATGATGCCACTGTATATACAAAAGATATTAGCAAATATTGTTATTAGTGTTATTTAGTTAAATGAAATGGCATGTAAAAATTGAATAATAATATTATAAATAAGTAGGAATTACAATAATAATGTTGACAAAGCTTTGAATATGTGATTAAATTAAGTGCAATTAAAATATAGCGCGTTAAAAATTATTAAGAAGTCATCTTATTAAAGAACCGTAAAATGATATGGCTTTTGTTTTAGTAAATAATAGGATAAATGACGCAATAACAATGATTTCGCAGTAATATTCTCAGTACAGAGTTAGATGACGTCGATTTAAAAGATAATAGCTATATGGTAAAATGCACCATATGGAATTTGTAACATTAAGTATAAATATGGAAAATTATAATATTATAACAAAAAAAATATTACAAAATTATGTTGACTTAAATAGAGATTTGTCGTATAATAAATTAATCGCAGTTAAATTGTAAAACGCGTTATAATTATAAAAGGGGATTCAAAAGTATATTCAATACTTTAACCTATTTTAAAGGTTGTTGTTTCAAGAAATTAAGGACATATCATTTGTATGTGATTTACACTTTTTTAAATATATACTAAGAAATGTGGTAATAACTCCCTTGTTGTGTACTTAAAAATATATTAAAGCTTGCCTATAACAAGTGGAGATATTTAATGGTAAGTAAAAAATTAGAAAGAGGTGTAAAATGAAAAAAAGTGGGTTTTTAAAAGTAGCGGTATTATCTGTATTTTTTATTCAAATGGGGATTGGTACAATTACGCCAGCAATTGCTAGTATTGCGGCAGCTTTTCCTGATATTCCATTTACAACGTTATTATTAGTATCTACATTACCTACATTGTTATCAGTTCCAGCTACACTATTATCAGGTAGACTTGCAGGAAGTGTAGTAAAATACAAGACGATTCTAGTAGTTGGTATGGTTCTATTTCTAGGTGGTGGAGTTGCACCATACTTTATTCAGGATTTTACTACAATTTTAATTTTTAGAGGGATCTTTGGTGTTGGATTAGGTCTTGTAATGCCTTTAGGTGCTGCCCTAATTATTGCTTTCTTCGATGGTGAAGTGAGAGCTCAAATGATGGGGATGAGCAATGTTATTGCAAATGTTGGTGGAATTTTGTTTCAACTTTTAGGTGGACTTGCAGCATCTGCAATGTGGGGATATTCATTCTTAGTTCATGGTATTGGTGCTGTAACATTAATCCTAGTACTTTTCTTACCAGAACCAGAAAAACCACCCGTACCTCAAGGTGGTGAAGCTGCTCCAAAGATGCCAGGAGTTGTATATGGATATGCAGCTGCAATGTTGGTAATAATGATGTTGAACTACCCATTGTTAGTAAATATGTCTAGTGTTATTGAAGCAGGTGGTATGGGTAATGCTGCAACAGCTGCATTGGTTTTGACAATGTTTACTGTAGGCGGTATGTTAGCAGGATTCGTATTTGCTAAAATATTTGGAATGTTTAAACAAAATACTTTAGCAGTAGGATTGCTTTTAATATCATTAGGTATGGTTTGTATGGCATTTGGAAACTCAATAATATTTATGTATGCAGCAGCTACTTCAGCTGGTATTGGTTTTAGTTTTATAATGCCTACAATATTTATGGCAATAGGAGCTAGTGTTCCTGGTCCACAAGTAGCAGTTGCTTCCGGTTTGGTAGTAGCAGCTATGAATGTTGGTGGTTTTGTTTCCGCATATTTCTTTGCTTTTCTTGCAGGAATATTAGGACAAACTGGTTCGCTAAGATTTCCATTCTTTGTTGGAATGATTTGTTTCGCAGTTGCAGCGGTAGGATATATTATTATGAAGCCCAAAGACAAACAAGTTCAAGCATAAACTTACTAAAGTAAATTTATTAAGGTAAATTTATTATAAAGCTCCCAATTTTATTGCTATCAAATTGGGAGCTTTTTTTTATTGACAAGTTTTTTCTATGTATTATGTTAATTTGTTGGTAATGGTAAGGGAAAAAGTGTATCAATTTAGATGGCTGTGGGAAATTAAACTTTGAACCTCTTGATTTTATGGATAATGAAGTTATATGGTGGTTATGTACGCTAGATAAAACAATGGATAGAGAGTCATTATTGATTAAGAAGTTTGGAGTATTATTAAGTTGAATTAAAGAATTTAAGAAAGTGAAGCATATTCGCGTTCGGATATACACACTGCATTAAATAAAATTATCTAAAGTTATTGAAATATGTTGCTAATAATAATATAATGAACTTGACAGACCGACCGTCGGTTGGTGAAAGGAGGAGTAATGTGATTAAAGTAAAGAACTTAACCCAAGTTTATAAAAGTGGCAAAGGAATTTTTGATGTTTCCTTCGAAATTAAAGAGGGGGAAGTATTTGGATTTCTGGGTCCAAATGGTGCTGGAAAAACAACTGCAATAAGAAATCTTATGGGGTTTGTAAATGCTTCAAAAGGTGAAGCATTTATTAATGGACTCAATTGTCGTACTGATGCCGCTAAACTTCAGGAGATAATAGGATATCTTCCGGGAGAAATGGCATTCTTTGAAAATATGACTGGAATAGAATTTCTCGAGTTTATGGGTCATATGAGACGTACGAAAAATATTACTAGAAGAGATGAATTAATTGAGTTATTTGATATTGACACTAAAAGTAAAATAAAAAAAATGTCTAAAGGAATGAAACAAAAGATTGGAATTATCACAGCATTTATGCATGATCCTCAGATTTTAATACTTGATGAACCTACAAGTGGACTTGATCCATTTATGCAAAATGTGTTTATAAAGCTTATAGAAGAAGAAAAAAATAAAGGCAAAACTATAATGATGTCTACTCATATTTTTGAAGAAGTTCAAAGAAGTTGTGATAGAGCAGGAATTATAAGAGAGGGTATTTTAGTAGCCACAGAAGATATAAAATCATTAAATGAAATGAATAAAAAGCGATTTGAAATTATTTTACATGATGCTAAAGATATGGAAAAACTAATTTCTTCAGGTTATCAGGTAGATCAAGTAGATGGTTTAATGATTGTTATTGAACAAAGTGGAAGATATGATGATTTTTTTAAGTTGCTTTCAACATGTAATATAAAGAGTTTTGATGTTAAGCATCAGTCGTTAGAGGAAATATTTATGAAATATTATGGAAAGGAAGGTGTATAGGATGAATTATACATTGTTTAAAGCAAGTTTTAAATCAAATAGAATTTTGATGATTGTAATAAGCCTAGTTCTTCTTATGTATTCTTCAATTATGATATATATGTTTGATCCAGAAAATGTTAACTTAATTGCAGATATGATGAAACTTTTTCCAGAAGGATTTGGAAATGCTTTTGGTTTTAATCAAATATCTACTGATCTTACATCACATATTGGATCATACCTGTATGGATTTATATTTATAGCATTTCCAATGATCTATGTTATAGTGGTGGCTAATAATTTAGTAGCTAAGCATGTTGATAGAGGTTCGATGTCATATTTACTAGCAACACCTAATACACGGTTTAAAATAGTTTTTACTCAAGCAATATTTTTAATATCTAGTATAACTTTATTATTTGTTATTCAGGTGATTTTAGGCATACTGATATCTAAGGCTATTCATAATGGTTATTTAGAAGTTTGGAAATATATACAAATAAATATTATTACGATGCTTGTTTTTTATGTTTTAAGTGGTATTAGTTTTCTTGCATCATGTTTTTTTAATGAATCTAGTAAATCATTAAGTATAGGGATAAGTGTTCCTATGGCTTTTTTAATCATAAAAATGTTATCTGCAACATCATCTGATTTAGAATTTTTAAAGAATTTTTCATTATATACATTTATTGATGTAGAGAAAATTCTATCAAGTTCTACGTATACACTTAATGTATCATTAATTTTATTAGCAATGGCAATAGTGATATATAGTGCAGCTATCTATATATTCAATAAAAGGAGTTTAATACTTTGAAATGGAATTTAATAAAGATGTAAAGACAAGAATACTTGATGTAGCATATGATTTGTTTTCTACAAAAGGATTTGAAAAGACGACGATTAATAATATTGTAAATGCTGCGTATTGCTCAAAAGGTGGCTTTTATCACCATTTTAGTTCTAAAGATGAAGTGCTTGAAAAAATGATGATAGGATATATTGATGGGCTTAATAAACAATATAAAAATTTAATAGAGCAAGATAAAGATATATTTGAAATTTTAAGCAATATTGTGAGTGAAATTAATGAGATAAAAAAAATGCAATTTGGCAACTGGCCTAAGTTAATGAGAATACTTACTTGTAAAGATAATGGTATTGTAATAAAAAAAATGGCTGATGAGTTTGAACAAATAACTGTAAATGTATATATAAAAATTTTTGAACGTGGTAATAAAGAAGGGACATTTAGAATTAAGTATCCTAAGTTTCTTTCTGGACTTTGGACTAGAGAGGTATTGAGAATATATGAAGAAGCTAATAAAGTAGTTCTTAATGAAAAACATAATAATCTTGATGAATTTAAAGAGCTACTTGATTTTAGCGAAGTATTTTTAAATAAATCTTTAGATAGTTCGAAAGGAAAAGTTTTTATTAAAGCACCTATGTTGGATTATATTAATAAGGCTATAAAAAGATATGATGAAATTAGGAGTATAGAGTCTAAATGATTTTCTGCTTTTTTACAGTGTAGTAGTACAGCAAAATCATATGATGAAAGAAAAGAAGTTAATATAAAGCTGTCATAGACTACATAAGAAAGTTTAGAGCAAAGTTTTAATACAATCTCAAACACGCT
>JBMNCR010000105.1:0-49392 GCA_049366695.1 Eubacteriaceae bacterium
AATTTACTACCACTTATTGTTTTCCTTTAAGTGACGACTCTTGCTATTCTAATAGTTTTTGTTTCTTTTGTCAACTGTTTTTAAAATTTTCAGTGTTATTATTTACGAGTTTCTTTTCTTTATTCACATTAATATCTAAAAAAAATAAAAAGCCTGATATTTACTAATATCTAGGCTTATAATCAATCACCGTTTTTCAGGTTTCATCGTTGGGAAAAGTATAACATCTCTAATACTTTTCTGATTTGTAAATAACATTACTAATCTGTCAACACCTATACCTAATCCCCCTGTAGGAGGTAACCCAATTTCTAAAGCATTGATAAAATCCACATCGTATGGATGTGCTTCATCATCACCCATATTTTTCTTTTCCACTTGTTGCTTAAATCTATCTTTTTGTTCAATTGGATCATTTAGTTCTGAAAAAGCATTTGCATATTCTGATCCATTTATAAACAGTTCAAACCTTTCTGTATATCTCTCATCTGAATAATCTTTCTTTGCAAGTGGTGAAATTTCTACTGGATGATGCGTAACAAAGGTAGGTTGTACTAATTTTTCTTCTACATATTTTTCAAAAGTCAAATTAATTATCTCACCTATAGAATGGTGCTTTTCAAATTCCACGCCGAGTTCACTAGCTTTATTTTGCGCTACTATAATATCCTCAATTTCATCAAAATTCACATCAGTATATTCATATACTAAATCCACCATCCTAGCTTTCTTAAAAGGAGGTTTAAGGTTTATTTCGTCAGTTTGATAGAATAGCTTATCATTACCTATTAATTTTGTAGCAATAAAACATATTAATTCCTCTACCATATTCATAACGTCTTTGTAATCAGAATAAGCTTCATACGTTTCTAACATTGTAAACTCAGGATTATGAGTAGCATCCATTCCTTCATTTCTAAAAACTCTACTCATTTCATACACTTTGTCAAAACCACCTACAATTAATCTTTTCAAAGGTAGTTCTAAGGCAATTCTCATGTACATTTCAATATCTAGTGTATTATGATGCGTAATAAATGGTCTAGCACTTGCTCCTCCAGCTAATGTGGAAAGCACAGGTGTTTCTACTTCTAGGAATCCTTTATTATCTAGAAATTCCCTAATGTGCTTTTGAATCTTTGATCTAATTACAAACACTTCTTTTACCTCTGAATTAACAATTAAGTCAACATATCTTTGCCTATATCTTAAATCCGGATCTTTCAACCCATGAAATTTTTCAGGCAATACTTGCAAAGATTTGCATAGTAAATTTATTTCTTTTACTCTAATTGATATTTGTCCCATTTTTGTTTTAAATACTTCACCATTTACTCCTACAATATCTCCAATGTCCATAGTTTTTACATCCGAATATTCTTCCTCACCCAATGTATCTTTCTTCAAAAACAACTGAATTCTACCAGTACTATCTTGCAAGTCATAAAAACTTACTTTTCCTTGACCTCTTTTTGACATAATTCTTCCAGCTACTTTAACAGTACTTTCCGCTAACTGGTCATAATTTTGCTCGATATTTTCCGCATAGTTATCTACTTCATATTTTGTTATAGCAAATGGATCTTTGTTATTATCTTGTAATGCAATTAGTTTTTCTTTTCTTATCTTTAATATTTCATTTGTACTCTCATCAGTTCCTAGTGTCAATGTATTCACTCCCTATCGTTTCTTTATTTCTAATATCTCAAAAGAGATATTCCCATCAGGGACTTCAACATCAACTATATCTCCAACTTTTTTACCAAGCAGTGCATCCCCTACTGGAGATTCATTAGAAATTATATTCTTTAAAGGATCAGCCTCAGCAGAGCCCACAAGAACATAATTACATATTTCATCAAATTCAATATCTCTCACCTTGACCGAAGATCCTATATTAACTGTATCTGTTCCAATTTCATCTTCATCAATAATTTTTGCAATCTTTAATTTATGTTCTATTTCTGCAATTTTGCCTTCCATAAAAGCTTGTTCATTTTTAGCTTCATCGTACTCAGCATTCTCACTTATATCTCCAAATTCCCTTGCCACTTTGATTCTTTCAGCTATTTCATGTCTTTTTATAGTTTTTAAATATTCTAAATCATCTTCTAATTTTTTTAACCCATCATAAGTTAAAATAAACTCTTTTTGCGCCATATTTTTTCCCCTTTTCTAATAAAATATTTGCTTAGTAATTAATTAATTTTTCAGTATTATAACAAAGTATCGTTTTTAAAGCAACAAATAAGTTATAGTATTTTTATTATATTAATTGATATTCTCTATCTTTAATTTCATTTTTAATTAAACTAATCATATCTTCATTATTAAAAATTTTATTATTGCATCTAATTATACTTTCTAGAAACTGAGGCGAATATATATTATTTATTATATTCAATTTATTAAAAAAAACAACATCTTCACAATATAGTCCTAAATTATCTATAATTTTTGCTCTATAGTTTTTTTTATTCTCAATTAAAGTAAACGGATCAATAATTAAACCATTTTTATTATTCTTTTTAATATACTGCCATTTTAAACTTCTGCTAAAATTAATAAGAACATCCCAATCTCCATCAAATCTGTCGATGGGACAGTATCCTAAAGATAATCCGTTTTTAGTATATACTTCATCATAAAGATTTTCATTTAATGTTATATTGTTACCTATTATAGTAATATAATTTACTTCCTGACTTATATATTCTATGAATTCGTTAACAATTGTGTCATAATTATCCACAGCAATAATAATTTCTGCTTCATAGATCGAAATAGATCTATCAATTATCTCTTTCGCTATATACATCATACATACTACTTTTAATCCTATTATTCCAGGTATTAAATTATTATGAATAATACTTATATTATTGTAATTCTTTAATGCATCGCCTAAACAGATAAATTCCAATTCGTTTTTATCAATATACTTATGTAACTTTTCTTTAATTATTATTTCATCTTCAATTAGTGGACAGGAAATAATATCTCCAATATAATTATTATTTTTATCATAAATTTCTGATATTTTAATTGCTTCTTCTTTCATGAAAGGTATTTTTAATTTTATTTTATTTATTTTTCCATTCAAACTATAAAATTCTGCGTCTCTAGGATTAATAATATAACCAAATTTTTTCATATATATTCAACTCTCATTTTTTATATAATATATATTCCTTTATAGTTAAATTATTTCTCTATTTTATGAAATTTCTAAATATCTTATTAAAATTTCTCTTATTTCACTGCAACTATTTGCTTTATTTACTGCGTTTCTAATCACAGTTGAATTACGCAATCCTTTTGTATACAAACTTATATGTTTTCTTATTTCACCTAATACTACCTTCTCGGGTTTTATTGATAACATCATTTCCATATGTCTAATCGCCATATCAATTTTGTCATTATCGCTAATTATTATATCAGCAAATACTTTGTCAGTATTTACTTCATCAAATATCCATGGATTTCCCATTGCGGCTCTTCCTATCATTACACCATCACAATAAGTAGTATTCTCAATATTTTTTACGTCTTCTCTACATGTTACATCCCCATTTGCAATTACAGGAATATCAACATTATTTTTCACTTGTTTTATTATATTCCAATCTGCATTTCCTGAATAAAATTGTTCTCTAGTTCGTCCATGCACTGTTATGGCATTTGCTCCTGCTTGTTGAGAAATTTTCGCTATTTCTACAGCATTTATACTACTATTGTCCCATCCAGTTCTAATTTTTATTGTTATTGGCTTTTCAGAAACTTTAACAACGTTATGTATAATTTCACCTATTAATTGCGGTCGTCTAAGTAATGCAGCCCCATCTCCATTTTTCACTATTTTAGGTGCTGGACACCCAAAATTAATATCAATTAAATCAAAGAACGATGTGTTAATGTATTTTTTTACAACTTCAGACATAATATGTGGATCACTTCCAAAAATCTGTATACCAACAGGTTTTTCCTTTTCTACTGTTTTCATTAATTCTTTAGTTTTTTTATCTTCATAATACAATCCTTTAGCACTTATCATTTCTGTATATACCAAACTACAACCTTGTTCTTTACACAATAATCTGAATGGCAAGTTTGTTATACCCGCCATCGGTGCTAATATATATTTATTCTTCAATTGGATTTTTCCAATTTTCACATTATCCCCTGCTTTTTATTTTTGTCATATATAATTTTAATACCCTTTAAAGATAAAACTGGATCAAAAACGTCTATACACTTAGTTTCAGGTACTATTATTTTTGCATATCCTCCTGTAGAGATAACTTTTGCTTCTAAGCATCCTGTTTCTTCTTTTATCTTTTTTACTATATATTCTACTTGACCAATATATCCATATACTAAACCTGCTTGCATACTTGTAATAGTATTTTTCGCCAATATACTCTCCGGCTTAATAATTTCAATATTTGGTAGCTTCGCTGCTTTACTCCATAGAGCGTCTGCAGAAATTTGAATTCCTGGTGATGTTACTGCTGCATTAAACTTCCCATCTCTAGTCACAAAATCATATGTAGTAGCCGTCCCAAAATCTATTACTATTGCGGGCCCTCCATATAAATGAAATGCTCCAACTACATCACATATTCTATCTGCACCAACTTCTTTTGGGTTTTCAGTATGTATAGATATACCTGTTTTAATTCCTGGTCCAACCATAATTGGCTCTATTTTGAAATACTTTCGTATACTATTAGTTAAAGAATACATAATATTAGGTACTACCGATGATATTATTACATCTTCAATTTTTTCTGATTGTATATCTTTATTATTTATTAAATTCGTAATAATAATTCCATATTCATCAGATGTCCTTACAGTTTTTGTAACAATTCTCCAAGTACCAACTATATCTTCTCTTTTAAATACTCCTAATTCAATATTAGTATTTCCTACGTCGATAACTAATAACACTTTAAAATCACACTCACATTCCTATTATTTCGATTTTGCATAACTTTTAAAAGCTCCATATATTATCGGAACAACTATTATAGCAGAAAGCAACTCAATTATACCATTCGATAAAAAAAGAGTTATTAATGCACCTATAAAACCCATGCCAAACGCCTCAACCATAACTTGACCATTTACTAAGTATAACATTAAGATCACTAAAAATGTATTCGTTAAAATTCCTGCACCACCAGCTATACTTGAACTAAATATAGCATTAACTCTCAACTTTCTGCCAAACAATTTAAACACAAAAGATGCAATAACTCCAATAAAAATCCTTGGCAAAACTGATACTAATGGATTAATAAAAAAATAATCAAATGGAGACATCGGCATAAACAAAGCTCTAAGCATAGTAAATACCCCTGCAAATAAACCCATAATTGCTCCATGAACAGGTCCTAAAATAATTCCTGTTATAATTGTAGGCAAAAACATTATTACCGCTACACTAACAGCAAAATTAGGTATTGCTGTTGCTACTACAAACAAAGCTGTAATAGCTAACATAATTCCCATAAAGGTAAGTTTGCTTGTTTTATTATTGAATATTTCTTTCATAATTCCTCTCCTCTTTGCTCCTTTTATATGCAAATTCATTCTATCAAAATAGCTTTAATCATTCAATAGTGTTAAACTCTACTTTTAGATATGACAAGCATTTTTATTAGCCTATTAGGTTCACATCTCCTGTAGTAATTACTTCTATGTTACCATTATCTAACATGATACTTAATTGTCCATATTCATTCACATCTTTTACCAATCCCTCAATTATTTGACCATTGCCTAAATTCACTCTAACATTATTGTTTATGGTACAATTATTTTCTTTCCATAATTGAAATATATCATATTGTCCTTTTTTATATGCTAAATATGCTTTGTCAAAATTTTCTAATACTTTGATTAATAAAATATTATTTGACACTTGGGAATCTAAATCGTAAATACAAGTAATCTTATCTTTTAAACCCTTCGGAATATCCATAGTATCTAATTTACTATTTATTCCTAATCCTATTATGAGTGCATATTCCCCATTTTTAAGACTCACTAGTTCACACAAAATACCACATATTTTTTTACCATTAAATAGTATATCATTTGGCCATTTTATTTTTGTATTTTTTCCAGTCAACTCATTAATCGAATCACAAACTACCACTGCAGTCATAAAATTATATTTATATGCCGCAGTTGGCAAGTCATCTGGTTTTAATATAATAGACATCCAAATACCAGTGTTTTCTTTGGAAATCCAAGTTCTATTTAATCTTCCTCTACCTTTATCTTGAGCGTCACTTATTATTACGGTCCCTTCTTTTTCTTCACTTAACAGTAATAATTTAGCTACAGTATTAGTTGAATCAACAATTTTATAACGTATAATTCTTTTACCTATTGTGTCTGTATTCAATAAATCAAAATTATACTTTTCATCTTTGCTTTCATGTTCGTATACTGAATTTTTATATATAGTTTTATACATTTTGTTTTTTTGATAACGTTTTATTCATAAAATCCACTGATTTTACTATGAAACGTTCATGCATTCCTTCCCCTATTTTTTCATTTTCATCCCATGCCTGAATCTTAAAAACCAATCTTTTTCTATCAACTTCAACTAATTCAGCCTCAGAATATACTTTCATTCCAACTGGTGTAGCTGCTATATGTTTAACATCCAAGGAAGTCCCCACAGTTGAATACTCTTTTGGTATCAAACTCTCTACTAATATCAATGCTGTCTTTTCCATTAATCCAACCATATTTGGTGTAGAAAACACTTTAATACTACCACTACCAAAAGCTAAAGCAGTCTCAGAATCTAACACTATTTTTTCAATTCTATTTTTTTTGCCTATGTAATCATTTAAATACATAATATCGCCTCCTCTAATAATATTTTAACTTAATATATATAACCCGCTAAATCCAATATATTATCTTTATTACTTAAGTTTATCTTATTACTAATAAATAATACCTAAATTCATCTAGAAGCAAAAAAGAACTTAAGTGTTTTCATGTCTTTCATTACAGTCAGATTTGAAAACACTCCATTTTCAAGTTCATTTTTTAATATTAAAAATCATATTATAAGTTGAAGATATTAAAGTCATTACCTAACTCAATATTATTTTGAGGTATGTTTAACTAATTCTATCAATGAAAATTCTAATCATTTATTATCCTTCTTTAATTATATCTATTAATTCCATAATATTTTTAATTATATAAGTAGGATTTGAATTTTCAATCTCTTCTTTGCTTCCGTAACCATAAGTTACCCCTACAGTTTTTAATCCTACTTGTTTTCCAGCTTCGATATCGATATATCTATCTCCAACCATAACTACTTCACCGACATCTATATTCGCACTATTAATAGCCATTTTTATAAAATCGGCTTTAGTTCCTCTAGTTTGAGACTCATTATTCCCAACTATACTATCAAAATATTTTTCAATATCATAATATTTCATTTGCTCTAACGAATAAGATTCAGGTTTATTTGTAGCTATCATCAAAATTAGCCCCATATCATAAAAAATCTTTAACATTTTTTCCACATTAGGGAACAAACGACTTTCATATATTCCAAAATCTCTATAATAATTTCTATGCACTTCCATAGCCTTAGCACCTTCTTCTTCACTAAGCCCATATTTAGTAATAATTGTTCTTGATAGTGGAGGACCTATCAAACCTTTTATTAAATCCAGTTCCTCAAGTATTCCTTTACTCTTTAAAGCTGCTTGAAAAGCTTTAGCAATACCTTCTTCAGAATCAATTATAGTACCATCAAAATCGAAAACTATACCTTTATATTTCATTGCTATCTCCCCTATATATAATAATATAACCATCCTATTAATTCAGGATGGTTACACCTTTACTTACTAAATAATTGACTAAACTCTTCACTGTTTATTGTTTCTTTTTCCAATAATATTTGCGTAGTTTCATCAAGTTTTTGTCTGTTTTCTTCTAATATCGTAATGGCTTTTTTATATGCATCATCAATAATAGTTCTAATTTCTTTATCTATTGCTGCTGCCACTTCTTCACTATAATTTCTACCTCTAGATAAATCCTTGCCAATAAACACTTCATCGTGTTTACTTCCAAACGTCATTGGTCCAAGGTAATCACTCATCCCATACTCAGTGACCATTTTCCTTGCTAATTCAGTAGCTCTTTCAATATCATTTGTAGCCCCTGTACAAATATCATCTAAAACTATCTTCTCTGCTGCTCTTCCTCCTAATAACCCTACTATATTATCTAATAATTTTGACCTAGATACATGCATATTGTCATCTTCAGGTAAGGATATAGTATATCCCGCTGCCATCCCCCTAGGAATAATAGATATTTCATGAACTTCATCACAATTTGGCAATACTTTCATAACTATGGCATGCCCGGCTTCATGAACAGCTGTAATATTTTTATCATGTTCTGTAATTATTCTACTCTTTTTCTCAGGCCCTGCTATAACTCTCTTAATTGCCTCTTCTAACTCTACCATATCAATCTTATCTTTTCTTTTTCTAGCAGCTAAAAGTGCAGATTCGTTCATAATATTTTCTAAATCTGCTCCAGTAAAACCTGGAGTTCCTTTAGCAATAACTTTTAAATCTACTGTTTCTACCAATGGTTTATCTTTCACATGAACCTTAAGTATTTCTTCCCTTCCTTTTACATCTGGTATACCCACAAGTATTTGTCTATCAAATCGTCCAGGTCTTAATAATGCAGGATCAAGTATATCAGGTCTATTAGTAGCAGCTATCATAATTATCCCTTCATTATCACCAAAGCCATCCATCTCAACTAATAACTGATTTAAAGTTTGTTCACGTTCATCATGTCCTCCACCCAAACCAGCGCCTCTTTGTCTACCAACTGCATCTATCTCATCAATAAATATTATACACGGCGAATTTTTCTTTGCTGTTTCAAATAGATCTCGTACTCTAGAAGCACCCACACCTACAAACATTTCTACAAAATCAGAACCACTTATACTAAAAAAAGGTACTCCTGCTTCTCCTGCTACTGCCCTTGCTAACAAAGTTTTCCCAGTTCCCGGAGGTCCAATCAATAAAACTCCTTTAGGTATTCTTGCACCAAGTTCTAAATATCTAGCTGGAGATTTTAAGAAATCAACAATTTCCTCTAACTCCTCTTTCTCTTCATCTGCTCCTGCAACGTCATTAAATGTAACTGCTTTTTTTGAAGGCGTATGTAATCTTGCCTTACTCTTTCCGAAAGACATAACTTTTCCGCCACCACTGCCAGACTGTTGCGTAAACATTAGAAAAAACACAACCATTAACACAACTAAAAACAAGGAAGGTAAAATCGTAAACCACCATGGCGCTTGCTCTGGCTGTTTATACTCCGCCTTTATTTCTCCACCTGAATTAAGATATTCATTTAAAAAATTTGCAAAACTACTTGGTAATACAACCGCCTGAAACTCATTACCATTATTATATGTTCCAGAAACTATATATTCATCACTATCTACTTCAATGCTATCAACAAAATTATTAGTTATCCCTGAAATTAACTCTGAATATGATATTGTCTCGGGAACATTTTGCCCTGGCTTTATAGTCGCTAGTACTACTGCTATAAGTATCAATATTACCAAATAGAAACTTATCATTCTTAAGTATTTGTTCAATCCTTCACACTCCTTCTAATCAACAGTTAAACAATAAATAATTCTAACATATAATACATCAAAAAACAATTTTTTATATCATTCTTTATAAATTACTTCCTCTAAAACACCAATAAACGGTAAATTCCTATATTTCTCGGCAAAATCCAATCCATATCCAACTACAAATTCATCGGGAGCTTCAAATCCAATATAATCAATCTTTACATCAGCTATTCTTCTAGTAGGTTTATCTAGCAAGGTACAGACTTTTATTCTTTTTGCATTTCTTTCTTTAAGCAACCTACTAATATATGACAATGTTAGCCCACTATCCACAATATCCTCCACTATTAGCACTTCTCTGCCTTCTACACTCTTATCTAAATCTTTTATTATCCTTACCTCACCGGAACTCTTTGTTGAATTTCCATAACTTGAAATAGCCATAAAATCCATCTCGATAAATGTTTCAATTCTTTTAACGAGATCGGACATAAACAAAACAGCTCCTTTTAATATGCAAATCACAAGAGGATTTTTTCCTTTATAATCTCCAGAGATTTCATCACCTAGCTCCTTTATTCTATTATGCAAAGTTAATTCATCTATTAATACCTCTTTTATGTCTGATATCATTTTCCCCCTCCTAATTGTTATTAAAAGAAATCATTAAAACTCTTTGTGTAGCTTTAGAAACAGAAAATTTTCTACTTTTATGATATCCTAATACCCAAATTATTTCATTATTAATCGATAAAATAGGGATTTTCCATCTAATATTTACAGGTATCTTTTTATCAATAAATATATCTTTTATTTTTTTTGTTCCCAATATACCTATTGGTTCTATTCTATCTCCATCTTTTCTGCTTCTTAAAAGTAGCAAACCATTTATGGCTTTTATTTTATCATAATCAAAATAACCATATTTATTTTGATTTATCTCATCTTTTTTAAAGTTTTTAATATTTTCAACAGAAATCAACGTTGTAGATAACGTCATATTAATTTTAGTAAAAATATATGTCTTATCTGGTAATATTTCATACTTAAATCTTTTATCAATTAAATTAAAATCCTCTTTAAATAATATCAAATACTTATATTGTCTTACTATTTTTATTCCCCTTGGCAAGTCAATGCTCCATGTAGTAGAACTATCATCTCTTACTTTATCTAAAATTATTTGTATATGCTGAAAATCGATGTTTGCTGATGAATCAATTTTATTAATAATTCTAATTAATAATTCTCTTCTTAAAACACTATGCAAATTATTAAATACTTCTAATTCAATTTTGCCATTACAAATTACATCATCTATTACTTTATTTAACTCTATTTGCACAAAATCATAATATTCTTTAGATATCTTCCCCAAATTATTAATATTATTAGTAAAATTTGGATTAAGTTTTTCCATATTTGGTATAACATCAATTCTTAATTTATTTCTGTGATATTTTGTCTGCAAATTGCTCTTATCCAATCTAGTGTGCAAATTATTGATTTCACAATAAACAAGGACTTCTTCTTTTGATAAACACAAAAACGGTCTCACTACCCCATCAGCTCTTTTACTATCAATCCCCTTTAAACCTTTTATCCCTGTACCTCTTATAATCCTCATAAAAATAGTCTCTACATTATCATTTTTATGATGAGCTAAAGCAATTTTATCAATATTTAATTTTTCTTTTATTTCTTTGAAATAATTATACCGTTCTTCTCTTCCTGCTTCTTCTACAGATATCTTTTTTTCTTTTGACACTTTTTTAATATCTATTTTTTTTGAATAACAAACTATACTGTATTTTTCACATAACTGTTCTACAAACTCTTCATCCTTATCAGATTCATCTGCTCTCAACATATGATTTATATGAGCAACATAAAGATTAAAGTTATACCTTGTTTTAATTTCAAACATAAAATTTAACAAGGCAACGGAGTCCGGACCACCTGAGACTCCGATCAATACATTCTCATTAATTGAAAACATTCTATTTTCTTCTATAAAATTCAAAACTTTTTCAAACATGCATTCACCGCTATTTCAATTTTGTCACTTATTAATATTGTATATAATTTATCTACTTCTATCAATACATAAATTTCATATGAAAATACAAAAAAAATAAATTGCAAAAAATATAATCCAATAGTAAAAAAATAAGAATTGATAAATACTGAATAAACACCAACTTAATTAATAGTTAATCCCTCTAACTCTTAATAAAATCTACGCCTTCGATATTTTAGCCTTTCTACCATATCATATTAAATGAAGTCGAAAGATTATGTTCTTAACAATGAGTTTCTTCAACTTCAATAAATTTCACTCAGCACAATAATCTGACACGCTCCTTTTCGACAACAACACCATTTGCAACTCTTCAACTTATCCCCCTATTATATTGAATGGAATCTAAATATCTCGTATTTCAACACATTATTCCTTCTTTAGCTCTTTAATAATGTGTATATTATTTTTTCCATACTTTCCCAACTAATATTGTAATATCATCTTTTGGATTTTCACATATAGCTAGGAATTGTTCAAACAGCTCTTTAGCTATCTTTTGAGGATTTTTTGATCTAATATTATTTATAGCATTAATAATCCATAATTCTACATTCTCTGGATTGTCATAACACTCAAATATTCCATCTGTCATCATTATAATAAAATCCCCTTTGTTCAATTGAAGCGAAACTGATTCTATGTTTATTTCATTTAATATTCCCACAGGTAAAGATTGTCCTCTTATCAACTTCACTTGATTATTTTTAATAATCAATGTTATAGCAGCACCTATTTTATTGAATTCTGCTTCACCTGTAAATTGATCGAATATTACATAATCCAAAGTAGAAAACACTTCTTTATCATTTCTTAACATAAGTATTGAATTTATTGTTTTCACCATAATCGTCTTATCTATCTCAGCTTCCATAAATTTTTCTAAAAGATTAATCGTTGTATTACTTTCAACTAAAGCGTTATCTCCTATACCCATGCCATCACATAAAGCCAATATCCTATTTCCATTGTCTAATATCTTCTCTGAAAAAATATCTCCACATTGCTCCCCATCTTTGCTCGCATATCTCACCAATCCGGTTGTAATCTTGAATGGTGACAATTCCTTATATACCATCTTACAAACATTTCTTGTTTTGCTATCATATGAACATATTTTATGGTCTAAAGTAATTTTACTATTTAGCACCCCTGATAGAATACTGGGAACTTTTTCATTAAAAATATTGTCATCGTAACACCTACTTATAGTTATTGTTATTTTATATCTTCCATTCTTTTCTTGTATAACGAATAGTTTATCAATATTGACATTATTCCTATCCATTTCAATAATAATATCTTTTTCTTCTTCAGATCTTATTGACCAACCATCATTTAAATTTTCCTTTAAATCACTTAATAATTTTCCTGTATGTTTCAGTTGTTCAGATATTAGTATGTTATTTTCATGAATTTTATTATAATACTTCCTTTCTTTTTTTATATTTATCACTTCGCTTTTCAACATATCTAGAACTGCTTGATCACAAATACATTTATTTTTAAATTCATAGCATTTATCCTCATCATTTTTTTCCAAAATATTTAAAGTCTTCACCAACATATCATATGTATTATTAATATCAGTTTTCCAACATCTTGTATTTAAATAACATTTGCTACAAATATTATTTATTAATTTCTCGAAACTCCTATAATAACACTCTTCCATTAATTCACTTTCTTGATCACTGGAAAAACTAGTTCCCATTTCTTTCAATAAAGATATATATTGATTCAATTTACTTTTAATATTTTCGTTTATTCTTTCTATACAAAACATTTGATAATCTTCATTTATATTGTCATAATTAAAAAAATTAACTTTCCCCCACACAGATTTAGGTATTAATAAAAATATCGAAGATGCAATTAGTATTTCTTCTACATGAATAAAAACTTGTGTAGAACCATTTATATAAAAAGCCATCATAGCATTGCTTATTACAAAACCTATAATAACGAAAATTCTGCCGCCTTCTCTAAACAAAGCAGCTACTATGCCACATAAACCATACACTGCAATCATAATTGGATTTGAATTAACACTTAAATTTTGGATTAAACCTAATATTATTCCTAATGGTGCCGATATACTTACTCCTACCTTAAAACTAAAAAGTAAAATGAGAAATACTGATAATATAGTAGATATAGAAAAATTATAAACTAACAAATCATTTATTCCTAAAATTAGAATTGAAACATAAATCCCCAAAGAGATTATCTCTTGATTTGAATACACTTTTCTACTTCTATCAATTAGCAAATTAATAGAAGTAGTATAAATGAAATATAAAACAAAAGATAATATCCCTTGTAACAGAACTAAAATAAAATCAAATAAATATCTGTCTCCAAATAAATTAAATATAAGTCCTATTATAATTACATTTGAACTTATTAATATGGCAACTTTCCATTTTCTATTAACATACATTTCTAATTTAATATATGAAATATACATTGTCATATATATAATTATATTTTCAATTAATAAACCGTACTTTCCAGTACTCATTATACCTAGTAATAATGATACTCCTAACCACCATTTCTTCTTATCATAGATAATAATATAACCAAAAAATGCATAGCTAAATGGCATCAAATAGTATGTAAAACTTCCTCTACTAAGTATAACGCCACAAACCAATATAAAAATATCTTTCATATTTATTATTTTGCTGTTTATTTCATTATCTACATTACTTTTATCTTTTTTTTCTCGAACAATAGTACTGTAATTAGAGGCCATACCTAACCTCCTCCAGATAGTTTTAAAGAATTATAGCAAAAAAAGTATGAAATATTTGTCAATTATTATTACTAATTCAAAAATTTCAAATTTTATAGATAAATCTAATAAAAAATAGTTAAAAAGAAATTTTAACAGAAAAATAATCACTTATATATTTGAGTTTCTCTACGAAGTCTTATTATTCATATGAGTTAGAAATATTACTTGCAGTATTTAAAAGAATTTAATACATACCAATATATAGTCTTAAAAAAAATGGTGGTCGCAATAGGGCTCGAACCTATGACCCCCTGCTTGTAAGGCAGGTGCTCTCCCAGCTGAGCTATGCGACCATGATTTGTCCTTAGTCTGTAGACCTTAGACATTAACTTATTTGCATTTCTTTTGCACCTTCTACATCCATCCCTAGCACTTACGTGTAAGGACTGATGTCTTAAAACTAATTACTAGTGCTCATCTTGTATTTACTCCAACGTCTTTCCCCAGTGCTTATGTCTAAGGTCTAACGTCTTATGTCTAAAATGGTGACCCCTAGGGGACTCGAACCCCTGTTACCGCCGTGAAAGGGCGGTGTCTTAACCGCTTGACCAAGGGGCCAAAAATGGTAGCGGCGAACGGATTTGAACCGCTGACACTACGGGTATGAACCGTATGCTCTAGCCAACTGAGCTACGCCGCCATATTTGGTTGCGGGGGCAGGATTTGAACCTGCGACCTCCGGGTTATGAGCCCGACGAGCTACCAAACTGCTCCACCCCGCGTCGTTGGTGCCGGAGATCGGAATCGAACCGATACGATCTTTTTGGATCGCAGGATTTTAAGTCCTGTGCGTCTGCCAGTTCCGCCACTCCGGCTTTGTCTTAAGAGACAAAACCCATTATAATACATCAAACATATTTCGTCAATACCTTTTTTTATTTTTCATATGATAAAATAATGCTCCTTCTAAATTATCATTATCACTTACATAAAAACACTTTTTATCAAGAAAATTCATTATCTTTTTTGCAATAATCGTTCCTGCAATAATAACATCAGATCTTTGAGGATTCAAGCCAATAATTTTTTTTCGCTCTTCATTATTCTTTGATATTAAATCATTTATTATATTATTTAATTCGTTAATAGTAACTTTACTATCATGAATTTTATGTGGTAAGTATTTATCTAAATTAAGATTAATAGATGAAATAGTAGTTGCCGTTCCTCCAATAGCAATTAGTTTTATATCATTAGTTGAATGATTACTTATTCCTTGAAGTTCGTCTTCTAAATAATCTTCAATACATTTAAGCTCTTCATTTTTCGGAGGATCACTTGTAATAAATTTTTCTGTCATCCTAACTGAGCCTACATTTATGCTATTAGTTTCCATCATTTTCCCTTTATGCCCTAATACTATTTCTGTACTTCCACCGCCTATATCCATAATAATAATATTCTCTTCATTATACTGAGCACCAACTCCTAAAAATGCATATTCTGCTTCCATTTGACCATCGATAATATCAATTGATAAACCTAAAGTTTTTTTTAATAACGAAGCAAATTCATATCCATTTTTTGCGTCTCTTAAAGCACTTGTTCCAAAGACTATATATTCTTCAACACTTTGTTTTTCGCTAATTTTTTTAATTTCTACTAACGCTTCAATATTCCTATTTATAGCATCATTGTTAATTATTCTATTTTTATCTACTCCTTGTCCCATTCTCGTAGACATTAAGTATTTCTGTTTTTTTATTATTTTATTATTCTCAGCATCTGCAATTAATAATCTACTAGAATTCGTTCCAATATCTATTACAGCGTATCTTTTCATAATTCCTCCCAAATAAAAAGCATCCATATGGATGCGTATCATCTATTAAAACACCTATTTTTAGCCTTTTTAGAAGTTTTTTTCAAAGCTTGTTGTCTCTCTTCACTATCCTTTAAAAATTGAGATACTTGATCTTCAAACGTATTGACATTTAAGTTGCTTTTTTTAAAATTATTGTATTTTGGTTTTGGTTTTGGTTTATTCTCAACTTTTTTTGGTTTTGCTTGTCTAATTGATAGTCCAATTTTTTCTTGAGTTATAGAAATAATTTTTACTTTTACATTATCGCTCTCTTTCAAATAATCAGAAACTTCTTTTACATATCCATCTGCAATTTCTGAAATGTGAACTAAACCTACTTTGCCTCCTATATCGACGAATGCTCCAAATTTTGTTATGCTTTTAACTACACCTTCAACTATTTGATTTACCTCAAATGGCATTTAAAAAAATCCTCCTTGTTTTATATGTAATAACATTATACACTACTTTTTATCGGATTCAACTTCAATTATTACTTTTTCTTGGGGGTAAACTAGTCCGAAATATTTTCTAGCTAATATCTCAATATATTTATCAGAATCTATTTGCTCTAATTCATCATCTAATTGTTCTCCATTATTCTGTTCTTGAACTAATTCAATTTCAAGATTCTGCTTTTGCTTTACAAGATTATAATATTGTATCTCAACTGATATATAATTATAAAGGAAATATCCTAATATGGCTACTAGAATTAACAATGTACCCTTTTTGACTTTTTTCTTATTTTTTCTGCGCACCTTCCTATTTTCCCCTTTATATGTATTATATATATTATTCCATAAATATTCAAAAAATACAAGAGATATCAATGCTTAAAGAGGTATCTTTTATATTTATTGAAATCTTCTAATACTTTATTTTTGATTTTATTCAAAGAATTCATTTTTGTTTTTTGTTTTTTTACTATTTTATTTAAAGGAGAGTATATAAACCTTAGAGCTATTATTATTTTTTTCGTTATAAAATCTATAATTATTTTTGTTTTGATAAATATTATTCTCAAAAATTTACTCAATGATAAAAAGTATATAAACCAGCCTAGCGTAAATCCTATTAGCGTATAACTTCTAAATGTAATATTATTCACATTAAACAATATTACTACCATAATGCTAAAAGCAATACCCCAAAACAACAAGTCAGAAATAGATCTCTTCTTAATATAATTACCATTAATAATTACATCAATCAAATCATAAACAATACCAATTATTATACCCCCATAAAGAGTATAAAGGAAAACATATATCTGCAAATAAATGTTTTCGTACATAAAATCCCCCTAAATACTATTTAAAGAGTTTGCTAAGAATCCCTTCTCCTTTAGATAAAAAACTTGTTTCATCATTATAAACAAAAGAATTTATCAAACCTTTTACGTCTAATTCACCCATTTCTAAATTTAATTTTACTATATGTAAATCTGCTCCGCCTATGGTCAATAATCCAAGCTCTGTTTCTAAAATAACAGCTTCTTCGTTAAAACTATGCACATCTTTAACTCCTGTTAATCTCAATTCTTCACGCGATAACAATTCTACCTTTCCACTTGTTCGAACCTTACTATCTTCCATGATACACCTCCATAAATATATAATATATATATGAGTAACAATATGCGTTTATTACTTGTTTATTTACAGAAATAGTTGTAAAAACTTCTCTTTAAATAAATTCATCTAAAGATTTAAAAATATATCCTTCTTCCTTAAGTTTAATAATAGCTTCCTTTAAAGCTTCTTTATTACTTTTGGAAACAGTATGCAACATAACAATACACCCATTATGCACATGGTTTATTAGTTGCGAGTATGCCTTACTCTTGCCTGGTTGATCAGATGTATCCCAATCTTTATATGCCAACGACCAAAAAACAGTTTTATATCCTAATTGACTACTAATATTTAGAATATTTTCACTATAAATCCCTGAAGCCGGTCTTACATACTTACTCATTTCTTCACCAGTAATATTTTTAAATTCTACTCTCAAATCTTCAAATTCTTTTATTAACTCATCATTTGATAAATTAGTTAATGTTGCATGTGTGTAACCATGATTGCCCACAATATGCCCTTCATTAATCATTTTCTTAACTATTTCTGGGTTATTCTTCACATAACCTCCTGTTACAAAAAAAGCAGCTTTAATTTCCTGTTGCTTTAATATCTCAAGCACATCTAACGTATAATTATTATACTCATATCCACAATTAAATGTCATATATAGTACTTTCTCTTCTTTTCCCATTACATAAATGCTGTAATTTTCAATGTAATCTTTAACATAATCCGGAAATATTGGTCTCTCATTGTTATTACTTTTAAAATACCAATCTTTTTGACTATTATCTATACTTTCTAATTTTGCTTCTTCTGTTGTATTACTTTTTATTACTTCTGGAAAATAATTATTTGCTAGTAAAATTACTATAATACTCACTATAAAAATAAATATGAACGGCAAATATTTGTATTTATATTTCATTTTTATCTCCTTATAAACTATTATTAATTAATTAATATTAATCTAATATTAATTAATTACAAATATATTGACTATTTATTATTTTTTTTCATAAATATTTATTATGAGAAAAAATAATAAATTTTTAACTAAAAAACTTGTTTTTCTTCTATTACTGTTTGCATTATCAAGTTTTTTATATGAAAAAACATCAAATATTAATATTAATAAATATAAGGAATATGAAATAAAAAGTGAAAATTCTTTTTATTTTCCTACCGAAGGATTAATAACAGCAATATGTAAGCCAGGCAGTCACGAAAATAATGGTGCTGTAGATATTAGTAATATAAAAAAAACTCCCATTTATGCAGCAATGGAAGGCAAAGTTATTTTTTGTAACGATAAGGATGGATATGGTAAATGTATTTTTATTGATCATAATAATAATTATTCCACAGTTTATGCTCACCTTTGCCAATTCAATGTTACTGAAGGACAATGGGTTGCAAAAGGCGAAAATATAGGTTTTATGGGTAGCTCTGGCAACAGTACTGGCCCACACCTACACTTTGAAATACGATTAAATAACAATAGGGAAAATATACTAAAATATTTCCCCTATTTAGAAATCAATTTATATATTGTCAGGAAAAACATTTCGAACTAATACGAAATGTCTTTCCTATACTGCATTCCTTCAAAATATATTTTATTAATATCTTCATATACTTTATTTCTTGCTTCTTCAATGGAATCTCCAATAGCAGTTACCCCTAAAACTCTACCACCTGCTGTTAATGTACTTCCATTATACTCTTTTGTTCCAGCATGAAATACTTCACTATCTTTTACTTCGTCTATTCCTGTTATAATCTTACCTGTTTTATAAGCTTCTGGATATCCTCCTGATGCCAACACAACACATACTGCTGTTTTTTTACTCCAAATAACATTTTGTTCTGACAAGGAACCATTAATTACACTTTCAAACACATCAATAATATCTGAATCCATTCTCATTAAAACAGATTGTGTCTCTGGATCTCCAAATCTAACATTGAACTCTAGGACTTTCGGATTATTATTCTCTATCATTAAACCGATGAATAAGACTCCTTTATAATCCAAACCTTCCTCTATAAATCCATTAATTATAGGATCTAATATCTGCGCTCGAATTGTTTTATTTATCTCTTCATCAAAAATTTTATTTGGAGAATAAGTTCCCATTCCTCCGGTATTATTCCCTTTATCTCCGTCATAAATTCTTTTATAATCTTGAGCACTTTCCATTGGCATAATAGTCTTTCCATCTACAAAACATAATACCGATGCTTCTATACCTGTTAAGAATTCTTCAATAATAACTTTTTTCCCAGCATCACCAAAAACAAATGCTTCCATAATTTCTTTTAACGTTTTTGTTGCAACCTCAATATTTTCTGCAATTATTACTCCTTTACCTGCTGCTAATCCATCAGCTTTTATTACCACTGGGAATCCAAATGTTTCTACTTCATTAATTGCTTGTTCTAAATTAGTATATTCATTATATCTAGCCGTGGGGATATTATTTTTTTCAAGAAATTTTTTAGTATATGCTTTACTACCTTCAAATTGAGCACATATCTTATCCGGGCCAAATACTTTTAAGTTATTCTCTACAAACTTATTTGTAATACCTAAAACTAAAGGCAATTCTGGTCCAACAATAGTTAAATCTATTGCTTGTTTCTTTGCAAATTGCACTAATCCTTCTATATCATCTACAGAAATATCTACACACTCAGCCAAATTAGAAATCCCTGCATTTCCAGGAGCACAATATATTTTTTTAACTTTTGGACTTTGAGATATCTTCCATGCTAAAGCATGTTCTCTACCTCCAGAGCCAACAACTAAAATATTCAATTTATTTCCTCCTCAACTCAATGTTTAAAATGTCTTATACCAGTAAATATCATAGCTATATCATATTTATCACATAATTTTATTGATTCATCATCTCTAATTGAACCCCCAGGTTGAATAATTGCAGTTATTCCCGCTTGTACTGCCGTTTGAACACAATCTTCGAATGGAAAAAATGCATCCGAAGCCATAACTGAGCCTTTTATTCGTTCTTCGCCTTGTTTAACAGCATTTTCCAACGCCCATATTCTACTTACTTGTCCAGGTCCATTTGCAATTAGCATTTTATCTTTTGCTATACTTATTCCATTTGATTTAGTGTTTTTTACTGCTTTCCATGCAAATAATAAATCTTCCATTTCTTTTTCAGAAGGTTTCTTTTGTGTCACACATTTCATTTCATCATCTAATAACTTTTCATCTCTATCTTGTACTAACAATCCACCTAGTACTTTTTTATATTCTAAACCATATCCCTGTTTCTCGATATCAGATAGCTCTAATATCCTAATATTTTTTTTGTTTTTTAGTATTTGTAACGCTTCTTGTGAATATGAAGGGGCTAATATTACTTCAATAAATATCTCGCTAATTTTTTTAGCTGTCACTGCATCTACTTCCCTATTAATTGCTAAAATTCCTCCATAAACCGAAACGGGGTCTCCTTCATATGCTTTTAAATATGCATCATATAAGACATCAGCACTTCCAATTCCGCAAGGATTTGCATGTTTAACTGCAACTACAGTTGGTTCACCTTTATACTCTTTTAAAATCTCCAAAGCACCATTTGTATCATTAATATTGTTATAAGATAGTTCTTTTCCATGTAGTTGAATAGCATTTACTAAAGTTCCAACACTTTTCTCATTTTCTCTATAAAAAGCAGCGGTTTGATGAGGATTTTCTCCATATCTTAAATCTTGAGTCTTCTCGAAAGTTACAGTAAGATTATTAGAATATTTTTTTGAATTAGTATTTTTTCTTAGGTAATTGGCAATCATAGAATCATATTGCGCAGTGTGTTCAAATACTTTAAGTGCTAAATCATATTTTTTTTCTGTAGAAATATTTCCTTTATCTTCAAGTTCTTTAAGTATTACATCATAATCTGTTGGATCAGTAATTACTGTTACATCTCTATAATTTTTTGCCGCAGAACGTAGCATTGTAGGTCCACCTATATCTATGTTTTCTATAGCTTCTTCTAGAGTAACATCTTTTTTTTCTATAGTTTTCTTAAAAGGATAAAGATTTACTACTACTAAATCTATGGGAGTAATATTTAATTGTTTAATTTGTTTTTTATGATCTTCATCATCCCGGATGGCTAGAATCCCTCCATGAATACTAGGATGCAAAGTTTTTACTCTTCCTCCAAGACATTCAGGAAATCCAGTTACATCACTTATTTTTATAACTTTAATATTGTTTTCTTCTAATAGCTTTGCAGTTCCACCAGTTGATATTATTTCTACATTCATTTCAGATAGTTTTTTTGAAAAAGTTACAATGCCTTCTTTGTCAGATACACTTATCAAAGCTCTCATAATTACCTCCTTTATTTTTAAGACAATATTTTCACTTTTCTATTTTTAACAATAATTTTATCTTCACATATTTTTTTTATACATTTATACAATAAATCGTGTTCTACCTGCAAAACCTTTTTCTGCAAGCTTTCTGGGTTATCTTCATAACAAACTTCAGCAATATCTTGCATAATAATAGGTCCTGTATCTGTTCCTTCGTCAACAAAATGAACTGTTGCTCCCGTGACCTTAACACCATACTCAATAACTTTTTTATGCACTTTAATACCATAAAAACCGTCTCCACAAAAAGACGGAATTAATGAAGGATGAATATTCACAATCCTATTTGCATACTTTTCAATAATCTTTGTTGAAAGTATTTTTAAATACCCCGCCAATACTATTAATTCTATAGAGTTTTCCTCTAATAATTTCAGTACATCTTTATCGTAGTCATCTTGTTTAGTATCCAAAACAAAATTTTTTATATTATTATCTTGTGCTCTTTTTAATCCATAAGCATCCGCTGTATTAGAAATAACAACATTAATTATTCCATATTTTTTATGAATTTCATCTATCAACACTTGTAAATTTGATCCATTCCCTGATATAAATACTGCAATTTTTTTCAAGGGCACAATATAACACCTTCTTTGCCTTCAACTACCTCTCCTATTATTACAGGATTTTCATTTTTAATTGTTTCTATTACTGAGTCAATATCTTTTGAAGAAATTGCTATAACCAACCCAATACCCATATTAAAAGTAGAGTACATTTCATCATCATTTAAATTTCCTAATTTTTTTAAATATTCAAAAATAGGCAATGAAATTATATTTTTTTTATAAACTTTAGCACTTAACCCCTCTGGTATCATTCTTGGAATATTTTCATAAAATCCTCCACCAGTAATATGACTAATCCCTTTTATGTTAAATTCCTCTATTACTTTATTTACACAATCATAATATATTTTTGTTGGAGTTAAAAGGGTTTCACCTAAAGTGCTCCCAAACTCTTCTATATATTGATCTATCTTGTAATTATTTTTTTCAAAAAAAAGTTTTCTTACTAAAGAAAAACCATTACTATGGATACCACTAGACGGGACCCCGATCAGCACATCTCCTTTGCTAATATCTTTCCCTGTGATTATTTTATTCTTATCTACTACACCAACAGCAAATCCTGCGATATCATAATCATCCTCTTTGTACATATCTGGCATTTCTGCCGTCTCTCCACCTATCAATGCTGCTCCGCTTTGGACACATCCTTCTGATACACCTTTTACTATTTCTTCAATCTTCTCTGGCTTGTTTTTGCCACAAGCTATATAATCTAGGAAAAATAATGGTTTAGCACCTTGACAAACTATATCATTTACACACATTGCTACACAATCTATCCCGATTGTATCATGTTTGTCCATACTCTGTGCAATCATTAATTTAGTTCCCACTCCGTCTGTTCCTGATATTAATACGGGACTCTCATATCCTGTGGGTAGTTGAAACATTCCTCCAAAACCACCTAACTCAGAAATCACATTCTTATTAAACGTATTTTTCACGTGTTTTTTTATTCTCTTTACAGACTCATATCCTGCATTTATATCTACTCCCGCATCTTTGTAAGTAAATTTTTCCATACGTTTACTCCTATCATTTTATTCTTTATAATTTTTTTATCACTTTAGCATTCATCTAAAACAGGTACTTCCATAGGATAATCTCCATCAAAACATGCTTTGCAAAACGTATTTCCTCCACCTACAGATTCTATTAATCCATCTATAGAAATGTATGCTAACGTATCCGCACCAATCATTTCTCTAATCTCTTCTAAACTATGTTTCGCCCCTATTAAATGCTGTCTATATGGTGTATCTATTCCAAAATGACAAGTATGAGCCACTGGCGGACTACTTACTCTAAAATGCACCTCAGTAGCTCCCGATTCTCTTAACATTTCTACTAATCTTTTAGATGTAGTTCCTCTAACGATAGAGTCATCGACTATTACCACTCTTTTATTATTAACCGTTTCCTTTAGCGCATTTAATTTTATTCTTACTCCTTCTTCCCTTAATTTCTGATTTGGTTGAATAAATGTTCTTCCTGTGTACTTATTTTTTATTAAACCCATTCCATAAGGTATTTTTGATTCTTGAGAATAACCAATAGCTGCAGGAATCCCAGAATCAGGTACTCCTATTACAATATCAGCTTCAACTGGACTCTCCTTCGCTAATATAACTCCAGCATTTTGCCTTGATAGATAAACACTTATCCCATCAATAACAGAATCTGGTCTGGCAAAATAAATTAATTCAAAAACACATAATTTTTTCTTTACCCAATAATTTTGTGTAAATGTCTTAACACCTTCTTTGTCTATAACAACTATTTCTCCAGGCTCTATATCTCTTACATACTTTGCTCCAATTGCTTCTAAGGCACAGCTTTCAGAAGCCAATATATAACTAGTATTTGTTTTCCCTAAACAAAGGGGTCTTAATCCGTGGGGATCTCTTAAACCGATCAATTTATCTTCTGTAGTTATAACCAGAGCATATGCCCCTTTAATTATCTCAACTACTCTTTTTATTGCATCCACTAATCCATGTTTTAAACTTCTCGCGAGTAAGTTTACAATAACTTCAGTATCTATATCCGTCTGAAATACTACCCCACTATCTTCTAGCATCTCTCGTAACGCTTTTGCATTTATTAAATTCCCATTATGAGCTAAAGCAATTTGACTTGATTTATAATTGACTACTAATGGTTGTGCATTTTTTATATCGCTGTCTCCTGATGTAGAATATCTTACATGACCTATTCCAATATTTCCTGAAAGTTCATCTAATATTTTATCGCCTTTAAAAACTTCTGTTACTAATCCCATATTTTTGTATTTATTTATTTTACCATTATCATTTGTAGCGATTCCTGCACTCTCTTGTCCTCTATGTTGTAATGCATATAAACAATAATATAAAAACTGTGAACAATCTTTAGAGCTTTCATTTCTATATACCCCAACTACTCCGCATTCTTCTTTTAATTTGTCGTCATCTAAATACCTCATTTGCTCCTCCATCATCACTCAAGTCTTTGTAAAACTTCTTTATATGCTTCTTCCACTTTACCTAAGTCTTTTCTGAATCTATCTTTATCTAGCTTTTCATTTGTTTTAATATCCCAAAGCCTACAAGTGTCAGGTGATATCTCATCAGCTAATACTATAGTATTTTCGTATCTACCAAACTCTAATTTAAAATCTACTAACTTTAGCCCTCTTTCAATAAAAAATTCTTTTAAGATATCATTTACTTTAAAAGAATACTCTTTTATAATTTTTAACTCTTCTTCGTTTGCTAATTTCATTGCTTTAACATGGTCTTCATTGATAATTGGATCCCCAAAATCATCGTTTTTATAGCATAATTCATAGATAGGCTCAGCAAATTCCAAACCTTCAGTTAAACCTAACCTCTTGCATATAGAACCTGCCGCTACATTTCTTATTATAACCTCTATTGGCACAATTTCTACTGCTTTAACTAGTTGTTCTCTTTCAGATATATACTTCTCAAAATGAGTAGGAATACCTTTGTCCTGTACTATACTAAAAACAATACTGCTAATTTTATTATTTATTACACCTTTACCTAAAATAGCTCCTTTCTTCTGCCCATTAAAAGCTGTAGCATCATCTTTATATTCAACGATATATTGATGATCATTATCAGTTTTATACACTTTTTTAGCTTTCCCCTCATAAAGCATATCGTATTTTTTCATATGATAAATCCTCCTTTTATACTATAAATTATAATAAGTCTCCTAATTTTTAAGTAATGGTGTGTATCCCAACTCAGATACACATCATTACTATAAGAGACTTTTCAGTTATTCTATCAACATTGACTGAATTTTTTTGTCCTTTTGATTAACTTTTATTACCATTTCTTTTTTGTAATTATTATATGCTTTTCTTAAATCCGTATATTTTATCGAAAGCATTTGCACCGCTAGTAATCCAGCATTCAGACTACCGTTTACGGCAACCGTTGCCACTGGCACTCCTGGTGGCATCTGCACTATAGATAGCAAAGAATCTAATCCATCTAACGTCGAAGATTTTATTGGAAGTCCGATTACAGGAAGGGAAGTCATCCCAGCTATAACCCCTGGCAAATGCGCAGCTTTGCCAGCAGCACCTATAATTAATTCAATTCCATTTTTCTCTGCATTTCTTGCATATTCAAAAGCTAATTCTGGGGTTCTATGAGCTGAAATAACACGAACTTCCACATCAACTTTGAATTTATTTAATATATCAACTGCTTCCTTTACTACTCCAAAATCTGAATCACTACCCATTACTATTGCAACTTTTGGCATTTTTTCACCTCTTATATCTCTTTTTCTATATATTATCAAATCATTAATAAATGTTCAATAAATATATCGTACTTTTTTCTTATTTTTTCAATAATAGTTCGGTTTTATCCGAAATATTCTACGCCTGATTCAAATATATTTTGCTTCTTGATTTCTGGTATATTAATATACGTATTATCAGTTATTCTCTCTGAATGCCCCATTTTCCCAAGTACTCTTCCATCAGGACTTGTTATACCTTCTACTGCATAAATTGAACCATTGGGATTAAACTGTCCATTATAAGTTGCTTTTCCATCAAAATCAACATATTGAGTAGCTATTTGCCCACTACTTATTAGTTGATCTACTACCTCCTCATTAGCAACGAATCTTCCTTCACCATGTGACATGGGCACTCTATAGCAGTCACCTACTTTTAACTTGTTAAACCATGGAGATAAATTAGAAACTACTTTTGTTATTGGCATACATGAGACATGACGTCCAATTGTATTGAAAGTTAATGTTGGTGAATCCTCTTTGATTTCTTTTATTTCACCATAAGGCAATAATCCTAATTTAATCAATGCTTGGAACCCATTGCATATACCCAATGCAAGGCCATCTCTATTTTTTAACAACTCCATAACAGCATCTTTTAAATATGGATTTCTAAACACTGTAGCAATAAATTTACCAGATCCATCTGGTTCATCCCCAGCACTAAACCCTCCAGGAATCATTAATATTTGAGAACTGCTTACTAATTTTGTCATTTCTTTTAATGATCTAACAATATCTTCGTGTGATTTATTTCTAAAAACAAAAGAATTTACAATGGCACCTGCATTTTCAAATGCTCTTATAGAATCATATTCACAATTTGTTCCTGGAAATATAGGAATAAACACTCTCGGTTTTGCAATTTTTTCACCTGAATAAACAACAGATTTAGTAATATAATTAATAGTTTTTAAATTGCCTGACCCTTCATTATAAATAGGATATACTTTCTCTAAAGGTTTTTGCCAACATTTAATTAATTCATCTATATCCATTATTACATTTTTACTTATTTTTATATCTCTTTTTGTTGTAGTAATTCCTAGTTCAAAACAGTTCATATCTTTAAAACAACTTACAATATCACTATTGCTTTCAACTATCATATCCCCAATATTATTATTAAACAAATCATAATCTTTAGTATCTTTAGTAAAAGTAAATCCAATTTTATTACCAAATGTCATTTTACTAATAGCTGCTGCTATACCACCTTGGGATATAGTTTTTGCTGATATAATAACTTTTTTATCAACTAATTCTTTTATTTTTCCATATGTGTATTTTACATTTTCAAAGTCAGGTATTTGATTATTATCTCTTTGAATTTTAATTAAATATACTTTTGAATCTACTATTTTGAATTCAGGGGTTATTATATTATCAGTTTTATCAACAGCTACACTAAATGCAACCACGGTTGGAGGAACACTTAAATCATTAAAGCTTCCAGACATACTGTCTTTCCCTCCAATTGCAGCTAGTCCTAATTCTTTTTGCGCATGATAAGCACCTAATAAAGCACTAAAGGGCTTTCCCCATTTAGTATAATCTTTTCCAAGTCTTTCAAAGTATTCTTGCATACTTAATCTTACTTTTTTATAATCTCCACCCATTGCAACAACTTTTGCTACGGATTCTAAAATAGCGTATATTCCTCCATGGAAAGGACTCCATTCACAAATCGACGCATTATATCCGTAACCCATAATACTACACGTGTTTGTTTCTCCTTTTAAAGTAGGGATTTTAGCAACCATTCCATCTGCAGGAGTAAGACAATATTTGCCTCCATATGGCATAACTACTGAGCCACTTCCTATGGTACTATCAAACATTTCACTTAATCCCTGTTGACTACAAACATTTAAGTTTCTTAATATATCCATCCACTTTTCTTGAATCGAAGAATTAGTTGTTATACTTTCTATATTTCCTTCTTTGGGTGATTTTATTATTACTTTTGTAAATTGTTTTGCACCATTTGTATCTAGAAAATCTCTGCTGAGATCTAGAATTTTTTTTCCTCTCCATTTCATTATTAATCTATTGTTATCTGTAACCTTTGCTACTTGAGAAATTTCTAAGTTTTCTTGCCCACAATATTTAATAAATTTGCCAACATGTTCTTTACTTACAACAACAGCCATTCTTTCTTGAGATTCCGAAATAGCCAACTCAGTACCATCTAATCCATCATATTTCTTCGGAATTAAATCCAAATCAATTTCTAAGCTATCTGCCAATTCTCCTATAGCTACAGATACCCCGCCAGCTCCAAAATCATTGCATTTTTTTATTAATTTTGAAACTTCAGAGTTTCTAAATAATCTCTGAATTTTTCTTTCTTCAGGTGGATTCCCCTTTTGGACTTCTGCTCCACATAAAGCTAACGATTCCTCATTATGAGCTTTAGATGAGCCAGTGGCTCCGCCACATCCATCTCTTCCAGTTCTCCCGCCAATTAATAGTATTATATCTCCTGCTACTGGGTTGCTCCTTACAACGTTCTCTTTAGGTGCCGCACCTATTACCGCTCCTATTTCCATTCTTTTTGCAACATAACCTTCATGATATATTTCTACTACTTGTCCAGTGGCAAGCCCAATTTGATTTCCATATGAACTAAAACCTTTTGCTGCTTCCTTAGATATTTTCCGTTGGGGCAGTTTGCCTGACAATGTCTCGTTAATAGGCTTTCTTGGATCTCCACTTCCACTAATCCTCATAGCTTGATATACATAACTTCTTCCAGAAAGCGGATCTCTTATGGCCCCACCTAAACAAGTAGCAGCCCCACCAAAAGGCTCAATCTCTGTAGGATGATTATGTGTTTCATTCTTAAACATCAACAGCCATTCTTCTTCCTGATCGTTCACATCAACTTGTATTTGGATACTACATGCATTTATCTCATCAGAAACATCTAAATCATCTAACAACCCATTTAATCTTGCTTCTTTCATATTTATCGTAGCAAGATCCATCAATGTTATTGGTTTATTTTTTGCTACTAATCTTTTTGATTCTAAATATTTATTTAACACATTTTGCATCACATTATAAAATGGTCCTTCTTCAATTTTAACATCTTCTATTTCCGTAGAAAAAGTTGTATGTCTACAATGATCAGACCAATACGTATCTATAACTTTCAATTCAGTTATTGTAGGATTTCTTTTCTCATCTTGTGCAAAATATTTTTGCACAAATAATATGTCGTTAATGCTCATAGCAAATCCCATAGATTGCTTATAAAGTTTTAATTGCTCTTCATTAAAGGTTATAAAGTCATCAATTATTTCTACATCTAAGGGAACCACTGCTTCTTCATCAAGATTTTTATACATTTGCATAGAAGCTTGTCTTGAATCAACAGGATTGATACAATAATTTTTTATTATATCTAATTCCTTTTGCGACTTTAATCCTTCAATCAATATAATTTTAGCAACTTTGACTTTTGTATTCATTTTATGAGTAATTATTTGTATACATTGCGAAGCAGAATCTGCCCTCTGATCATATTGGCCTGGCAAATATTCTATTGCTATAGATTTTTCATCGTTTCCAATAAAAAAATCATTATCATAAACAACATCCATATTAGGCTCAGACAAAATAATACTTTTTATTTTATCTAAAGATTCATCATCTGAAATAAAATCATATCTATTTAATACTCTAACCTTTCTTATATGGTTTATTTGCAATGTCTTTGTAAATTCTCTAAATAATTGATCAGATTCTACATTGTAATCTTCTCTTTTTTCAACGTAAATTCTTCTTATTATAGGATTCATATCATACCACCTTATAGCTTTATAGTAATATATTAAATTATACGAATATTTTTTTCAAGTTTTTTATTATTATACGTGTAGTTAAACAATTTAACTTTTTGGATTTATATTATTATAGTTGTCAGAAATAAAATTTGCGAATACAAATGTAATTGTGTATATCTAAACTCCTTGAACTTCCAAGGTGATGCATTTTGTATTTTATGAGGCATGCAGGATAACAGCATGTTCATCAACCTGCCTAGGACGATAAAAAAGCAAAATGCAAAAATTCGCATCAGGCCGCGGATTGGGATATACCTCGTTACCATAAGTAAAAGATCAACTAGTAGATTATTCATAATTAACCTGCTTTATATTTGATCATTTTTTTTAGCTGAAAAATATGATAGCAAATAAAAAATAAGAGTTGATTCATTATATGATTTTCAACTCTTATTTACTTTATTATTTTTATAAACAAAATCATTCCTTGCTAAATTACTTATATGATAGTTTAGAGATATTCATACATATTCTCTGCATCATTTTTAGTAACATGATCCAATATCTGGATTATCTTCACTCTTGTAGTTTTAGAACCTAAACGGATAGATAAAATGTCCCCAACTTTAACTGGTGTTCCTGCTTTAGCAACAGATCCATTAATCTCAATCCTACCGTTATCACAAGCTTCTTTTGCAATCGTTCTTCTTTTTATTAATCTAGAATTCTTTAAATACTTGTCTAATCTCATTTTTCACACCTTTATAAAAATAGCATCTATGACACTTTAATTTGAATATTGTTCAGGAAAATTCTATTTAGATATTTCCATAGTAATCTAATACAAAAGACTAAAAAGCAACACGCTCCTGGTATATAAAAAAAACCGGGATTCCCCGGCAAAATTTATTATTTATTTACAGCTTCTTTAAGAGCTTTACCAGCTTTAAATCCAGGTGCTTTTGATGCAGGAATAATTAATTCTTCCATTGTTTTTGGATTTCTTCCCTTTCTCTCAGCTCTTTCTCGTACATCAAATGTACCAAATCCAACCAAAGATACTTTCTCACCTTTTTGTAGTTCTTCACTAATAGTCTCAATAAAAGCATTCAATACTTTTTCATTGTCTTTCTTTGTAAGTCCAGATTTTTCAGTTAATACAGATACTAATTCAGCTTTATTCATTATTGACCCTCCTTAATTTTATCCTAATTATTATATATATACTAAATTGTTATCTAGTTTAACAATTCAATAAATAGTTAAGTTTACTAGTTAAAATCCACTACATTAATTTCAACTTTTATTCCTACCTTTTTTCTTTGGACTGTTCCCACAACTCATCCAATGTATTTATATCAGTTTCCTTAATACTAATATTTCTTTTATATAATTCTTTCTCAATAAACTTAAATCTAGTAATAAATTTTTTAATTGTTGTATTTAATGCTTCTTCTGGATCAACACTCAAATGTCTGCATACATTTACTATAGAAAATAGTACATCCCCTGCTTCTTCAATAATACCATCTTTTTGTGATTTCTTCAAAGAATCTTTTAATTCATTACATTCTTCAATTATCTTATCAATGCTAGATACATAGTTGTCCCAATCAAACCCAACATCTGAGGCCTTCTTTTGCACCTTCTCAGCTTTATAAAGAATCGGAAGACTTCTAGGTATTGACTCCATTAGTTCCCATTGAAAATTAATACCTTTTTCTTCTTTTTTCAATTCTTCCCACTTGCTTTGAGAATAGTCAACTAAATCTTTTTTAAAAACATGTGGATGCCTATATATGAGTTTTTCATTGATGCCTTTTATTACATCTTTAATATTAAAGGAATTTTCTTCCTTGCCTATTTGGCAATGAAAGATTATTTGTAATAATACATCTCCTAATTCCTCTACCAAATTATCGAAATCCTCTTTTTCAACAGCCTCTATTACTTCATAAACTTCTTCTATCATATGTTTCCTTAGAGATGTATGAGTTTGTTCCCTATCCCAAGGACATCCATTCTCACTACGCAACTTGTCCATAATACTTAAAAGTGTATCCAATTGAGTCAGATTAATTTCATCATCAGGCGGAATATATACACTTGTAAGATAATCTATCCAATCTAATCTATCTAATTCGTATAAGTGTATTCTTTTAATTTTTTCCTTTTCAGTAATTCCACTATTACTTACAACATAAATTTCTTTTTCATCAGCATATATCTCTAATAAATTCAATTTTACTTCAGATGCTATAAATCTATCATAGACTTGAGTAATTATATTGCCAATTTTAGTATCAGCAGTATTTTCTTTTATTGACATAGCATTTATTATTTTAAGACCATTTACTGGATCGATTTTTAAAGAAGTTATAACAACGTCTAAAAAGCTCATGCTCGAATGAATTTCAATATCTATTTCTTCTTCCTGTATATTATCTAACATTTTCAAAAGGATTTCAACTGTTTTCTCAGCAAATAATGGATGTCCAGGAACAGCATATACAACATTATCGTTTTTTTTGCATTCCTCTATTAAAAGAACAGCTATTTTATTATATACTTCTTCAAAATTTTCTGATTCATCATATACTTTATCAAAACTTTCAATTGATATATTTTCACTTACCAAATCATTAATTATAGGATGCATCGTGGTTCTCATAAACACTTTATTACTGTTTTTTAATATTTTATACACTCCTAAGGTTAAATGATTTATATTACCCGGTCCAAGCCCCACAATATCAATTTTACCCAATTCAAAGACATTCCTCTCTATATACAAATATGTGTTCTAATTTTTTCTCACTTGGTTTAAATACTATAGAAATTTTTCAATAAATGATTTCATTTTACCTTTCACCGGCATTATTTCTAACTCTTCCTTGGTTAAACCTTTAATCACTATTAATACTATTATGTATGCAAATACGCATACAACTATAGTAATAATAACTGCAAAACTATTACCCAAAAACAATAATAGAACGTTATATGTATTGATACCAACTATAGCCATTATCAATGATGCTGTCAAGGGTTTAATAATTGTTTGATTATAATTAATTTTAATTCCTATATATTTCTTTAATGATCTATAATTTAATATGCTTGATATTAAATAAGCTCCAAGGTTACTTAATACTAACCCATATATATTCACACTTGGCATAGCAATCAATATATAATTAAATATATATTTAAATACCAAACCAATAAGTAAATTTTTTACAGGAATCATAAACTTATCTAGTCCTTGTAAAATGCTTTGTAAAGTATTTGTAATCATTATAAGTATAGTAGTAAATGATAAATATTTTAATATTTCTCCACCATATTGTGCTGAAGGAAATAACATTTCAAAGATTGGTTGAGATAATATAGACAGTCCTATAGCACACGGCATAGATATCAATATTATAATTCTTATGCCCAATTCTGATTTATATTTTATTGATCTGATATCTTTTAGAACAAAAGATTCACTAATTGCTGGAACTAATGTAATAGCCATAGCTGAACTAAAGGTTAAAGGAACATTTACCATTGTTTGAGCCAATCCATAATCTCCAAACAATACTGTAGCAATCTGTTTATCAAATCCGGCAACATCTAATCTAGGAACATACATAAATGAATTCACTAGTCCAAACAATGATACTACCGCAGAAGCTAAAGTGACAGGAACTGCTATTTGAGCTAATCTTTTTAATAAAAAAACTATAGATTCATTTTTATATGTCTTTTTAGATTGTTTTATTTTTATATTGAAATCTTTTAAATAAATCATAAATACAAACAATAAAAACATCGAAGTAAAAATAGCCGCAATGGTTGCACCAGCAGATGCTCCACCTGCCCCAATTGCTTGATTGTAACTATTTGTTAAATAATAACATAACCCTATACCAAAAACTACCCTAATTATTGATTCAATTATTTGTGAAATAGCACTAGGAGTCATTATTTGCATCCCTTGAAAGAAACCTCTGATGGAACACATTATTGCCACAAACAACGGCGCTAAAGATAATCCGATTATGGAATAATATGTATCTATATGCCAACCGGCCATATTTATTATCCAACGCGCACCAAAATACATAATTACACTAGATATTGCTCCTAAAATAAATAAAGCCACCATTGAAATTTTAAATACATTATAAACCCCTAAATAGTTTTTAACAGATGCTCTCTCGGCAACCATTTTTGAAATAGCTACTGGTACACCAATTACAGATATAGTCAAAAGTAAATTGTAAATATTATAAGAGTTATAATACAAACCATAACCATAACTATCTAAAATACGACCAATGGGTATTTTGAAAAATAACCCTAATAATTTTGCTATTATTCCTCCCACTGCAATTATACTTGCACCTTTTATATATGAATTTTTGGACAACTTCGTATTCCCCCTATTAAACTTATACCTAATAACTTATACTCATATCTACATAATTTATTCAATTATAACACCTAAAAGTATTATTACATAATTAATTTTATTAACTTCACTTGAAAACAGTGCCCGCAAATCTTCAACTAATTAATTGTTTTCTAAAAATTATTTTAAATATTCGGTTAGTATCAAAATAGAAATAATAGATTGCATAACAAATGAGGACACTGAAAAGGTCAACAAACTTATATTCACTACACAATATATATTAATAAAATAAACGATGTTAACTATATATTGTCTAATAAAATCTAAATTAGAGACTTATTCAATGCCCTCGTAATTACCAATTCTTTTTAATGTTCCATCTGTTTACCTAAAAAATATGCACCAGTTTCTGCTATTTTAATTTCTCCTTCACTCATTTTAAAACTTTTATCATCTGTTAATAGAAAGATTGCTCCAATTGGGTCTCCTTCCGCAAGTATAGGTGAAATCACTTGAGTAGTAAATTCATCTTCTTTTCCTTCTGATAATATACTATAATGTTTTTCACTATTTTTATCAGCTATTACAGTTTTCCTTTCTTCAATTATCTTTTCAACTTGTTCACTAATTCTCTTATTTATCAAATCTTTTTTTGGCAAACCTGATACGGCTATAATGCTATCTCTATCACATATACAACTAATATATTTTGTAGCTTGATGAACTGAATCCGTATATTCTTGAGCAAAATCACTCAATTCACCTATGGGAGAATATTTTTTTAAAATAACTTCTCCTTGTCTGTCAGTGTAAATTTCTAGTGGATCCCCTTCTCTAATTCGAAGTGTCCTTCGAATTTCTTTAGGTATTACAACTCTACCTAAGTCATCTATCCTTCTAACTATCCCTGTAGCTTTCATTTTTTCCCCTCCTAAAAATAACTGTTTATCTAAAATTTAGTATTATATTTTAGAGTAGTTTTTATTCAATTTTTTCAAAAAACCCTCGACTTTATATTGTCAAGGGTTTTTCATTATAGTTTATCGCTATATATTTTTATATCGTATTTTGACTTCTCTTCATCAAAATATTCGTTGTATTTTTCTGTTCCTTTTTCTATCAATAAATCACTTTTTATCGTATCTTCAATTTCTCCATATTCTAAAGGTTCTTGTTCATCTTTATCATATAAATATACGATATAATAATAATCTTGACTTATAAAAGGTGTGCTCATCTCTCCTATTTTCATATCAAATGCAATTTCAGAGAAATCTTGAGGCATATCTCCATAGTATATAGCACCGAAATCAGAAGCATTCAAAACATTTTCGTCATCTGTATATGTTTTTATAGCATCTTCAAACTTGATATCATTATTATCAATATCCGAATAAATCTCATCTGCTTTTTCCTGAGTTTCAGTTATAATACTCATAATGGAGATAGTACTATAATTATAATAATCAATATTTTTTTCATAGAATTCTTTTGTTTCTTCGTCATTTATTGTAATTTCCTCAGTTACTTCATTGTACAAAGAATATATATAATGATTTTTTTCTGATAATTGAAAAATATATTCTTCAAATTCAGTTCTTTTTTGCCCTCTTTTCTCTAAAAACTCTTCATAACTATCTTCTCCATCATATATCTCAATAATACTTTCAATTAATGAATCAGCCTCAGATTGAATAGTATCCTCATCAATTTCGATGCCAATATTTTTAGCCAAATCTATCAATATGTAACTTTCAACCAAATTATTAAGCATTTCTTCTTTTATATAATCATAATCCTCTCCTTCTTCGGGGAAAGTATATCCATTAACACTATAACTTATTTCTGTTAAAATCATCTGCTTATCTAATTCTTCGACGAATATTTCTTGATCATTTACTTGAGCTACTACATTTGATTCTTGGCTACAACCTATTATTGAGAATATCATAAAAGATATTAATATAGTTATTATTATTCTCTTCACGTGTACTCCTTCTCCTAATCTAATCTTTTAGGATACGTTTTTATTTTATAATTTTCTTTTAAATTCTCAATATAAGTTTCGAACGGATCAATTATTTCTTCTTTATCTACTTGTGCATCATTTACTAATTTTTCTATATAAGCAATTAATTCTTCTGTAGTTTTTTCATCTAATAGAATATTTTTTATCTCTTCCTTCTTCTCTTCTAACGTAGGAATTTCTACCATATTCTTATCATATACATATATAATATGATAACCATAATCACTAAGAACTGGTTCACTCACCCCTCCTACATCTAATCCAAAAGCAGCTTCAGAAAATTCCGTAACCATTGCAGTATAGGTAAATTCTCCTAAATCTGCTGCTTCACTTACTTCTTCATTCTCTTCGTATTTTTCAAAAGCTACTTCAAATGAATCAGCATCAGTGATTTCACCACTTATTTGATTAGCTAAATCTTCAGATTCTGTTAAAATATGCTTTGCAGAAACAGTACTCTCATCATATGAAGATTTATTAGTATTATAGTACTCTTCTATTTCGCTATCTGTAATATCAATCGTACTTTGAATATCATCACTTAACGCCTCTTGGTACAATTGAACTTTTGCATTTTTATTGATTAATAAATCAAATTTTTCACTATTTAAATAATATCCTTCAAGATAAGAATCCAGTTCATCTTCTCCAAGTAAATTTGTATACATAGATTTAATTTCTTCTGTTCTTGTTTGGATATCATCATCTTTTAATGTAATCTTTTGAGCCTCTGCATCTTTTTTAATTAAATAACCTTCTACCATATCATCTATTATTTGGTCGTAAATTGATAGTAATGATTCTTCGTCAGTAGGTAACCCTTGACCATAATAAGTATAATAGTAAAATTCCATTTCACATAACTTGTAATAAAACTCATCTTTTGTTAGATTTTCTTTATCTACTACAGCTACTACTTTTCCTAACTCTTCTCCACTATTTTCTTTTAATTCTTCAGTTATAAAAGCATTAGCATACTCAATATCTTCTAAAAATTGTTTTATAAATTCTTCAAATTCTTCTCTAGTAAGGTATCTTTCTTCAATAAATGCAATATAACTTTCTTCATCTTCGAATGCTGAAAGAAATTGTTCGATATAACTATTTGCATTTTCTTCTAATGAAGTAGCATCAACTTCGTAGCCATTGTCTATAGCTTCCTTTTTTAATACATATATTTCAGTCATTTTATTTAGCAAATCTTCTTTCATCTCTTGCAATTCGTCATCAACGGGCATTTCATACCCATTTAGTTTGTACATTAATTCATAGTATGTCAGATATAGCACAAATTCTTTCTTTTGTATCTTTTCGTCACTTGTTTTGAATACGATTCTTTGCATATCCTTTTCAGGATCCACTTGTATCAATGAACATGAAGTAGTACTTATTGTTAATGCTAAAATTACAAGCATGGGAATAAGTTTCTTAATCAATTTCAAATAATTTACCTCCTCTTAATGATATAACATATCTATTATATCTAATTTGTTTGATTTTTTATACTTTTTATTTTTTCTAGTAATTCTTTTATATCTAAAAGCATCTTTATTCCTTTAGATTTTAATCGCAACGCTAATGATGTGTCTTTTATTCCATCAGAATAAAATTGTACATTATAAATCTTAATTAATTCTTTAATTTCTTCATGATTTAAAAAATAATTATTTCCAAATGTAAAAATTATATCTTCGCCTTTATTTTTAACTTTATTTACACCTAATAACGCAGCTATTTTTTTTATATATGAAATATATAATAAATTTTGTACACTTTGTGGCAAATCACCAAACCTATCTTCTATTTCTTCTTCAATATCATACAATTCCTTTTGCGATTCTATTCCGATAATCTTTTTATATAGTTCGTATTTTTGTTTTTCACTATTTACATACTTTGTTGGTATATATCCATCAACATCTAATTCAATAGCCGTATTTAATTCTTCTACTATTTCTTCTCCTTTTAACTCTTTTACTGATTCATCTAGAAGTTTACAATACATATCATACCCAACAGAAACTAAATGCCCATGCTGCTTAGCTCCCAATATATTTCCTGCACCTCTAATCTCTAAATCTCTCATTGCAATTTTAAACCCCGACCCAAACTCAGTAAAATCCTTGATTGCTTTTAATCTTTTTTCTGCAACCTCACTTAATACTTTATTTTTTTTATATGTTATATATGCAGAGGATAATCTATCAGAACGCCCTACTCTTCCTCTCAATTGATATAATTGTGACAACCCCATATGATCAGCATTCTCAATAATAATAGTATTAACATTAGGTATATCTAATCCCGACTCAATTATAGTAGTACAAACCAAAACATCAAATTCATTATTTATAAATTGTATCATTTTTTTCTCTAATTGAGTTTCTGACATCTGTCCATGTGCAATATCAATTTTTGCATTTGGAACCATCTTATTTACTTTGGCCGCAACAAAATCTATATCTTCAACTTTGTTGTATACATAAAACACTTGTCCCTTCCTTGATAATTCATCTTCTATTGCATCTTTTATTAATACCTCATTATATTCCATTACATAAGTCTGAACAGGCGTCCTATTTCCAGGTGGCTCGTTTAATATGCTCATATCTCTTATTCCAATCATTGACATATGCAATGTCCTTGGAATTGGAGTAGCACTTAAAGTCAAAACATCAATATTTGCCTTTAATTCTTTTATTTTTTCTTTATGTCTAACACCAAACCTTTGTTCTTCATCAATTATCAATAATCCTAGGTCATCAAAAAATATATCTTTAGATAGCATTCTATGAGTACCAATAACTATATCAACTCCATGTTTTTTTAGTTCGCCTACTATTACATCTTGCTGTTTTTTTGATCGAAATCTTGATAACATCTCTATTTTGATTGGATAGTCTTCAAATCTTTGAATAAAACTATTAAAGTGTTGTTGAGCTAAGATTGTAGTAGGTACTAATATAGCCACTTGTTTGTTATCCATTACTGTTTTAAACGCAGCTCTTATAGCTACTTCTGTTTTCCCATATCCAACATCCCCACATAATAATCTATCCATAGGCATAGCTCTTTCCATATCGCCTTTTACTTCAATTACAGCTCTTAATTGATCTTCAGTTTCTTCATATGGAAATTTCTCTTCAAATTCCTTTACCCAACTACTATCAGTGGAGTATGAAAATCCTTTAGCATGTCTTCTCTGTGCATACACTTTAATAAGGTCTTGGGCCATGTCTTTTACAGAATCTTTTGCATATTGTTTTGCTTTTTGCCAATCGTGACTTCCTAATTTACTTATTCTTGGATGCTTATCACCAAAACCTATATATGTTTGAACAGATTCCATTTGATCTACAGGTATATATAATTTATCACCTTTTGCATATTTAAGGTGTAAGTAATCCTTTTTTATACCTTCGACTATTATTTGCTCAATCCCCATGTATACACCAATACCATGAGTATCATGCACTATATAATCTCCTATATTTAATTGTGTAAAAGATTCTATCTGTTTTCCTCTTGGCCTTTTTTTTCTTTTATTTGTATTTTTTATATTATAAATTTCTTTTTCTGTTATAAATATACATTTATCGTCTATTAATATTACGCCTTTTTCCAGTGGACTTTTTAGTATATTTATGTTTCCTCTTATTATATTTTCTTCATTTACTAAATGACCAACTATACTATATTCCAACAACATATCTCTTATGGATGTAGCATTTTGTTCACTATTTACAGTAATAAATATTGTATATTCCTCTTTATTCCATTTGATCAACTGATCTATAAATTCTGGCAATTTACCGTAAAAAGAAAATGTAGGCTTTGATTTAGCATCAATAATATTATCGTATTTAACAAATGTGTTTTTCTTATTAAAACTTTGGAAGTCAATAGTTTTTAGATTTAATAATTTATTTGTTACCTCTTCAAATGTAAATATTCTTTCAAAAAAAGAAGGCAATACTTCTCCTTTTTCCAATAAACCTTTATAGTCTTCTTTCATATGAGTAATAAAGCTTTCATATTTACTCTTAAATTTATCTGCATTATTCATAACAAATATATTATCATTATTAAAATAGTCTACTATTGAATTAAGATCTTTTGAGTAATATGGAATCAATGGGTCCAATTTATTCATTCGTCCACTTTCGTAGTTTTGAATTAATTCATTAATTTTTTTATCCCTTTCAGTTTCAATTTTCCTTTTATATTTACTCATCTGAGTATTGAATTTTTTCAAAATCAACGCTTTATCACTATCGGTAAAAATTATTTCTTTAGCAGGAGCAATTATCGTCTTCTCTAATTTTTTAATAGATCTTTGAGAATTGATGTCAAACAATCTAATTGAATCTATTTCATCATCAAAAAATTCTATTCTTATTGGTTCATCATCAATTACATTAAATATATCTATCAAACCACCCTTGATAGCAAATTGACCTTTATTTTCAACCTGGACAGTCCTCTCATATCCTGACTTAATTAATTTATTAACCAAATTCTCCATTGGAATTATGTCCTCTAACTCCAATAAAACATAAAAATCAGTATAATATTGTGAAGACAACATCTTTTTAAACAAAACATCAAAGGAAGTTACAATGACTTTACCTTTACTAAATAATATATTATGCAATCCCATTATACGGTTAAAAGCGATTTCTTTACTATGAGAATCTACAAAGTAAAAATGCGAAGGCTCACTATTAAAAAAGTAAGCTAGATTAGGAACTAATTTATTTATATCATTTGCGTATTTTTTTGCAAGCAACTCATTTTCACATATAATTAAAAGATTCTTTTCATCTTTAAGTATTATTGAATATACAAACTTAAGTGTATCTTCAATGTTACTCAGACCTATATGTTTACTACCCGAATCAATTGATACCATCAATTGATTATATGCTTTAGTTTCTTTTATTATCTTAGACAAAATTCCCTTCATTACTCACCTCTAAACACCACTAGCCTGGTTTTTATACCAGGCGATTAATGCAATTGTTTTCTCACTATTTATTCATTTTTTGATAAACTGTATTAAATTTTTCATTTATATATAAAAAACAAAGTTTTATATATAAACGAAAATAAGAAGTTAATATAACTGAGTATCTTTGAATGTTTAATATCTATTCATAATTATTATATTTATTCATACAAACATTTATTCCTTCATCAATAAAACATTGAATTATATCGCCACTTTTTTGTACTATTTCTCTTATTTTATTAATTTCATCTTTTGAAAATTTTTGCAACACATAATTGCTCAAAGGAATTCCATTGGGTTTACCAATCCCAATTCTTATTCTTGGAATACTCTCAGTTCTAAGTTGATATATCACAGATCTCATACCGTTATGAGTTCCAGCACTTCCATGTTGTCTTATTCTTACTCTACCAAATTCTAAATCAATATCGTCATATATTACAATAACATCCTCTAGTTGCAAATCATAATATTTAACAATTTCAACTATACTTTCCCCACTAGCATTCATATATGTTTGAGGTTTAACAAATAACACTGTTTCTTTATTATACTTGTACATACCTATATATGCTTTTTGTTTATATTTAAAAGTAATATCATTTTTATCGGCAAAATAATCTATTATTTCAAATCCTATATTATGTCTAGTAAAAGAGTATTCATTACCAGGATTTCCTAATCCAATTATTGCTTTCAAAAAATCACCTTTCTTTTCTCATGCTAAATACTGCTATTTATAATTACATTAACCCTCTAACTAAATATCAAACAATTAATCAAATAACCTACTTAAAGATTTACCTTTATGCACTCTTTGAATAGCTTTCGCAAAAATTTCCCCTACTGATAGTATCTTAAGATTCTCTATTCTTTTATCTTCAGGAATTTGAATTGTATTTAATGCAACAATCTCTTTAATATTAGAATTTTTTAATCTTTCTATTGCTGGTCCTGAAAAAATTCCATGAGTACATACTGCATAAACATTACTTGCTCCCAACTTCATTAATGCATCAGCCCCATTGCAAATTGTTCCTGCTGTATCAATCATATCATCAATTAATATACAATTTTTTTCCTTAATATCTCCTATTATATTCATCACTTCTGAAACATTTGCTTTAGGTCTTCTTTTATCAATAATAGCTAATGGAGCCTCTAATCTTTCTGCCAATTTTCTAGATCTTTTAACACTTCCTGCATCTGGAGATACTACTACTAAGTCTTCTAAACCTTGTTCCTTAAAGTAATCTGCCAATATAGGTAAGCCCAACAAGTGATCTACAGGCATATTAAAGAATCCTTGTATCTGAGTTGCATGTAAATCCATGGTAATGACTCTATCTGCACCCGCAACAGTTATTAGATCTGCAACTAATTTAGCTGTTATTGGGTCTCTTGACTTTGCCTTCCTATCTTGTCTTCCATATCCATAATATGGTATCACTGCATTTATTCTACCAGCTGATGCTCTCTTCATAGAATCAATAATAATCAATAATTCCATCAAATTATTATTTACAGGTTGAGAAGTAGATTGAATTACATATACGTCATCACCTCTTACTGAATCATAAACATTAACTGATATTTCACCATCACTAAAGGTTTCCATAGTGGCATTTGTTAATGGAATATCTAATAAATCTGATATTTCTTGTGCAAGTATACTGTTTGAATTACCTGCTATTAATTTCATTTCTTGAAATTTTCCGTCCATTTTTTTCTTCTTCCCCCTTAATTATTAAATACCTATGTACATTATTAATCTCTCATAAGTTTTTTAGCGTAGTCAACTTTGTTTACTTGTTTACATCTAGCTATTGCTAGATTTTCTTCATCAACATTATTTGTTATTGTAGATCCTGCTGCAATATATGCTCCTTTTTTCACTGAAACAGGTGCAATCAAGTTTACATTACATCCTATAAAGCAGTCATCTTCTACTATTGTTTTCTGTTTCTTCTTACCATTATAATTTACAAATACCACACCGCAACCTAAATTAACTCTGTTACCAACCTCAGCATCCCCTATATATGTTAAATGAGATGCCTTAGTATCATTACCTATTACAGAATTCTTGACCTCAACATAGTCACCAATCTTTACTCTTTCCCCGATTATACAATTTGGTCTAATATAAGCGTAGGGTCCTATGGAAGTATCTTTGTTAATTATACTTTCTTGCAAAGTAGAAGATTGAATCTCAACATTATCCCCTATAACACATTCTCTAATTCTACTGTTATGTCCTATTGTACATTTTGTTCCAATTTTTGTATTCCCTTCGATTATTGCACCTGGATAAATAATAGTATCTTGTCCAATAAAGACACTATCATTTATGTACGTATTACTAGGATCAATAATTGTAACTCCATTCTCCATTAGCTTATCATTAATTCTTTTTTGCAAAATTCTTTCTACTTGTGATAATTCTACCCTACTGTTAACGGCTTTAATATCTTCTTCAATAGTTTCTACAACACCAACCTTTAGATCTGAATTTTTCATAATTTCAATTACATCTGTCAGATAGTATTCCCCTTGAGCATTATTATTTGTTAATTTTTCTAATGCTCTATATAAATGATCTGCATCAAAACAATACATTCCAGAATTAATTTCATTAATTTGCAATTGTAGTTCATTTGCATCTTTTTGTTCGACTATCTTAATTAAATTTCCTTCATTATCTTTAACTATTCTACCATAACCTAAAGGATTTTTTATAATTGAAGTTAACACCGTTGCATTATTATAATTATTTTCATGTTTTTTTAGCAACTTTTCTATAGTTTCACAAGAAATCAAAGGTGCATCCCCCATTAAAACTAACACCTTGGATTGAAAGTTGGATTTTAGAACTTCACTAGCTTGTTTAAGTGCATGTCCTGTACCTAATTGTCTTTCTTGTAATATATATTTCGAATTTTCTTTAATAATTTCAATAATTTCTTCGTGTTTATATCCAACAATAGTATATGTGTTTTCAATAGAAGAATTTTTACAATTATCAATTACATGATCAATCATAGTTTTCCCGCACACTTTATGAAGTACTTTTGGTAAATCAGATTTCATTCTAGTTCCTTTACCTGCTGCAAGAATAATTGCAATAGTATTTTTCATATTATTCTCCTTACCTTAATGATCTATAACATTAATATTATATAAATATTTTTAATTTTTGTATACAAAAAAATAAAAAAAGGGAATAACTTCCCTTTTATTATCAACTTTAATTAAATTTGAGTCACCACTTCTAAATCTTCCTCTAATGCCATATTATACTTATTTAAAACAGCATCCTGTATCATGGTTCGTGTCTCCATATTGATTGGATGCGCAATATCCTTAAAATCACCATCTGGAGTTTTTCTACTAGGCATTGCAATAAAAAAACCATTTTGACCTTCAATTACTTTGATATCATGTACTACAAATTGATTATCAAAAGTAACCGATACAATCGCTTTCATCTTTCCTTCTTTAGATATTTTTCTAATTCTAACATCGGTAATTTGCATAATTTAGCTTCCCCCTTGTATAAAAAAATTAAGTATACTATCTATATTCTTTATAATAATAGAATATCCTTTATTTTTTTTATATTTTTTTTATTTTTCTTATTAATTCGAGGGTACAATATCAATTATGCCTTTATTTTGATCTAATCCTTTTAATACCATAAGAGGATAATACGATTGTACTAACTTATCTTTTGGATTTTCAGATGCTATTAAAACAGATACTCCTTCTACTTTTGTTTCAAATTCATTCATTAAATTGATTATGCCTAATGCAGTTCCTCCACCTTTCATGAAATCATCAATTATAACAACCTTCGAATTCTTTTTGATAGATCTCTTAGATAATGACATTGTACTAATTTTGTTACTTGAGCCTGATATATAATTTATACTAAGAGTTGTCCCATCAGTGACTTTATTATTTCTACGTACTATTATTAATGGACGGTTCAAGTGCTTTGCTGTCATTATAGCAATCGGAATACCTTTTGTTTCCATAGTTACAACGTAATCTATTTCCTTTTTAATATAATGAGTAGCAAATATTTTACCTATCTTATCTGCAATTTCAGGGGAATATATTATATCAGTATAATAAATAAAGCCACCTGGAATTATTCGATTTTTATCTTTTAACTTCTCACATAAATAATTAATGAATTCAATAGTATCATCTTCATCAACTATAGTAATATACTTTACTCCACCAGCAGCTCCTGCAATAGTTTCGATCTTGCCCATTTTTAAATTTTCGATTATTTTTTTTACTACCAATACATCTTCGCTTATACTAGATTTTGCCGCAGAAAAAATCTCACTGAAATAATTATAAGTAATTATTTTATTTGGATTATCTGCTAAAATTTTTATTATTGCACCTATACGTTCATTTCTTCTATACTTTTCCATTGAACACCTCAAAACACGAATATTATAGTATTTTATATTAATTTTATTCATATACATAAAAAAGTTCAATATATTTTTTATTAATATTAAAATAAAATTCATTAAAAATCTTAATATGGTATAATATTCTAATATTAAATTAATAATATAAACTAATAACACTTTAAAAACTATTATATATATGCCTCATTAACAATTATTATATAAATTGTTGATAAAGTTTTTTCATCTTATGAGATAAATTACAATTATAAAACTGGCAGTTTTTAAAAATGAAATATCATATAAATAATATTATAATTATTCTATCAGTGTTATTTGATTAATATTTCCGATTGTTCATTCTCTAATCCTAATAATTTATATTACAATTGGCAAATATTAAATTTGTCACAACCTACAATATTATATTGTATTATAATATAAATAACTTATTTAAATAAATATTCTTTTGATTGAACATAATATAAAAAATTTTTGGTTTGTTTTAGCATAGAAATGAAATGAGGGATTGTGTTTTGAAACTGTATTTAGAAAAAATATTAAATAAAAAATTAAACCTTGTACATTTTATTGGTATAGGAGGCACAAGCATGAGTGGTCTCGCTCAGATTTTAATGAGTAGAGGTGTATGTGTAACAGGCTCTGATATGAAACACTCTTCCTATACAAAAAAATTAGCAGATAAAGGAGCAAAAGTTTACATAGGTCACGATGCAATGAATATAAGCAATAATTGTGATTTAATAGTATATTCTGCTGCAATTAATAACAATAATCCTGAGATGCTTCGTTCTAAACAACTCAACATACCGCTCATGGAACGTTCTGACTTTTTAGGTGCCTTAACTAGAGACTATTCTAAAACTATTGCTGTTTCAGGAACTCATGGGAAAACAACAACTTCTTCCTTGATCTCATCATTGTTATATAATGGCAATTTAGATCCTACTGTTAGTATAGGAGGTAGTTTAGATATTATCGGGGGAAATTTTCGAGTTGGAGAAAGTGACTTTTTTGTTACCGAAGCCTGCGAATATGTGGATAGTTTTTTAAAATCTCAACATTCTATTGGAATTATATTAAATATCGAAGAAGATCATTTAGATTATTTTAACGATATCGAAGATATAAAAAAATCATTTCATAATTTTGCTAAAATATTACCTGCTGATGGTATATTGATTGCTTATGGAGATTCTTCTGCAGTTCTTTCTATAATTTATGATTTAGATTGTCCATATATCACCTTTGGTCTTAAAAGCAATAACCAATGGCAAGCAATTAATATTGAATATGATAATCTTGGCAAACCTTCATTTGACGTTATAAATCAGGGGAATTTATTTGGACATTTTAAATTAGATATTCCTGGCGAACACAATATTTTAAATGCATTAGCTTCTATAGTTTGTGCTAATCACATTGGTATAGATAAGGACATAATAAATAATACATTAAATTTATTTATAGGAGCTCACAGAAGATTTGAGTTTCGTGGCGAAATCAACAATATAAAAATATTTGAAGATTATGCCCACCATCCTACTGAACTTAAAGTTACCGTTAAAGCATGCACTAATTATAAATACAATAAATTATGGGTAGTCTTTCAAGCTCATACTTTTTCAAGAGCATATTATTTTTTTGATGAATTTGTTGATTCATTTAAAGGAGCTGATTATGTAATAATTAATGATATATATTCTGACAGAGAAAGCAACACATATAATATTCATGCTGTGGACTTAGCTAACGCAGTACAACAACGTTTAGGCATACCGACTAAACATATCAGTGATTTTAATGATATCGTAGAATTTTTAGTTGAAAACACTGTCCCCGATGATTTTGTTTTAGTGGCTGGTTCCCAAACTATAAACAAAGTTGCTTTTGACTTAATAGATGCTTTAGAGAACAAATATAAAGATTTTATATAATATCAAAATAGTTAAAACAAACTATTTGTCCATATAGAATCTTGTTAATGCCTCATACAAAAGGGACTATATCTAAACAGCCCCTTTTGCATGAGAATATTATTTCTCAATAATCTAACTTCAATTTTTCAATCTTTAATAATTTCATTAATACTTTTATTTTTCTCTATAATCTTTAATAATGGATACCCTAATCCGTACACTGAAATTGTCTGTCCCAGTCCAACCCAAATAACTGAAATAAAGTACGGTAACCCTAGCACTTTCCACAATACAAAAGGTATAATTAATGCGTTTAAAATTATAGAAGGTAACGGTACTAATACTTTAGTTTTTATCTTAGAAGTCATAAAAGCAGCTATAAGTGAAGTTAAACTTCCTAACACTACATCTAACATCCCTAATGGGCTACCGAAGAAGTTTGCAATAAGACACCCTATGAACAAACCAGGAACAGCAGAAGTTGTAAAATATGGGATCACTGCCATAGCTTCCGAAATCCTTATTTGCATTCCGCCATAACTAATCGGAGCTACCGAAACTGTAATGACTGCATATAAAGCAGCTATTATACCTGCTTTCACTATGTATTTCACTTTCTTATTCATTTTTTAACCTCCGTAGTTTTATTTATCGACAGGATTTTGCGAACTGTCGTGATTATTTATTATATTATTATATTAGTGTAATTACAATACTTATTGTTATGAATACAGCCCTGTAACATGAATAAAAGAACCAATTACTTAGTTGCATTATCGTGATAATAAATGATATTAGTAAGAAAGCAGAAAAACTGAAATACTCTAAAGTGGAAGCATTTACAATAATATAGGTTTCAAAAACTAATAATATTGTTTATATATAATTATTTTAATTATATATTTAGTAGCTCTCGTTAATGTTTTAGAAAAACAGCATTTAAAAGTTATTTTTGAACAACTATTTTTAAAAATACTCCTCACTTCTTTATGCACTGTATTTATGATATAAT
>JBMNCR010000106.1:0-5223 GCA_049366695.1 Eubacteriaceae bacterium
TTATTTGCATTTGTCAACAAAAAGTTAATATTTTTTGGTTATAATATAAATGCATATATAATGGGTATCCATATAGATGTTATTAATACTCCGGCAAATGTTATTATCGATCCACCTTTAGCCATATCAGACATACTATAATAACCTGTAGAATATGTCAGTAAAGGCACTGGATCTACTGGCAAAAGCATACACCAACCAGAATACATAGCGAGTGGAATAATCAATATCGAAGGATTAATCCCCATACTAGAAGCTATCCCTATCAATGGATAAGACATAACCGTTACAATAGCAGGAGCTATTGGAAGAGGTAAGTGTAACAATGCAATAAATATTCCTAAAAATATCAACACAAAAATTACATTTGTATCAGGCGAGATAATAAATATATTATCTAACAACCATTGCCCAACTCCATTACTCATTACAGCATTCCCAATTGAAAGCACACTTCCTACCATTAACATTACACTCCAGTTTACACCTTTAGAATATGTATTCCAATCTAATATGTCTATCCCAGGCAAAAACATAACAATCAAACCACATATAGCAACTATAGTTACATTAAGACCACTTATCCATGAACTAGCAATCCAGAAAACGAGCATAGTAATAAGAATAAAAAAAACTTTCCACTCTTCTTTAGAAAGTTTAGCATCGATGGTTTGACTTTCTAAAAATTTATCTATAGTTATTTTATTTATATTTATAGGTTTGTATAATTTAATAATAATAAACCATGCTAAAGGTAGAAGAATCAATCCAATTGGCACACCTATTAACATCCAATTAATAAAACTAATATTAATACCTGTATACTCAGATAACAAACTTAACGAAAGAATATTAATAGAACTCCCAACAGGTGTCATTATACCACCTATCATCCCAGCAACTGGAATAGCAATCATTAAAGCTCTTCCTGTCTTTCTCCTATCTTCTTCATTATTAAAAACTTCTAAAAATCCTAATGCTATACCCATAAATAATCCTGTTGCAGGTATGTTTGACATAACTGTTGAAATTAATGCTGTAGCGATCATAAATGCTAAAATAACATTATTAACATTATCACCTAACTTATCCAATATTTTAATAAGCATTCTTTTTGCTAATGGTACTTTTGTAATAGTAATTGATATCCCAAATGTTGCAATTACAAAAAATACAACAGGATGGCCAAAAGAACTCATTGAAGTCCCAATATCTGTTACTCCCATTATTGGTTGTAGTGCAAGCAAAAATATACTTGTAATTCCTAAAGGCACAATTTCTAAAATCCAAAGTATTAATGCAATTAATAATAAAGCCAATGTATTTCTTCCTGCAATATCTAAGCCTGAAGGTACTGGCAACAAATTAGTCGTAAAAAAAATCACAAGACATAAAATAAAACCTACAATTCTTTTCATATTTATCTCCTCTTTGAGTGAAATACAAATCATTTATTTAAACAATTATTTAGTAATGGTACTCTATAGAGAGATGTTAATCTCTCTATAGAGTACCAATTCAATTAATTTCTAGTAGCTATTTCATCCTGCATTTCTTTAAGTTTCTGAGGAGTTATTTTATATAGAATAACTATTATTATTAATCCAGCTGCTATAAACAGTGCTGGCACTAACGCTATACCGTTTTTAATGCCACTTATTAATTCTGGTGTTGCTGCCATATCAGCTACATATCCTGCTGATACCAGTACAGCTGTTATTATTACACTTCTTACAAATATTGCTGTCTTAATTGGAAAACTTATTAACGACATGATAAATCCTCGGGCATTTTTCCCTGTTTTCCATTCTCCATAGTCTACTGTGGCTGAATACATTGCTACTCCTAGTGCATCTGGCATTCCATATCCTAAGTATGCTATAAACATTACTATCATGAATGACACATAATTCATCGGCAATGCCCATACTGCCAATAATCCAACTATAAATATTGATAATGATAAAATATATGTGTTTCTTTCTCCAAATTTCTTTGCTAATGGTGCTGTAATCATTGCACCAAAGAAACATACTACATTAAGTCCTGTAAAAAATAATGAGATCACTGCTAAGTTTTCTACTACATATTTGAAATAATAAAATGCTAGTCCAAATATTACAAATCTTCCTAAATATCTTCCTAATTCTGCTAGCATCAATCCAATAAGAGGTGGGTTTACTATTATCTGTTTTAACATCTCACCTATTGGCATTTTATCTTTTGCCTGTGCTGTTTCATCTGCTGCTGGATGATATGCATACTCTTTTGTCATAAAGAATAATGAAAAATAACATAAAACCATTACAATTCCTGTTACTACTACTGTTAATGTATAACCCATTGCTGCATCATTCGTTCCTAGTGCCGCAATCATTTTTGCTCCAGCCAATGAGAATGCAATAGCTCCTAGTGCATTAAACATTCCTCTATTAGATGCCATAGAAATTCTTTCTTCTCTTACTGTAGTCATTGAATTATTCAATGCGATATGTCCTGCATAAAATATATTCCATATTAAATGACTTACTATAAATCCTATTGAAATTATTAAAGCATTTGTTGTAGCATTCCCTATCTTAGAAAATTGTAATATAAAGAATAATGCTGCAAATGGAGGTCCTACTAATAGCCATGAACGATATCTCCCCCACTTCATGTTACTTTTTTCAAGTATTACTCCTGCTGTAGGTACCCATACAATGTCAAATATACTTGTAACCATTAATACCGTCCCTGCTAATGCTACAGGTATTTTTGCAAAGTCAGTTAAAAATGCTGCAAAGAAAAATACTTCCATGTTTACAAATAACTGAAACCCAAATGATGGCAGTCCATAAAGATTAATAACTGATTTCTTTAACTTTTGTCCCACTATACTTTACCTCCCTCATAATGTTTGAATTTTTTATAATATATAGTACATTTTTGTATACTATTAATTATCACTACAATGATAAAGCTCCAATAATTTATTCATTGCTTTTTGTAATTTTGTTTCTTGCTAGCTTATAAGTCCTTATCTGCAACTATTGAACTGAATAATTTGTACTCTTTCCATATTTTTTTACTATTCTAACTAATTTTATTAAATATTTAGCTTGTATTAAGACTCACCTCCTTCTTACAAAAATACCAATTTTGCTATAATACTATCGTTGTTTTTTGAAAATATATAATTATATTCAAACTTTAATATTATAATATTATAAAATATACACATTTGTCAATATTATTTTTTGAAAATATATATTTTTATTCAATTTATGCTAACTTAATATTGTAATACAGAATTACTTATCAATATTATTTAACGTATTCCCTATTAACATATAACTGAAATCCAAATGATGGTAGTCCATAACATCTAAAACTGATTTCTTTAACTTTTGTCCCACTATACTTTACCTCCCTCATAATGTTTGAATTTTTCATAATATATAGTACATTTTTTGTATACTATTATTTATCACTACAATAATAAACCTCCAATAATAAAATTAAACATCATTTCTTCATATTTTTGAATTTTAGAAGCAGCCTCATTTACATCATTATTTTCTAATTCTGGATGTTGTTCTTTATATTGTTCCCATGTTTTATAGTATTTGCTTTCCATATCTAATCATCTCCTATTTAATATTTTCCATATTCGTTAACAAAATCTAAAACAGCCTTTAAGTTTTCAACATTAACACTATTTACTGTAATTGGTACCTTGTCAAAATCAAAATAGTATTTACCACCTGGTGCAAGTATATCTATTAATTCTTTTGCTTTATCAATACACTCCTGTTTAGTAGCTGTTTTTAGCATTGATACTGGATAAAACCCTGACAATATATGTTTATCTCCTAATTTTTCTTTAACTAGTTTTGGATCACCATATTCAAACCTCATTCTTGTATTTTCTGGCAACTCATATAGGTAATCTAAATATCTCATCCAATCATGTTCTACAAATAGGTATATACCTTGACCTGATTGTGCGAACGTATCAAGCATACTTTTAAATGTAGGCCAATAGAATTTTTCAAAGTCTTTTTCCCTCATATATGGTGCCATATGTAGAGGCATCATTGTTTGTCCATAAATTGAAGGATTTGCAGGCATCCCAAGTTTTGTCATAATAGGTGTTACTGCCTCAACTGCCTCTAGTACTTTTTGAGGACATCTCCTTACATCTCTAGATATTCCTTTAAAACCTCTTAAAAAATCAGCTACGAAATCAAATGGCGCTTCACAAAATGCAAAAGAATTTGGAGGATCTACTGCATATCCATATTTTTCTGACATTTTAGCTTTCATTTTACCAAAATTTGCAAATTCATCATAATATGCTTTCATTGCCTTTGCAAATACCATTGATTTTGTAAATGGATCAGCATCTAAAGCAGGATAAAGTCTCGGTAAAACAACTTCTATCATAAAATCATATGGTGCTTTAATAAACTCATCATATTCTTCAGGAAGTAAGCCTTCTACTTCAGGGTGCTGTAATACCCCGTCTGACCCCATAGTAATAGTTTTTGCTTCTAGTATCTGATAGTAAGAAATAAATCTGTTTGCTCCAAAAGGTGCAACATCAGCAGTGAAATCCTGACATATTTTATCAAGCACTGGTTCTATATTTTCCATATTCCATTGCAAATCTTTTAATTCACCTTTACCATATTCAATAAAAAATTCTTGATACAATTTCACTGAAATAGGAACTTTTTTAGGTATTTTTCCTGAATACAGATCTCTAAATAACTGAGTCCTCTCTTTAGTTAATTTTTTCATGTCCATAATTACTCCACCTATCCTTTAAATATTTTTTCTTTTTCAACTATTCTTCTATAAATACTTTTGTCTATATCATGAAAATCACCATACACAGTACCATGTATTATAGTTTTATCTTTTAAAATCTTCCTGTACTTATTACTAATTTCTATAATTTAATTTTTCTGCTAATAATTCCTAGTACAAATTAAGTCTGATACGAAATATTCTCATTTTCAAATATATATCTTTCAATCAACACTCCGTATTAACATGCATTTACTCATACTTTTCTTTTACTTTTAATCTGTTGGATTTATAGTAATATCTGTGTTTAATATTTTAATACCTTCACTTCTTACAAATTATTTATAATTTGAGTTCTAAACTTAAATTTTGTATTTTGTACACAACCTCCTATTACCAATATTATATGCATATAATTTTATATATATA
>JBMNCR010000107.1:0-53415 GCA_049366695.1 Eubacteriaceae bacterium
AAAACTGGGGAATCTTAAATGCACATTTTTGAGGAATTTTAGGTTGACATTTATATGCCAGCACAAGTTCTCCAAATATATTAACAGTTACAATAATTTTCCGGATCTTAGTAGAAACCAAGAAGTATTTAATAAAGGTACATATTCAGTACCTGACACCTTGACTGGAAACTCCAATCCAATAGATATTGGTTTTTATAATGCAGTCCGAAGTAATAATGACACCACTCTTGCTGGGAGTAAATGTGACTGGTTCAAACATCTGCTTGCTATGTATACAGGCTTACAAGGAGAAGACAACAATATAAGAACCATTATAGATTTCTTCTATCATTATCAAACAGAAGTAGGAGTCTTTAAGGAGATATCATTCAGAAAAATTACTTACTTTACAACTCATGAAGATAATAATTTTACTGAAGAGATGAAAGCCGTCCTTCTAAAAATTGCTCATATTGTTATTTCTGAAGAAATAAACCACAATATTGTAAACATTAATCCAAAATATGATTCCACTAAACTCGCTCCGACATGGCAGGCAAGTAATTTGCTACAGGCATTATATTTTTCTATTTTTTATATGAAACCAGGAATAGAGATTTATAAAAAATGCAAAAACCCAAACTGTAAGCGAGACAAGTTTTTCTTAATTGAGGCAACGCGCACCAATAAAGAATATTGCTGTATTCAATGCTCCCGTGCTGCTGCACAGCGATATCGAAATCGTCAACTTAGTAAATAAGCAAAAAAATAAGGCCCTACCAATTAAGCTAGAGCCTTATTTCATTTTATGTTGTTGAAACGGGTACGGGATCTCTGTCTGTAACCTTTTCAATACATTCTGTTAATTCTATTTTCTGTTGCTCAGAAATACTTATGTAATTGTATATGAGAAACCGAGTGTCAACTACAATTCCCTGGATACGTTCATAGTTTTTTAAATTTGTTCTCCAATCACCAACCGCTTCACCAATATTACCTATATTGTCATTCATCATAAATAGATTATTTTCTTTGTTATAAGGCATTATGAATGCATTATAAAGCTTTTCATTTGGTAGATTTTGTGTTTTTTCGACATACTCGCCATATGTAATCTGTTTGTTGATATCCGCTCCGTTCGGTAAATGATCAGATTTTGCACTCCATCCATAACGATACAATTTAGCATCAAGCACATAATATTTGTCTCCATATATCATTATCGTATCCGGTTGCAAAGGTCTTTTTACTTTATCTCTTCCGTAGTCAAGTAACCAGCGAGTACGAGGAAAGTATTGTTCTTTATCTTCAACACCAAATGCTTTGTCTATCATGCGTTCCCATACCTTTTCAAATAAATCAGTTCCAAAGAAATACTGCTTATCAGAGCTTCTTTCATCAATATAAGTAAGCATATCCCGCATTGCATTAAACAATTCTTGTTCAACATCATTATGGGTTGTTGCAAGTTTTTTAGTGAGAATATAGATAGATTCTTTAATACTTGGATGAGGACCAGGATTATCTGGCATGAACGGAACATACAACCATCCCATTTTTTCAAATGCCTCATACACACAGAAACGATGTATCTGTGTAATCTGCTTATTAGCATTTGGGGTTACAGAACGAACTGTCATATTAGTAAAAACAAGAGACCCATTTTTTTGAACTAAGGCTCTCTGTTCTCTTACTGTACGCGCCCAAGATGCATTACCTTTAGTATCAGTACGAAATCGAGGATCTGTTTCAATATAATAGCGCCCCATTCTCAAAAAATCACGTATTATCTTAAGATATGCGTGCATCGGAAAGTCTACCGTTCTTGGTGCTTCGAATTTTGAAACCTCAATAACTTTGTCTTCTTTCATGAAAACAGCTAATACTCCAAGTAAATTATTAATATCCACACGAAGGTCATCGTCATTTTCTGGTAAATTATATCCTATCGGAAAATAAATAATGGCATCATCTGTATCAGCTTTAACGCCGACAAAACTATCACCATATTCATTAGTATTAACGTGGCAACGTTCTCTAATATTTTTTTCTAGGTCCATGGACAATCACCACCTCTCTATACTTGTTTCCGGTATCATTGTTGTGTCCCTGTAAAGAGAGTATCCCTAACTGTCTGTTTGAATATTTTAAAACGCTCCTCTCCATTTGAATAAACAAATGTACGAATAACTTTCTCAAGGTCATCCATATTATCTGTTTCAAATAGAGCCTCAGGATTAAACTTAAAAGCATCATCCCAAAGATACTTAATTACCTTTTCTGGGAATAAACGATTAATCATGGCCGCCTCTCTGATTTCCGTTAAGCGAGATTTCTGTTCTTCTGTTATAGAGCCTGAGTTTTCAGCAGCAATCAAAGCATTGTGCTCTGTCAAAAGAGAACTATACTCTGAGGAAGGAAGTGCTCTATTGTCAAATTTAAGTTCGCTTTCATGCACAAAATATATACCAAGACGCTTATCCTCTGCGGACACCATCTTAGTTTTATTTCCAATGATAATTTTATTTACAGTTTCGCAGAAATGTTTCCATGTAACACCAGTATCTAAAATCTCTGCATCAGCTAGGGAAAGACGTACATTTTCAAAGTTATTTTCAATAAGTCTCATTTTCCATCTGCGTTGAAAAGCAGTATCAAGTGTAAATACATTCTGATCAGATGTATTCATAGTACCTATGATAAAAAGGTTTGAAGGAATACGAACCTTATGTGCTTCATTTCCATAAATAAATTCAGCCATATATTTATGGGTGATACCATACTCACTTGTTCCTACTGGAAAGCCATCATCTGGTCTTTGCATCTCAATTTTTCTGTCAAGCAGTTGAAATATCTCTCCAAAAATCGCAGGTGCATTACCACGATTAATCTCCTCAATAATAAGGATATACTTGTGCATCGGATTGCGATAGGCATTACAAAGAATTTTTGTAAACGGCCCAGGTGTAAATTCGTATGTAACTTGTTTATCTTTATCTACCACGGGTAGAATTTGTCCAACAAAATCTGCATTTGTATAATCCGGAAGGAATACCAAACGTTCAACTATACTACCTTCGTTACAATACTCATGTTCGATTGTCCAACTTTTCCCTGAACCCGGAACGCCATATAGTAGCACATTAGAGCCGCCTTTAAGACGCTCTATATTATCGTAATCAATTTCTTCACCTAAATTAATTTCATCCAATGACTCTTCAGACAATTCTACGGACAATAGAATTTCTCCAATAGTCCTTACTAATGCATTATCTCTATTTATTAGGTTGTAACCTACCAAGCGTTCTAAACCAATAAACACATTATAATAAGATACATTATTATCATTCAGTCCTAGTGCGTCTTTCATTTCTTCAAATGAAACTCTTGGATTTCGCAAAATATATTTATCAATAGTGTGCTCGTTAATATTGTCAAATAAGAATGCCTGCAGTGCCGCACTCTCGCCTTTGTATGATTGGATTTCACCATCCGTAGTCCCTAAAGGTAATACCGGAAGATTTTCAAGCACCCCCGTAATTATAACCCCTTTTTCTACATTGTTTACGCTATCATAAGATAAAAGGATCCAATCAATTAAATCCATATTGCGTATTTTTAAATGTCTGTCTGGTGTTCTAACTAAAATTCCCGCTTGCACAAGCATTTTTGCCCAAACATCAAATCCAATACTTCTTTCATTAACGGCAGGAATCTCATCATTCCTTTGGGATATCAATCTACTAATAAATTCTTCAGAAACATCATCAATACTTTCACATTCAATGAGCTGAGAAAAATCATATGCTGAGATGTATGCTTGATCATTACCTATGCTTTTCAACATTGTGAGACTCTTTAAAATCATTTGGGCAGGATAACAGTGAAGCGTCTCATTTACATACTTGTAGTTTAGTACATACCAAAATGAAAACTCCTGTATAGATATTTTCTCATCAACAAACGCTTTCCCCATTTCAGTAAGTGACTCATTATCCGACATACATCCATAAGCTTTAAAATATGTAAATAACGCCCTTCGTATTCTTCCTCTGGCGCTTTCATAATCTCTATAAATCCCTGCTTCAACAAGTTTGCGTTCAACAGCCTCAATTTCCTCCGCTGTTGATTGCGAGGTGGCATTATATTCTGCCATAATTTTTAAAGCTTTACGAGTAATTTCACTCATATATTTATGAGTATCCATTGACCATTTCATATGTTTTCTCCTCTACAATTCTTTAATTATTTCTTTAAATAACGCCATTAGTACATCAACTACAACTGAATTTCCAGCTTGTCTATACATTTGTGTATTTGAAACAACCTGTTTAAAGTCATCTGTAAATCCCATAAGTCTTAGACATTCTCTAGGTGTCAACCTTCGAATACGACCATTTGTTGTTACATAGTTATCCACCCCAGCTCGGTGTAGTTTATGCATTGTGCTCATCAGCGGACGAGCTATTTTTAAATCTATTTCAGGTTTCATACTAAATCCATTGGTCCCATGAGACATTATTCCGGGAAGAACCCTATCAGATAAATAGTACTTATCATCAATAATACCTGCGGATTTTATAATATGAATTCCATCACCTTTTGCAACAAAATTCCCATCTGCTGCATTTTCAATTAAAAAATCCTGCATAGTATATTTTAACTCTTTCGTGGAAGGAAATGAGAATATAGAATCATGGTCTTTAAAACCTACGATGAAAATTCTTCGCCGTTTCTGTGGGATACCGTAATCAGCCGCATCTAATATCTGATAATGTACATTGTAACCAAGACCGTCAAACACTCGCTGCACAACTTTCCATGTCCTACCGCCATCGTGTTTTACTAATCCTTGCACATTTTCATATATAAAAACCTTAGGCTTAATTTCACTTATTAAGCGTGCAAAATCATAAAACAATGTGCCACGTGCTTCTTCAAGTCCTTTTTGATAACCAAACAACGTAAAACTTTGACATGGACTTCCTCCAACAAATATGTCTACCTGTTCTTTATATTGAGTTCCATCTAAAAAACGAACATCATGATGATAATTAGCTTCATCAATATCATAGTTTGCCATATAAGATTGCTTAACAAAATTTGTTTTCTTCTGTGGCACAATACTATCAATATATCTTTTCTTTTCATGTGGATCTCGCAGCTGTTCTAATGCTTCTTTTATCTTATCTTCAGATTCCGTCAGTTCTAGTTCTCCATTATCACATGCAAAGATTAATTCATAGTCGATTTTCAATCTTTTTAGTGCAAATTCTGCCGCACCAATACCACTGAAAGTCGTAGCAATTTTGATACAATTTTTTCTTTCTTTAGTACTATTTGCTGTCATTACTAAAAATCCCCGTTTCGTATACTCTTTTCACAATCTCTATCAGTACATTTACTGCTATTGAATTCCCAATTTGCCTATACATATTCTGATTACTAACATTCTCCGGAATTTTAAAACTATCAGAAAAACCCATTAGTCTTAAACACTCTCTTGGAGTTAAACACCGCGCTACTCCTAACTTACCATTGTAATAACCTTTATATATACGTTCATCATTAAGTAAACAATCTGAGATAACTGTTTCAAAACGCATATCACCATACCAATTAAACTGTTGATTAGCAACTTGACAGCGTGCTATTCGACCATTTAGAGCAACATGCTTTTTGTGTTTTGGATCAATAACACGTAAAAAACCTTTTTGGGGTAGATAATATTTATTGTCAATATTGTCATCCAAAAGAGCTTTCATACCTATGTTTAAAGGGAAAGGAGCCGGTTTGGTAAGCTTATTATAAAAAACTGTTAAATCTTTGCGAAATCCTATAACAAAAATTCTTCGTCTATTTTGTGGAAGTCCATAATCCTTTGAATTGAGAAGCCAATAATCCCAGTGATACTCTAACTCATTAAAAATCTCCGAAATAATAGTCCAGGTTTTACCTCCATCATGATTGAGCATTCCTGGAACATTTTCATATATAAAAACTTTAGGCTTGATTTCACTTACAAGACGTGCATAGTCATAAAAAAGAGTTCCCCTTGCTTCTTCTAGTCCCCCTCTTTTTCCAGCTACCGAAAAACTTTGACAAGGGCTTCCACCTACAAACAAATCTATATTTCCTTCATACTGCCTACCATCAAGAAATCGTACATCCTGATAAAACATATCGTTGTTTATTTGATAATTTGCACGATATGTTTGTTCAACATTATTAATTCCACATTCTTGATTATATAATTGGGCAATATAGTCATTTTTCTCGATATTAGTCATTTTTTCAGTTATAGATGCTATTTCCTCTGTTTTAGATTTTAATTTTCGTTCCCCATTATCACATGCAAATTCAATATTGTGTGATAATTCTAGAATATCTAACGCATGCTCAATAGCTCCAATACCACTGAATACTGTTCCTACGTTTATCATATTATATTTAACCCCTTACCAGAGTAGTTTTTTATATTTTTACGATCTTCAAAATTATTATTCGTGATGTATATGGAACTAATGTTCAATTTCAATAATATCTCCAATTTCACAATCCAACACATTACATATTCTTTCAATTATTTCTAACGAAACATACTCATTTTTATTCATTTTTGAAAAAGTACTTGCTGCAATTCCGGATTTTTTTCTCAATTGAGCTTTTGTAATGTCTTTATCAATAATTAATTTCCACAATTTTTTATAACATATGGCCATCGTAACACCTCAAACTTATCTAAACTCCAAAGAACATAATACATACTATTTAATCATAAAGCAACTTACATTTCAATAGTTATTTCGCTTTCTCAATAGTTATTTCGCAATATGATTGGTATTAATTTAATGATGACACAGATCTTTAAAAGATAAATTGTTGCAAAATGTATACAACAATTATTCCCACTATTGCTTGATAAAAAATCTCACAACCTTCTATTTAAACAACCCATCAAAATCGATTTAGCCTCTTGTAGATGCAATACTCAGAACCAGCTATTGAACTCGTACCCCAACCCGTGATTATCAACAAACTCTCTAAACTTCGTTGACCAGTCCGACCCTTTAAATTGTTTCTTGATTTTACCTAAAAGTTCATCTCCCGTTTCAGGCAGTTCAAGGAATAATGCTAACTTTCTGGTTTCTTCTTTGTTAAAAGTGTAAAAGAACTCATACTCACCTCTGCTACCAAATGGAATGTCACCAAGATCTTGCCCCTCTATATGAAGGCATCCTTCTTTGATAAACGCCCAAACATTCCTTGAAATACCGTTCCGGTTGTCCTGGTAGACTATTATTTTATTCATGATCTTACCTCCTCGGGTATCATAATATAGTATATACTGTGCTGTTATTGGTACAGTGAATTCGAGCTTAAAAGATGACAGTTATCTGTCAATAGAGATAAGATAGATTACACGGACTATCTGAGCTACTATAAAATCCCTCATTTCTTCTATTTAAACAAACCGTCAAAAATCAGCTTGGCCTCTTTTAATCCTTGTTTGTATGATTGCTCTCTTGCAACAAATTCTCTAGCATTAATCAGCTCGATCATTTTCTCTAATATTTCTTTTTTATCTTCTGCAAGATCTGATTTAAGTTTTTCCAAATAAATCTTATACTCATCATTAATTTCCTTATACTCTTCCTTTTTCTCCATTTGAAATGCGCCCTCTTGGACTTGCTCTGTTACGAAATAACTGATATTCATTTCTAAATTACTCATTGCACTACCTCCTAAATATATGATAAGCGTCATGAGCAAATTTTGCCACACACCAGTAGTAGTATTTTGTACACTTCTGAATTGTAATTATTACGTGCTTTAATGCTGAAATTTACAACATTTCTATCTCTACAACCTATCAAAAGTAATCCTGTCTACTAAACTATACAGTTGATGTGTTCCCACAAAGCACTGATATAACAAAGGATTCTGCCATCTTGCTAAGCAGCAAAATATGCAAAACCCCTTATTTACTACACTTTTCAGCTATTTACTTTTCCACTCTTGACATCAATACTATCGACTCAACATGCCCCGTATGCGGGAACATATCCACTGGCTGAACTTCTTCTATTTTGTACCCATTATTACATATTATCTTTAAATCCCTGGCTAATGTTGATGGATTGCATGATACGTATATGATTTTCATAGGTGCCATATCAATAATAGCGTTTATCAGCTTTTCGTCGCATCCTTTTCTTGGGGGGTCTACTACTACAATATCTGCTTTAACTCCTTGTTCAAGTAGTTGAGGCATTTTTTGTTCTGCTTTTCCTACTATAAATTCTGTATTATTAATGTTATTTAACTTCATGTTAGCTTTAGCATCTGTTATTGCTTGTGGAACTATCTCTATTCCATATACTTTTTTTGCATTTTTAGCTAGATATAATGAAATCGTTCCTATACCACAGTACAGATCAAATATTACCTCATTACCTGATAATCCTGCAAACGCTTTTACCTTATCATATAGCTTTTTTGTTTGTATAGGATTTACTTGAAAGAATGATAGCGGGGATATTTTATACTGTAACTCCCCTATTTTATCTATTAACTTTTCGTTTCCATATATCAATATATTTTCTTTTGAAAGTACTACATTATTTCTTCCTTTATTTATATTAATGTATATACTTTTTACCTCAGGTAAATTCTTATTAATGTATTTTATAAACTTCTCCTTTAAGTTAAAGCTCTTAACGTTAAGAACTAGGATTAACATAATTTCATCATTATAGTATGATACTCTTTCAACAATTCCTCTTAGTATTCCAGTATGCGTTTGTTCATCATAAATAGATACGTTGTTTTCAGTGACAAACTCATTAACATAACTTATTATTTTTTGACTTATTTCACTCTGTATCAAACACTCTTTGATTGGTATTACTTTATGAGTTTTCTTTTCATAAAATCCTATTCCATTTTTAGATACTTTATACTGTGCTTTATTTCTATAGTTATAGGCACTATCCATGCCTATTATTGATTTAATATTTAACTCTTTTAGATCAAATCCTCCGATTCTTTTTAAATTATCTTTGATTTGTTTGCTTTTTATATCAAGTTGGTATTTATAATCTATATTTTGAATCTGACATCCACCACATTTATCAAAATACATGCATGGTGGTTCTACTCTATAACACGAAGGTTTTATGATCTTAAGAAGTTTTCCTATAGCATATTTTTTTTTAATCACTTGTACCATTACTAGTACTTTATCTCCAGTAACAGTTCCTTCAACAAAAATAGTGAAGTTGTCTACTTTCCCGACTCCTTCTCCTGTACTTGTCAAGTCTATAATATCTATTTCGTATTTTTCCTTTAATTCTACTGATTTCATGTCACTTCTCCAATATTATTTTAATAAAGTAATTCTCTCATTTATTATTAGCCTATGTCAATTGATAATAATAATCTTAACTATTTATTTTTATTATCTTTTTTATTTTATATAAAAACAAAACCTACCACTGTTATTAATGGCAGGTTTTGTTTTTACAACAATAAAGATATCATATATTGAAACAACATTTCTTCAAACCCTTGAAGCTTGGGTGCTCCAAAATCTGATGCATTCGGATTCGTGCTTTTATATTGATCCCATGTAGAATAATATTTACTTTCTAATTTTCTCGAAGCTACTGCTGTATAATTATTTTTATTAAATAACATACCTGCAGTTTCACCTGGGTTACTATATACTCCATAATCTCTTACTGTTTCAGTAACTGCTGCAAAATTTTCCAGATTTAAATCGTCTAATGCAATTGCACCTTTATCTGTACCAAATATATATTTGCCTCCTGGGGCTAAAATATCAATATATTCTTTTGCTTTATCTATACATTCTTGTTTTGTATGTGTTTTCATATATATTAAAGGATACAATCCTGTGATAATATGTTTTTTACCTAACTTATCTTTAATCTTCTTAGGATCACCATATTCAAACATCATTACTGTATCAGTTGGTAATTCGTATAAATAATCTAAATATCTACTCCAATTATCTTCACAAAATATCATACTGTGAATTCCCATTGACGCATAATCATCTATTAATTTTTTAAAACTTGGCCACCAATATTTTGCAAAATCTTTTTCTCTCATAAATGTAGGCATATGTAATGGAAAAAATACATGTCCATAATTAGAAACTTGTGAAGGCATACCTTTTTTCTTAACTATAGGATATACTGCTTCACAAGCTTGAACTACTTTTTCAGGATATCTTCTTATATCCGCGCTGATACCTTTAAATCCACGAAGTTGGTCTGCAATAAAATCAAAAGGTGCTTCCGTGAATCCACCTGAAATATTTTCTCCTGGATAATATCCATACTTTTCTACTAATTTTCTTATAACTGTACCATTTTCCATAAAACTACCGTTATATCCCATTAGACTTTTTGCTAAACTTAATGACATATTTATAGGATTATCTAAATTCAATGATTTATATTGTCTTGGAATAACTCTTTCATATAAACAATCTAATGGCTTGTCAATTAAAAAATCGTATTCTTCTGCTAACATTCCCTCAACCTCAGGATGCTGAATATATCCATTTGATCCCATTACAAAAGATTGTGATTTTAATGGCTCATAGAATGCCGGATTTCTAAACGCACCTCCGTGAATACAGACATCTGAATAAAATTTTTGGCAAAGCTCATCTGCTGCTACTGCAACCATAGTAGGGTCCCATTGTGCATGGACTAAATCTAGTCCTCCATATTGTGCAATTGGTTCAAAAGATAAACTTATATTAATAGGAACTCTTTTAGGTATTTTATTATCGTATACATCATGGAAAATATTAATTCTCTCTTGTTGTAGAGATTTTATATCAATCATGTTATTCCACCCATTGTTTACATATTTTGACCCCTTCGGCAGTATTTGTTGTAAATGCATCTGCTCCTATATGATTACATGCTTCTTTAGTTACAGGATTTCCCCCAATAATTATTTTCACATTGTCTCTAAGTCCTGCTTCTTTAAGTCCATCTACTGTTTCTTTCATACCCTCTAATGCTAAAGTAAGTACCCCACTCATTCCAAGTAAATCTGGTTTTACTTCTTTTACTTTTCTTACAAACTCAATCACAGGTTGGTCAATACCTATATCATACACTTCAAAACCAGCTGCTTCTGACATACTTTTAAAAATATTTTTGCCTATGTCATGTAAATCTCCATGTACTGTCCCCAATACTATTGTCCCAATTTTAGAAGTGTCGTCTCCTGCAATTATAGGCTTTAATATGTCAATTGCTTCTTTCAATATTTCTCCTGCAAATATTAAATCTCCTACAAAATATTCTCCTTTTTCAAACAATTCCCCTACAATCGCCATACCTGCCTGACATGCATTTACTACATTTTGAGCTTCTTCTTCTGAAGGATTAGACTGAATAAAAGAACTTAACATATCCATTACTTCATCTTCTTCTAATTCACCTACTGCTTGTGTTAATACTTGTAATTTCATAGATATACCTCCTATGCATAAACAAATCTTATTTAAATTTAAGTATACTTAAATTTAAACACATATTCTTCGAATTGTCAATTGTGTTTTTTGTATTATTTGTTATTTTATAATATTATAAGTAGATGTATATTTATTATAGTAGTATCCTTTGTAACAGTTTACATGTAAAATCAAACTATATCAATATTAATTTAGACTAATGCTATATAAACTAATGAAAACAATTAGTTCTTTAACTTTTTAATTGCTAAAAAAGATACTAGGTTTATATATATATTTATTTAAATTCTACAAAATAATCATATTTTTTTTGATATTTAGTATTTATTACTGTATAATTATAAGTTAAGTGAGATATAAAGGAGATATTTATGGCTGAGTATAAAACAAGCAAGGAATCCAGAAACAAAATACTTGAAGCTTGTAAAGAATTATTTTACTTGCATGGATACAAAAAAACTACTTATAAAGACATTTGTAAAAAGGCTAGTAGTAATCCTGGGCTTATTAATTATTATTTTAAAACAAAAAAAAATATAGCTGGAACTATTTACGGTAATTTTTTCTCTCAAATAAAAGAAAAAGTAAAAATATATATGCTAGAAAAATACAATTACTATGATTTGCAGTATGGTACAGCTATTGAACAGCTAATCTTTTCTAAATTGATGGATAACAATGAAAAAATAGAAAATTTTTATTATGATATAGCTTTAGAAGGTATAGAATACGATCTTGAAATTTTATATTATTTTTATAAATTACATGTAGATGAATATAACTTGGGTATGGATGAAGACCATATTAAACTTATTCAAACCAATACAATCGCTTCAGGAATAGGCGTTACTAAAAGAGTAGTGGAAGGATACTTTAATATTGATAAGGATGAACTCTTTGATTTTAGGGTTAGATCAATGTATAATTCTATGGGTATTTCGAATGAACGAGTAGATGAAATATTAAAAGTTAGTCGTGAAATTTATTCTAAAATGGAAATTAAGTTACACGATTACTTTATTATTGAAATAAGATAATTTTTTTTAAAAAAAAGGGGATGCATTACGCATCCCAATATTATATGTATTTATAGCATTTAAAAAAACTCTTCTTTCGGCGACTGGCTACCATCCATCATTGGAAGGTCCTACAGTTTTGCGTCCTTTTCTTTCGAAAAGTTTGCTATTTCGTGAAAAGCTATAATCTTATGATGTAATAATATTATCATATATTTAGACAAATATCAACAAAACATGATATTTTTCTGTATATATTCTTGACGTTATAATATCTATTAATTTTTTTAATAAAATGGTATTATTATATATGTGTTCTAATTAAGTTTTTGGAGGTATTAAATGAACGAAAAAATACTTGTAGTTGATGATGAAAAATCAATTTGCGAATTAATAAAGCTTGATCTTGAATTTGAAGGTTATGTTGTTGAAACAGCTTTTGATGGACAAGAAGCACTAAATAAAGTGTCAACTTTTAATCCAGACCTAATTATACTTGATGTCATGCTTCCTAAAATGAATGGATTTGATGTATGTAAAAAAATTAACTCTGAAAGAAGTATTCCTATTATTCTTTTAACTGCAAAGACTGACATCATTGACCGAGTTTTAGGTTTAGAATTAGGGGCTGATGATTATATTACAAAACCTTTCGATAACAGAGAATTACTAGCAAGAGTAAAAGCTTTATTAAGAAGATCAAAAGATATAAGTAACGAAAAAAATAATGACTTTTTAGTAAATGACGAAATAACAATAATCTTAAACGAAAGAAAAGCCTTAGTAAATAACAACGAAATACATTTAACACCAAAAGAATTTGAATTACTGCATTTACTCGTTTCTAATCCTGAACAAGTTTTTTCAAGAGAATTATTATTAGAAAAGGTTTGGGGATATGATTATTTTGGTGACACTCGAACAGTTGATATGCATATTCAAAGAATAAGAAAAAAAATCTCTACATATGCAAAGCATCAATATATTCAAACAGTTTTTGGTGTAGGATATAAAATGAGGAGATTTTAATGAGGATCACTTTCCGCTCAAAATTTTTATTAATGAATTTATTCATTATAGTTATTACAATGCTTTTACTAACAATAATTGTTGTACAAGGTTTGATGTATTACAATATAAATTCAGTTCAAAAAAGATTGCTTCAATATTGTGATGATGCTGTATTATATATTCAGCAAGAATTAATAACAACACAACCTTCTGGAAATTATAATGCCACATTAATTACCAAAAGTCTCGCCATTGCAGAAAATCTTGCGAGAGTTAATCAAACTCGTGTATTATTATATGACATTGAAGGTGAGATGATTACTGACTCAGCTAATGTAGAAATTGCTAATGATCTTGACTTAAGCGATGAAGTATCTACAGCTTTAAAGCTAGAAAAAGGCAAATCAGTTTCTACCTACAAGAGAACTGAAGAACTAAGTCGTATCTACTCAGCCACTCCCATATTTGTAGAAAATGAATTGATTGGTGTTGTGGCTTTTGTATATTCTTTAGAATTTATGGATACTATTGTTCATCAGGTAGTAATTTTATTTATTGGTTCTGCTATCATTGGCATTTTAATCCTCATAGTAGTTAGTACTTTTATGACAAAATCCTTATTTAAACCCATCCACCAATTAGTTGAATCTACACAAAGAATCTCACAAGGTAATTACACAGAATTAATCAAATATAATATAGATGACGAAATAGGTGAATTAACAAGAAATTTTAATAAAATGAGTTTAAACATAGAAGATAAAATATCACAAATAGAAGAAGAAAAACAAAAACTTTCATCCATAATCTCATCTATTAATGATGGTGTATTGGCTGTAAACTTTAATAAAAAAATACTCATTCTTAATGATAAGGCAAAACATCTATTAAAAATCAATGAAAATCTAACGAGTATATCCTCATTAGAAAACTTAGTGTTTATTCAAGATATTTTTAACGAAATATTAATAAACAAAACTGAAATAACTAAAAATATTGATTATTTAGATAAACATCTTCTAATTTATTCTAACATTATTATGTATGACAACAATATGATCGGTGTATTATTAGTTATTAGGGATGTTACAAAATTCCTTGAATTGGACAAACAACAGAGGCAATTTATAAGTAGTGTCTCTCATGAACTTAGAACCCCATTAACTACAATCATCGGATACACTGACCTGCTGCAACGCAGAGGAGTAGAAAATTCGGATTTACTTGATAAAAGTTTAAATACAATAAATAAAGAAGGAAAACGTCTACTTAGATTAGTAGATGATTTATTAAATCTTTCAAAGTACCAAAATACTGATTTTCAAATGATATTTTCTCATGTGGACATAAATTCATTAATAGAAGATGTAGTCAGTCAAATGAAATTAAAAAGTCAAAAGTATAATATTGATATTGTATATAACTCACTAGTTCTTCCAATAATTAAAGGTGATTATGATAGATTAAAGCAAGTCTTTATCAATATTTTAGATAATTCAATAAAGTATTCAAACAACAATGAGATTATTAAAATCGTAGCAACTGAAGATGAAAAATATGTAGTAATCTCCATTAGAGATTACGGTCAAGGAATTCCAGAAAATACCTTAAATAGAATTTTTGAACCATTTTATAGAGTTGATGAAAATAGATCTAGAGATTTAGGCGGTACCGGATTAGGTATGTCTATAGTAAAAAAAATTGTTGAAAGACATAATGGGCAAATTTATATCGAAAGCATGCAAGATGAAGGAACTATGGTAGTATTGAAACTTATGAAAGAAAATTAATTTACATGTTTTTTACAACATACTGTTATTTTTATATATATGTAAGTATTAGAATTAATAACATTATGTTGGTGCTTCAGGGAGATGAAAGAGTTGAATAAAATACTAAAGCTGTTCATTGTGCTTCTTGCATTTTTTATTGCAGGATGTACTCCTGTTTTTATTAAAGAAAATGAACAAATTGTAATAGATAATGCTACAGGACAAAGTGAAAATCAAGTAACGCTTCAGAATACTCAAAATTCTGAAGATGAAATCTTAATTAAAAGTATAAATAGTAGTCTAACTGATGGCTTAGTATACGATATTTCTAAATATGGTAAGTTTTTATTAATTGGAAAATTATCAAGTACAGTAACTGGAGATGTTGAAACAGTGCATAATTATCTCAACTTACATACTTATGATATAAAAAATACTCAATTAAAACAGGTGCTTGCTTCTTCAAAACAACAAGTGAGTGGTTTAATAGACAATAAAAATCAAGGATACCTATATATAGATTACAATACTGATAAAGAAGGTAATGTGATTAATAATTCGTATAAATTAAATTGGTCAGATTATGATGGAAATATTACAAAATATATTTCTAAATCAGATGAAAGTGTTTCTGAAAAATTCTCTGTAACGGAAGACAACCGTATAATTTATGGAAATACGAAAGGTCAAATTAAGTTTGTAGATATTGATGATATTAATAATGATAATAGAATAGAAACATCATATCAATTATCTGAACCACTAAACATCTACAAAATTGATTACTATGAAAAATTTAAATTAGCATTCTTTCTAGCTTATAACGAAAAAACTAATACTACAGACTTATATTATGCTATACTTGAAAAAAATAATATTGATCCTATATTTTTAGAAGAAAACGTAACAGACTTTGATATGTCTACAGAAAAGAAAGCTATAATTTATTGTGCTTCTGGAGAAAAAACTAATAAATTAGTTTATCTTGATATATTTTCATATTATAATAAAAAAGTATTATATGAAGGTTTAGTAGGTTCTTTTTCTTTTTCCTTGGATGGTGAAAAAATTATATATAGCGAAAAGATAAACGAATCATCAAATAACGAGAATTTATGGGTAATGGAAACTGATGGTTCAACTCCTAAACAACTAGCATCTAGTCTAAAAATTGCAAGTGATAAAATAATTTTTCATCCTAGTAAAGATATTATTTATTTTTCAGTTTATGAATTAGATGAAAAAAATTCTAATGAAATAAGTTATAAAGTATATACAATCGACTATTCTTATTAAGAAAAACAAACTTTACTAAAAGTAAAGTTTGTTTTTTTAAAGCACTCTAGCTTTTCCATTATATATATATCCCCGTTGTGGGTCTAGTGTAACAACTATCCCATCCTTTATCGATTCAAAAGCTTCTTCTACTCCTACAATTATTGGTATACCAAACTGTAGTGCAGCAATTGCGCCCTGAGATGTCAAACCACCTTCTACAGTAATAATCCCAGCTGCTTTTCTTACACACGGCATATAGTCTTTGTCTATCCCACTAACTACAAGTATTTCTCCATCATTAAAGTCATTACTTAATGGATCTTTAACTATTCTAGCTGTGCCTGTAACTGCTTGTTTTCCAATTCCTGTACCTCTAATCATTACATCACCAATAGTTTGTATTTTGATCATGTTAGTAGCTCCCTTTACTCCTAAAGGAATCCCAGCAGTGATCACAACTAAATCTCCAAGCTGTAGTAATCCTTCTTTTACAGCAATTAATATTGATTCATCAAATAAAGTATCTGTATTATCAAAACAATCTGTTTTTACACAATATACTCCCCAAACTAATGACAAAGTCCTAACAACTGAATCATCATTTGTTATGGCAATTATTGGCGAGGTCGGTCTAAATTTTGATACCATACGAGCTGTAAACCCTGATGATGTGGCTGTTATTATAGCTGAAGCCTTTAATTGTTCCGCAGTTGAACATGTAGCATGACTAATTACATTAGTCACAGACGTCTCTCCTGAAAACTTGTGTGTCATTAGTCTTCTATATTCATCAGAATTTTCTGTCTTTTTTGCAATTCTTGTCATTGTTTCAACAGATTCTATTGGGTATTTACCCGCCGCAGTCTCCCCTGATAACATAATCGCATCAGTGCCATCAAAGATAGCATTAGCTACATCTGTAACTTCTGCCCTTGTAGGTCTAGGATTTCTTATCATTGAATCTAGCATCTGTGTTGCTGTTATTACCGGCTTACCTAAACTATTACATTTTTTTATAATTTCTTTTTGCACTAAAGGAACCTCTTCAGGCGATATTTCTACTCCTAAATCACCTCTAGCAACCATTATCCCATCTGATATATCAATAATTGAATCAATATTATCTACGCCTTCTCTATTTTCAATTTTTGATATGACTTGAATGTGTTCGCCATTATTATCTTCTAATATCTTTCTAATTGCTATTACATCCTCTGCTTTTCTAATAAAAGATGCAGCTATAAAATCGATGTTTTCTATTATACCAAAATTAATATCATCTTCATCTTTTTTAGTAATTGCAGGCAACTTAATCGATGTATCAGGAAAATTCAAGCTCTTATTATTCTTAAGTTCTCCTCCATTTTGAACTATACAATGAATATCATTTCCAGAAATCATTATTACTCTGAATTGCAATAAGCCATCATCAGCTAGTATAAAGTCTCCCTCTTTCAATTCTTGAGGCAATTTAGTATAAGTAACTGCTACTTTTTTGTTTGTGCCTAAAACATCTTCTGTAGTAAATATAAATTCTGAATCCTTATCTAAGTATATCCCTCCGTTTTCGAATTGTTTTATTCTCACTTCCGGACCCTTTGTGTCTAACATAATAGCAATTGGTACATTTAATTCTTCTCTAATCTCTTTAATTATATCCATTTTCTTTCTGTGTTCCTCGTGTAGTCCATGAGAAAAATTTAATCTCGCAACATTCATTCCCTTTTGAACTAATTCCTTTATCATCTTTTTGGTTTCACTTACGGGCCCCAACGTACATACAATTTTAGTTTTTCTCATTACTTTGCCTCCTATATGGATAAAATATCTGAAATTTTATATGCATCTATATCGAATCCTTTTTTGATATCTAAAGCTTCATTTATATCCATATCAACATATTTATTATTGTTTATACCTATTACCCTGCTTGTTTTATTTTCAAGCAATAAATTTACTGACATAAAACCCATTCTACTTGCAAGTATTCTATCAAAAGCCGTAGGGCTACCGCCTCTTTGAATATATCCTAAGTTTGTGCCCCTTGTTGCCACTCCTGTTTTTTCTTCTATTTTATTACAAAAATCTTGAAAATTACCTACTCCCTCGGATAAAACTATAATACTGTGAAGTTTCCCTCTATCTTTACCTCTAAGTAACTTCTCGCATATTTCATCTAGGTTATATTCTTTCTCTGGTAAAATAATTGATTCTGCACCACCGGCTAGTCCAGCAAAAAGAGCAATTTCTCCACAATCTCTGCCCATAACTTCAACAATATTTACTCTATTATGAGAACTGGTAGTGTCTCTTATCTTACCAATAGCATCTAAAGCAGTATTCAATGCTGTATCAAACCCTATTGAATATTCTGTACACCCTATATCATTATCTATAGTTCCAGGTATTCCAATAGTATTTACTCCTTTTTCACTTAGAGCACGAGCTCCTTTAAAAGAACCATCTCCACCTATTACAATCAAACTCTCAATACCAAAATCACTTAAAACTGAAATACCTTTCTTTTGACCAGCATCTGTCTTAAAGTATTCACTTCTTGATGATCTTAGAATAGTTCCACCTCTATGAATAATATCAGCTACTGAATATATATTTAAAGGTTCTACATCACCTTCTAATAACCCAGTATAACCTCTTTTTATTCCATATACCTCTACATTATTATAAATTGCAGTTCTTACTATTGCTCTGATAGCCGCGTTCATGCCCGGAGCGTCTCCACCACTTGTCAAAACTCCTATCCTTTTCATCTTAGACCTCCCCTTTTATTTTAATCTTAATTTATATTAATATTATTTTTTCCCACAATTTTTGTTAAATCATCTATTAAGTCAGTATTTATTGTAACCCACAACTCTTTATTTGATCTAAATTTTTTTCCAGTATCTCTGATAATGAGAATTACCGGCGTATTCCCTTGATGTTTTATTAAAACCTCTTTTACTATATTAATAATATTATTTGTCATCTCAGGAATAATAATTTCAACCTTTTTATTTTCTTTAGTATCCTCTTTGTTTTTATTGTAATAATCTAGATTTATTATATCTTCACAAATTATAGTTGGTGATTGTTCTTCGTTGAAATTAATCTTGCCTTTTATCAATACTTTTTTATCTGTATCAACTAAATGTTCATATCTTGAATAAACTTTTGGAAAAACAACAATTTCCATACTCCCGTATAAATCTTCCAAAGTCAAAAAACACATCATATTGTTATTTTTTGTTAATAAATTTTTTTTATTATTAATTATTCCTCCAGCAGTGACCATACATCCATCTTTTACTCCTAAATCATGTAATTCCTCATAGTTATTCATAACATTACTATTTACAGTTGATTTTTTTTCTAATATCTCTTCATACTTCTTCAAAGGATGTCCAGTAATATATAATCCTAACATTTCTTTTTCCATTGCCAACTTTATCTCTTCTTCAAATTCCTCTATTTGAGGTAAATTTTCATCAGTTAAGGATTTGTTATTCATATTTTGAAATAAGGATAATTGACCATCGATATTATTTTTCTTTTCTATGGCGATATTTTCAATAGTCTTTTCAAATATGTTCATCAACTGCGAACGATATACTCTTAAAGAATCAAAAGCTCCACATTTTATTAAACTTTCTACTGCTCTTTTATTCATAACTCTACTATCAATTTTTTTGCAAAAATCAGTAAATGTTAAATATGATTTTTCTTTTCTATTGTTTATTATTGAATTTATTGCATTTTCTCCTACATTTTTTACAGCAGCTAGTCCAAATCTAATATTATCTCCTACAACAGTGAATTTAATAAAACTTTCATTAACATCTGGTGGTAATACCGTAATACCCATTTTTCTGCAATTTACAATATATTGGGCTACTTTTGTATCGTTACCCATTACGCTAGTAAGTATAGCAGCCATAAATTCTACGGGGTAATACTTTTTCAACCATGCAGTTTGATATGCAATCACAGCATAAGCAGCTGCATGGGATTTATTGAAAGCATAATTAGCAAAGTCTATCATTTGATCGTATATTTGATTTGCTTGTTCTAAACTTACTCCTCTTCTAATAGCACCTTCTACTATTACCTTGTTTTCTTCATCAAGTTCACCATAAATGAATACTTTTCTTTCTTCTTCCATTACTTTCATTTTTTTCTTTGACATTGCTCTTCTTACTAAATCACTTCTTGCCATGGAATACCCGGCAACTTCTCTTACTATTTGCATTACTTGCTCTTGATATACCATACAACCATATGTAACTTTCAAGATAGGCTCAAGTATTGGATGTATATACTTTATATGTTTAGGATCTTTTTTATTTTTTATATATGTAGGTATTTGATCCATTGGTCCTGGTCTATATAGCGAAATACCAGCTATGATATCTTCAAATGCATCTGGTTTAAGATTGTTCATAAATTTTTGCATTCCCGAACTTTCTAGTTGAAACACTCCTAGCGTATCTCCACTAGATATCAGCTGATAAACTCCTTTATCATCAATATTCAAATTATCAATATCTATATCAATATTTTTACTCAGTTTTATGTTATCCAAAGCATCTCTAATTACTGTTAGAGTTCTAAGTCCTAAAAAATCCATTTTTAACAATCCTAAATCTTCCAATAAAGTCATTGGAAACTGGGTAGTTATCATTTCATTATTCCTATATAAAGGTACGTATTCTACTATTGGTTTATTAGAAATCACTACTCCTGCTGCATGAGTTGAGGCGTGGCGTGATAACCCCTCTACTGATTTAGACAATTCTATTAATTGATTTACTTCTTCATCTTCCCTCGTCATTTTGCTTAAATCAGCATTTCCGTTCAACGCTTTTTCTATGTTCATTCCAATTTCCATTGGGATTTGTTTAGCCACTTTGTCAACTTTGCTATAGGGCATATTTAATGCTCTTCCCACATCTCTTATTGCTGCTCTTGCAGCCATTGTTCCAAAAGTAATTATCTGGGCTACATGGTCTTTACCATATTTGTCAACCACATATTCAATTACTTCTTGCCTTCTTTCATAACAAAAATCTATATCTATATCAGGCATTGTTACTCGATTTGGATTTAGAAAACGTTCAAACAATAGATTATATTTTATAGGATCTATTGTGGTAATATCTAAAGTATAAGAGACAATACTTCCAGCAGCACTTCCTCTTCCTGGTCCCACCATAATATTATTGTCTTTAGCATATTTTATAAAGTCCCAGACTATCAAAAAATAGTCATTATAACCCATTTTATCAATAGTCGATAATTCAAATTCCATTCTGTCTTTCAACGCATTGTCAATCACTTTATACTTATTTTTTAGTCCTTGATAACAAAGTTCCCTCAAAAACTCCTTTTCATTCACTCCATCTTCTAATGGATACTTTGGCAGATGCATTGTATTAAAGTCTAAATCAACATTGCATTTTTCAGCAATAGCATTACTATTCTCTATAGCTTCTGGAACATGCTTAAACAAATCTAGCATCTCTTGATGTGATTTTAGATAAAATTCTTCATTTGGAAATTTCATTCTATTTTCATCATCTATATTTGTAGCAGTTTGTATGCACAGTAATATTTCATGACTCTTGGCATCTTTTTTATCTATATAATGCACATCATTAGTAGCTACAAGAGGAACATCCATCTCACGGGATAATTTTATTAATTGGTCATTTACTCTTAATTGTTCTTCCATATGATGATTTTGTAATTCTAAATAAAAATTATTTTTTCCAAATAAATCTGTATACTCTCTAACTAAATCTTTTGCTTTTTCTATATTGTTGTTTAATATAGCTCTTGGTATATCTCCAGCTAAACAAGCACTTAGACAAATTAATCCCTCGCTATACTTTTTAAGAATATTCTTATCAATTCTTGGTTTATAGTAAAACCCATCTACAAAACCTATTGAAACTATTTTCATTAAATTCTTATAACCCAAATTATTTTTTGCTAATAAAATCAGATGCCCTGGATTTGTATCATATCTAGAATCTCTATCATTCAAATTCCTTGGTGCTGTATATACCTCACACCCCAAAATAGGTTTTATATTATTAGACAAACATTCATTATAAAATTCTATTACTCCAAACATTACTCCATGATCAGTAATAGCAAGACTTTTCATGCCTAAGTCTTTGGCCCTTTTAATCAAATTAGATACTCTACTAAAACCATCTAATAAACTATATTCTGTATGTATATGAAGATGAGAAAAATTATCCATATTATTAATAATCCCTTCAATTTTTATTATATCGATTATATCATATACATTCTATTAATATGATATTATAAGTGTAATATCAAACAATGTCAACACATTGCCCCATAAGGTCTTTTTTGTCCCGCATTAATGTTATCCATTATAATGTATAGTGTTTAATAGCTTATATGTATTATTTATTTAATATGCTTTGCTTTATTGTTGCACAATATTATTATTAATTTTCGGAAATTGTAAGATGTCTAGTAAATTTTCATAAAGCAAACTGAAGTCCAACCTCCATTCATCGTAAGCGCCAGGAACCGTCCCCAGTGATTTTTCAATGTGGCTCTTTCAATGGCATTTGCAACTGATTTATTGTAAGGATTTGGCTATCTCTTCTATCTTTTTTAGTCTATGATTTATCCCTGATTTCCCTACTGGAGGATTTAGCATTTCTCCTAATTCTTTTAAAGATGCATCTTGATAATTTAGTCTTAACTCAGCTACTTCTCTAAGTTTTTGAGGTAGTTTTTTTAGTCCTACGTGTTCTTTTATATATTTGATACTTTCTATTTGTCTAAAAGCTGCTTCCACAGTTTTTGTAAGATTTGCAGTCTCACAATTCACAAGTCTATTTACATTATTTCGCATTTCTTTCATAATTCTTATATTCTCAATATTTAAGAGAGTTTGATGCGCACCAATAATATTAAGAAGTGTCACTATTTGTTCCCCTTCTTTTAGATAAACAATATAGTTGTTTTTTCTTTGAATAATCTTTGGTTTTAAATCATATAAGTTAATTAAATTCATTAATTGTTTTGCATATTCGTAATTATGACAATTAAATTCTAAATGATACGATTTTCCTGGATCTGAAATAGACCCTCCTCCTAAAAATGCCCCTCTTATATATGCTTTCTTACAACAGTTATTCACCATTAATTCATAAGGTATATTATTATTTAATGTAACAAAACCATCATTGTTTTGTAATATATATAGATCTAAAAGTATCTGACTTACCTGTTCCTGCGAAGGTACTTTTACGATATATATATTCCTATTTTTTAATTGTCGATTTTTAGATACTATAACACTTGCATTTACACTATAATTATTTTTAAGTATTTTAAATACTCTTCTAGCAATCGATGCGTTATTAGTCCTTATATTAAAACTTATTTTTTTATTCCCTTCAAAGCTGATACTTCCACACATATGAATCAATGCAGATAATTCTGCTAAAATACAACAATTCTTTTTAATACTTATCATACATATTTCATTTTTTGTTTTTGATGCAAAACTCATTAATATCCCTCATTAAAATTATCTAAAATTATTTTTACTATCTTTCCAGCATTATGCCTGATATACCCATTTTTAACTTCTATAAAATCCCCTACAATAAATTTGTAGTCATTTTTTTTAAACTTTATAAAATCATTTACTACTAATTCTGATCCTTCTAATTCATAATGTTTAAGATGTTTTTTATTTGCCACACCATTATTTACAACTAAATAATCGAATATTTTTTGATCTGTATTTATATGGCTTTCAATTGCTGCAATATGATCAAACAAATCATAACCTTCTGTTTCTCCTGGTTGAGTCATTACGTTTGAAATGTAATAACGTTTTGCATTTGTCTTGATTAATGCTTCTTTCATATTTGTTACCAATAGATTAGGAATTAGGCTTGTGTATAGACTACCAGGTCCCAGTATTATAATATCTGCTTCACTGATTGCCTCTAAACAGTAGGGTAATGCACATACTTTCGATGGATTTATTTTTACTTTTTTTATCTTTATTTTTTTTTCTCGTACAATTTCAGGTATTATTGATTCCCCGTTTATCACATCTCCATTAGATAATTCTGCAGATAATGTAATATCTTCTAGGGTAACTGGTAAAACCGTTCCTTTTACTGCCATTACTTCACTAACATTTTTTATTGCTTCGACAAAATTATCACTTATTGAATTCATTGCCGCTATAAATAAATTACCAAAGCTTTGTCCTCTCAGCCTACCTTCATTAAATCTATAATTTAATAGTTCTTGCATAATAGATTCGTCATCTGCTAAAGCAAGAATACAACTTCTTATATCGCCTGGTGGAAGCATACCTAAATCCTCTCTGAGAATTCCTGATCCCCCTCCATCATCGGCAACTGTTACAATAGCAGTTATATTATTTGTATATTTTTTTATTCCTCTTAGTATCACTGAGTTGCCTGTACCCCCACCAATAACCACTATTTTTGGATTATCAATATTTTCAACATTCATTTAGATTTCTCCCATACTTTTATGAATATCTCTATGATCTATCACTGACCAATTGCCATCTTTTTCTAATAACGCATTAACAGTATTAGCTATAGTAACAGACCTATGTTGTCCTCCTGTGCATCCTATAGCTATTATCAACTGTGATTTTCCTTCTTCGACATAATTAGGTATTAAAAATCTCAATAAATCCAGGATTTTATCTATAAATTCATTTGTAAGCTTATATTTTAAAACATAGTCCTGCACTTCTTTGTCATTACCTGTTAATTTTCTTAAATTTTCATCATAGAAAGGATTAGGTAAAAATCTAACATCAAATAACAAATCAGAATCTAAAGGAATTCCATATTTAAATCCAAAAGATACTATATTTATTAATATCCCTCTAGATTTCATATCTTTATTATATATTTTTGACAACTCTTCCTTAAATTCTTTTACCGATAAATTTGATGTATCGATAATACTATTAGCTCTCTTTTTAATATTTTTTAATTTATCCCTTTCCATTTTTAATCCTACAGAAGTTCTCCCTTCACTTGCTAAGGGATGTTTCCTTCTTGTTTGTTTAAATCTTTGAATTAAAACCTCGTCTGAAGCATTCAAAAACAATATCTCAAATTTATATTTACGTTTCGTCATCTCCTCTAGTATATTCTCTAGATCATCAAATAATACTCCCCCTCTGCTATCAACCACTATTGCAACTTTTTCTATATTAGTATCTGCTCTATTTCCTAACTCTGCAATTGTTGGAATAAGTTTAGGAGGTAAATTATCTATACAAAAATATCCCCAATCTTCAAAAGCTCTTAACGTATAACTTTTACCAGCTCCCGACAACCCAGTGATAATTACAAATCTCATGTTTAACCCTCCTTTACATTTATTATATTTTCAATTGGGATAGATGCATATTTTACTGCATCTATCCCCTTTTTCACTTCACCGATATTCTCTTTAATATGCGCATCACTGTTTATAGCAAATTTTACTTGATATTTCTTTGCAATATTTATTTCTTCTTCCGAAAGATGTCCATGACTTGCATTTACCTCTAGAACAATCCCCAATTGAGCAGCTTTTTCAGCTATTTTATCTATGTCTATGGGTACTTTTGCTCCCGGATGTGTGATCATAAATATTGGATATTTGTCCATAACATTTAACAAGGCTTTTGTATTTACTACTCTAGCTTTTTTCCTTAAGAATGGCAATGCTTTTGCTAGAAAATTAAAACAATAAAACATGAAAAAATCTTTTATACTATAAGGTACTATGCCATAATGATATCCTACGTATATCACATCATATATTTCAAAGTCTTCTTCCATTATATCAATGTGCCCATCTATGCCAATAATATTTGCCTCTATACCCAACAAAATTTCTATTTGTGGATATTTTTTTCTCATATCATTTATAATTTCTCTCATTTGCATCCAATGATTCGACTTTACTCCGTATAAAAAATGTCCACTACCATGATCTGATATTACAATCTTCTCTAGTCCAATATCAATAGCCTGAATTATATTTTCTTCTATAGTATTTTTCCCGTGACTATAATTTGTATGTGTATGTAAATCCCCAGTTAATCTCAATTCTATCCCAGCTTTCTCTTTGGTAATATTTGTTTAATTGCAACTCTACTCAGATAATAAGTAATCACTTTATTATTGTACACTTCGTCATCACATACAAGTAAAGGCTATAGTTAATAATATTATATTTATTTAATTAAGTAAATATTTCCATTATTCCTAGTCCTGTAAATTATGTGATAGGTAAAGTAAATCTCTTGAGTGTAATTATATATTATATTTATATAAAAGTTGAAGTAATTAATAATAATAATCTCCCAATGTCATACATTTCTTACTTTTGAATAAATTTTATATATATAATTTTTGGAGGTAAAGTATGATAAAAAAAATCATTGTATATTCTATATATTTATTTATTATTCTTTATTTATTATTTGCACCTTTCTATCTGAATAATATTTTTTCTAATAAATATTTAGCGGATACCTCAGAAGAAGAATGGTCAGGAGTAATAACTATGTGGGACATACCAAGATATACTGTTAATGGCAGTAAATTTGGATGGATTAAATCTAGAATTTCACAGTATCATAAATTGAATCCAAACGTCCATATTGAATTAGAAGAACTTCATTATACTGATAACAAAACTATAGCCTTTAAAGGAGCCTTAAGCGAAGATCACCCTGATATTATGCCTCTTATAATTGATGGTGAATCTATCCCATTAGATAATGTTTTGCCAATTGATTTTTTAGATGAGGCTGATAACTTAATAAGTTTTAAAGATGAACTAATCGGGTCTATATATTTGGATGAAAAAATTTGGGGTATTCCCGTTTATTACTCCGTAAATGTGTTAATAATCAATAAAGACATATTACAAACTCTAGATATAGATATACCTAAAGATTTTACATTTGATATATTTATCGATCTATTGAAAGAAATTAATGAAAAAGACTCAAAAAATCAAATCATTCCCTTTGATTTTTATCTCGAAGAAGGTGAATACTCCTATATGCCATTTTTGTTAAGTGACGGAGGAAACATTTTCTCGTCAAGTAATGAAAATGTTGATTTTTATAATTCAAAAGTTGTAACTGGATTACAGAAGTTAAAAATAATAAGTGATAACACAAATAATTTATCGCAAAATTATGGCTTAAGAAGTAAAACAGAAGTATACCAAGACTTTTTTAACAATACTACTGCTGTAATAGCAGGTAGCTTAGATGATGTAAATAAACTTATTAGAAAACAAAATCAAGGAAAGGGATTTGATTTTATTGTTACACCTTATCCAAAAGGAGATAGTAATCTTCCAGTCTATTTTGCTGAAGAAATAGGCGCTTACGCTATTATGGAAACAGAAGATAGCGGAAAATTAAAAGAAATTAATAAATTTATGCAATTTTTACTAGATGAAGATTCTCAAAACAGCATAGAAATCTTAGGTAAATTACCATCCGTCGAAGGATATACTTACGATTTTACTACGTATCCCCATTTAACACAATTTAGTGACTCTTCATTTTTGCATGTTATACCTTTTTATACAGACTGGAAACAAATTTCTAATACTATTAATAACGAAATCAAAAAAATCTTTGCAGATAATCAACCTACAACTGAGACTTTATACAATATTCAACAAACTACAGAAAACATTTTGAATAAATAAATCTACTTGAATTATTTTTTGTAAATTTGTATAATAAAAAATTAGGTGAAACACTTCATTTTTTATATTGGAGGATATAAATGATAAATAAACATATTTGTTGCGAATTACAAAGTATTGTAGAAAAAGTAAATTTTTTCAGCAATGAACCTATGAAAAACCATACCTCTTTTAAAGTGGGTGGAAAAGTTGAAATACTTCTAACCCCAAATACAGAAGAACAAATAAAAAAAATATTAATAATATTGATGAAAAAAAACATACCATTTTATATAATGGGAAATGGCAGTAATTTATTAGTATCTGACCAAGGTTTCAATGGGGTAATAATAAAGATATACAACAACTTTAATAATTACAGCGTCGAGGAAAATATAATAAGTGCACAGTCAGGAATATTATTGAGTAAGCTTGCAAAGGTCGCTTTAAAAAGTGATTTAAGTGGTTTAGAATTTGCCTCTGGAATCCCAGGTACTTTAGGCGGAGCAGTGACTATGAACGCTGGAGCATACGGTGGAGAAATGAAAGATGTACTAATTAGCGCTCATGTTATCGATAAAAAAGGTAATATATCTGAAATAGTTAATGGTAACCTTAAATTAGGTTATAGAACTAGCGCAATTCAAGCAAATGATTTAATAGTTCTATCTGCAAAAGTAAAACTTAAAAATGCTTCTACTAAAGAAATTAGTGATTTAATGAAAGATTTAGATCGTAAACGCAAAAGCAAACAACCTCTTGAATGGCCCAGCGCGGGAAGCACGTTTAAGAGACCTGAAGGTCACTACGCTGGTAAACTTATAGAAGATTCAGGATTAAAAGGTTTTAGAATAGGTGGAGCGCAAGTTTCAGAAAAACACTGTGGTTTCATTATCAATAAAGAAAAAGCAACTGCAAAAGATATTGATGATTTAATACGACATGTTCAGACCGTAATATACAAAAAATTTAATGTAAAATTAGAAACTGAAGTTAAACGATTAGGAAAATTCTGATTAAATCATTTTATTAATTAATATTGGATTTTACCACTAGCTAAAACTGCAAAATATGTGGCTTTAGCTCCTTTTTTTAGCAATGCTTCACAACAAGAATCAATAGTTGCTCCCGTAGTGTATACATCATCTATTATAAGTATTGCTTTGTTATTAATTTCTTCATTATTTACTACTTTAAAAACATTCTTAACATTCTCAAAACGCTCTATCTTATTTAATTCTATTTGATGTAAATTATCCTTTTTCCTTAATAACGAAGTTGTATCAATCCTTATCGTCTTCGTATTATCTGTGTCATTTAACACTTGGCAAATCCCTTGAGCTATTTTTTCTGACTGATTATAGCCCCTAATATTTTTTCTATTTTTATGTAATGGTACTGGGATTATCATATCCACTTGTTTAATCCACTGCATTTTAAGCAAATTATATCCAAGTGATTCCCCTAAATACACCGCTAATTCAGGATTGTGACAAAATTTTAATAAATAAATCAATTTTTTTACTGCTCCTTCATATTTATACTGTGCATATCCCTCATTAAAACAATAATCATATTGAAGACAGTCAGAACAATAATTTATTTCATTTTCACTAAGTTCTTTATTACATTTTCTGCATTTATTACCTATTGTCATCTTTAATTTTTGTAAACACTCATCACATATAAATTCTTTTGTAAAAAACAGTATTCGCTGACACAAAGGACACCTTCCATTTGGTATAAAGATAAAATCAAGAATTTTTTTAATATTCATTATGACTATTTATAAATATATTACTTTCTATTCTCTGTCTTAATCCAGTTAACCTTTTATTGTTTTTAGTATTTTTTATCATCCCTTGTATATACTGTTTGTGTCCTATCAAAATTACTAACTCTTTTGCTCTTGTAATAGCTGTATATAAAAGATTCCTATTCAACAGAATACCCGGCCCTTTAAATATAGGCATAATAATAACTGGAAACTCGCTACCTTGACTCTTATGTACAGTTATAGCGTAAGATAACATCAACTCATCTAATTCTTCAAAATCATATATTGCCTTTTTTTCATAATCAAAAATAATAACTAGTTTTTTATTTTCCGTACTTATTTTATCGATAATACCTATGTCTCCGTTAAAAACACCTTTTCCAGTTTCTGCAGTTTTTATATTATCCCATTCTTTATTATAATTATTTCTGATTTGCATTATTTTATCTCCTTCTCTAAATACACTTGAAGAAAAAGATTTTTCAGTTTTGTTCTCACTATAAGGATTAATATTACTTTGTAGCGATTTATTAAGTTCATAAACACCTACTGAACCTTTTTTAACAGGAGTAATAATTTGGATATCTTCCATAAAATTATATTTAGTCAATCTACTTGTACATAATTCTATTATTTTTCTTCTTATCCTTTCTCCAGTAGGACAATCTATAAAAAAGAAATCTTTATCCTTTTGATTCAATATGGGAAACTCTCCATTGTTTATTCTATGAGCATTTACTACTATCATACTTTCTTGTGCTTGCCTAAATATTTTATTTAATCTGACTACTTTTAATAAATCACTTTCAATTAAATCTTTCAATACATTCCCTGGTCCTACAGATGGCAACTGATTTATATCACCAACCAGTATTATTCTAGTACCTAGTTTCAATGCTTTTAATAAACTATTCATTAAATGAATATCAATCATCGAAGCTTCATCTACAATTATCACATCATATTCTAAGGGATTTTCTTCATTTCGTTCAAAACTTTGGTTATCCTCATCCATAGAAAATCCATATTCTAATAGCCTATGTATAGTTACAGCACTTTCACCAGTGGACTGAGTCATACGTTTTGCAGCTCTTCCTGTAGGTGCAGCCAGTGCTATTTCATAGTTAAGCCTTTTAAATATATTTAAAATGCAATTTATTATCGTAGTTTTACCAGTTCCCGGACCACCAGTTATAATAACCACACCATTTTGTATGGATGCTTTAATTGCTTCGATTTGTATAGGATCTAGTATAATATTATTTTCATTTTGAAAGTTGACTATAATACTATCCACGTCAATTCTTTCTTTTTCATACCTATAATTATTCGTTTCTACTATCAAATTTGATACATTCTCTTCTGCTTTATATGAAGGTATCAAATAATATACTCTCGTTTCATCGATCAAATCTAATTTAATTTCACCTTGTAAAATTAATTCTTGCAAATGATACTCTATCAAATCTTCTTCAACTTTTAATTGCTGAGATGAATCCATAATTAATTTCGATTCCGTTAAAAACATATGCCCATCGTTGTAACACGATGATAAAGAATATTTGATGCCAGCCATTATTCTAAATGGAGAATCCTCTTCTATTCCTATACTCATGGCTATAAAATCTGCAGACTTAAATCCCATACCGGGTACTTCATTAATTATTTTATATGGATTTTCTTTAATAATCGATATGGTATTATCTTTATAAATTTTATATATCCTCATTGCATGAGTAGACGAGACTCCATATTGACCTAAAAAAACAATTGCTTCCATCACTTCTCTATTTTCATTAAAAGATTCAGATATTTTTATAGCCGTTTTTTTGCCAATGCCTGGTATTTTGGTAAGCTTTAATGGATTGTATTTTATAACATCCATTACATCCACTCCAAATTGTTCAATGAGTAATTTAGCTTTTTTGTCTCCTATCCCAGTAATAATTCCAGAACTCAAATATTTTTCGATACCTTCTAATGTGGAGGGTATTTCTATCCCAAAACTATGAGCTTTAAACTGCATGCCGAAGTTTGAATGCTCAGTCCAATTCCCTTTAATACCTATGTATTCTCCCTTTTTTAGACTAGGAAAATTGCCAATAACTGTGATAAGGTTATTATTACAATCTAAATCCATAACTGTGTAGTTATTGTATTCATTGTAAAATATTATCTTCTCTACATACCCACATATCTTTTCCATAATTACCTCTATCTATTGTTGTTTTCTTATTAAATATCTAAATTAGTAGATCTATCTGTATTATAACATAATAGAATAAGAAGAATACATACTGTCTATAGCTTCACGGAAATATCGCCATACAACTTTATCAAGAGAATATCTAGTATTTAAAATAACTCTCCATCAACTTTACTACATTCCGCTCAAAATAACATCTAAAAAAGAGCCCATTTTCAACTACAATATAAAAAGAGCTCCTATCATATAGAATGAAGCTCCGTTTAACAAAATATTTATAACTACTTTTACTTTAAAATAATTCTATTTAATTCTTCTAAATCAACTTCTTCATTATAATCGATATTTTCAAAATTAAATCCGTTAATCTTCATAAAATCATCAATAAATCCTTTAATATCCGTTAATTCATCAATATTGTCATTATTTACATTTTTCAAAATATCATTTACTTTTCTTTGCACTTCTTTATCTAGTTCTAAATTATCTGGTCTCAAACGATTGGATTCATCACTAATTCTTTTGTTCCCATACAGCATATCCTTAAATAACCTATATTTTTGCTCTATTTCCCCTTCGTGAGTACCTTCTTCCTTCATTATCTTATATAAAATTGCTCCATAAACTGGAAATATAGGTATGTATATACTTGCTTTAGTTACGATGGCTTTACTAGCAGATATTAATGCCTCTCCATTATATCTTTCCTTAAGGATTGGGCTTAATTTTTGCGCAGTCTCATCTAAATGGTTTTTAGCCATACCAATGGTTCCATGTCTATATATTTCGTAGGTAGCTGGAGACCCTAAGTACGTGTATGCAATCGTCTTAAATCCTTCATTTAATACCCCTGCTTCGGATAGCATATCTACCCATATATTCCAATCCTCTCCACCCATAACTTTTATAGTGCTCTCAATTTCTTCTTGGGTAGCCATCTCCATTGTCTCTTCTTTTAATTTCATACTATTAATATCTATGCTGTATCCATTCACTTCTTTACCAATACTTTTAATGGTAGAGTTATATGTTTGTGTTGTATATGGATCCGTCCTTCTGTTTGAAGCTAAAGAATAAATAAGCAAATCTATCTTTCCATATTCCTTTTTAATATATTCCAAAACTTTCTCTTTCATTTCTATAGAAAAGGCATCACCAATAAAATCTTTACAATTCAATCCAGCCTCTTGTGCAAATTGTTGAAAGAATATGTTGTTCCACCATCCAGCAGTACCAGTTTTATTTCGCTTTGGTTCCACTTCATAAGAAACATTTATTGTATTAGCTTTGCACGCAAAAGCTAAAGTTACTCTACTAGCTAATCCATATCCTGAAGAACCACCTATAATCAAAACATTCTTCGGGCCTTCAAATTCACCTTCATTTTTTACATACTCTATTTGTCTTCTTACATTTTCTTTACATCCTAAAGGATGTACCCTTATACATATATTATTCTTTATAACAGGTTTTATTATCACTTCGGTGCCTCCTACTACACATTTTTGTTGACAATTATTAATATTTGTATTATATTTCAAATATACTTTGATTGTCAAAGGATTTAGTAATAATAAATGATTGTATAAACTGGGAGGTCCCGTATTTTGAATTTAAATGAAATAATAAAAATAATCGATAAGATTGATAATAGTAGTGTCAATCAGTTTGAAATAGTTGATGATAAGTTCCAAATGTATATTTCTAAAGACAATAATAATGTTGTCTCCGTTCAATCAACAAATGATAAAGTTCAAGTGTTGAATCAAAATGTTATTCCACAAGATTCACTAAATGATAATGATACAACAGTAAAATCTCCTCTAGTGGGAATATATTACGAATCTCCTTCCCCTGATGCGAAATCCTTTGTTAATATAGGAGATACTGTAAAAGAAGGCGATGTTATTTGTATTATTGAAGCCATGAAAATTTTTAACGAAATAAAAAGTCCTTGTAATGGCATAGTTAAAAAGATATTAGTGTCCAATCTGGACATTATAGAATTTGAACAGCCATTAATAATTATAGGAGAAGATACTAATGACACCAATTAGGAGAATTCTCATCGCAAACAGAGGAGAAATAGCGGTTCGAATCATTAGAGCATGTAAAGAGTTAGGCATTGAAACAGTAAGCGTCTATTCTACTGCAGATAAAGAAAGCTTGCATGTTGCTCTGGCTGACTATTCTATTTGTGTTGGTTCAGGCTCGCCTCAAGAAAGCTATTTAAATTTAGATCGAATTATGAGTACTGCTGTTGCTTTAGGTGTCGATGCTATCCATCCGGGTTATGGATTTCTTTCAGAGAATAGTAAGTTTGCAAAAATGTGCGAAGAGTGTAATATTTCTTTTATTGGTCCATCTTCAAATGCAATCAAACTCATGGGTAACAAATCAACTGCTAGGGAAATCATGAAAAAGAATGACGTACCTGTAATCCCAGGTTCTGAAGGCATAGTGGAAAGTATAGAAGAAGCAAAAAAAATTGCAGAAAACATCGGATTTCCTGTTATTGTTAAAGCCTCCCTAGGGGGCGGAGGTAAAGGAATGAGAATTATAAACAATAGTGACGAAATGGAAAAATTTGTTTCTCAAGCAAAGTCAGAGGCGGAAAATGCTTTTGGTGATTCGTCTATATATATTGAAAAATATATTACCGAATCTAAGCATGTAGAATTCCAAATCATTGCTGATAAATACGGAAATATTGTACACTTATATGATAGAGAATGTTCTATACAAAGAAATAATCAAAAAATGATAGAAGAAGCTCCGGCTACTTGTATTAATGATGAATTAAGAAAAGAAATGGGTAATACTGCTATAAAAGCAGCTCGAGCTATTAATTATGAAAATGCAGGTACAATAGAATTCTTATTAGATGAAAACAATAATTATTATTTTATTGAAATGAATACTCGAATACAAGTTGAGCATCCTATTACTGAGATGATTACGGGAATAGATTTGATAAAACAGCAGATTAATATTGCACAAGGTGAACCTATTCCATTTAAACAAGAAAATATAAAGATCAATGGGCATGCAATGGAATGCAGAATAAACGCAGAAGATCCTAACAATGATTTTAGACCATGTGCAGGTTTAATTAAGGAGCTTCATTTGCCAGGTGGAAATGGAGTTCGAATTGATTCTCATATATATCAAAACTATCGAATACCATTATATTATGACTCTATGATATGTAAACTAATAACATGGGCTGACAATAGAATTGAAACAATAAATAAAATGAATATGGCATTGAGCGAGATAATAATACAAGATATTAAAACGAATATTTCCTTATTAAATAAAATAATTAATCACAAAGATTTTGTTTGTGGAAATATAAATACTAATTTTATTAAAAAAATAATCGAATAGGTAGATAATATGTTTAAATTCATAAATAAAAACAAAAAATTTAATTCAAAAGAATTCCAGCAAAAAAAAATACCGGATAATTTGTATACTAAATGCGAGAATTGCACTAATTTTGTGTATTACGAAGACCTTTCAAACAATAATTATATTTGCCCGAAATGCAATTATCACTTTAGACTAAACGCTTTTCAAAGAATTAAATCGACAATAGATAAAGACTCATTTAAGGAATTTAATAAGTTTATGAAAACAAAAAATATCTTGAAATTCCCACAATACAATGAGAAAATATCAAAAGTAATGAAAGAAACCAAAATGAGAGAAGCTGTTATAACTGGTTATGGTGAGATTAATGGTATACGTTGCGTAGTTGCTGCTATGGACAGTTATTTTTTAATGGGTAGTATGGGTAGTATAGTAGGTGAGAAAATAACTCAAGCTATAGAGAAATCTATTAAAAACAAACTTCCATTAATTATTTTTACTGCATCAGGTGGTGCAAGAATGCAAGAAGGCATATTATCCTTAATGCAAATGGCAAAAGTAAGTAGTGCATTAAAAAAGCATCATGACAGAGGCTTATTATATGTCAGTGTCTTGACTCATCCAACTACTGGAGGAGTAACTGCTAGTTTTGCTATGTTGGGAGATATTATTTTAGCTGAGCCGGGAGCGCTAATTGGTTTTGCAGGTCCAAGAGTAATTAAACAAACCATTCGTCAGGAATTACCCAAAGGTTTTCAAAGTTCTGAATTCCTTTTAGAACATGGTTTTGTAGACGCAATTGCTCCTAGAAAACAAATGAAAAAAATGTTACATAAGATTCTTGTTATTCATAAGGGGTGATAATATGACTAGTACAAAGGAAATACAAAATAAAAATCATAATTATGATGCTTGGGAACATGTAAACATGGCACGATCAACAGATAGACCAACGTCTCTAGATTACATAAATAACATATTTTGTGATTTTATTGAGTTTCACGGAGATAGAAATTTTAAAGATGATAAATCTATCGTGGGTGGTATAGCTTTTTTAGATAGTATGCCAGTTACAGTAATCGGACAACAAAAAGGAAGAGAAACTCAAGAAAACATTGACAGAAATTTTGGCATGCCTTACCCTGAGGGATATAGAAAATCTCTTAGACTGATGAAACAAGCAGAAAAGTTTAATCGACCTATAATATGTTTTGTTGATACTCCAGGTGCTTTTTGTGGTATTGGAGCTGAAGAGCGAGGACAAGGCCATGCTATAGCAAATAATTTATTCGAATTGTCTCATTTAAGAGTGCCTATAATTTCGGTAGTGATTGGAGAAGGTGGCAGCGGTGGTGCCTTGGCGTTGACTATTGCAGATGAAATATGGATGATGGAGTACTCCATATATTCAATTTTATCGCCTGAAGGTTTTGCGTCCATATTATGGAAAGACAGTTCCAAAGCTAAGAAAGCTGCCGAATTAATGAAATTAACTTCTTTTGACTTATTAGATCTAAATGTAATAGATAAAATAATTCCGGAAGAAGGAAACTCAAAAGAACATTACGAAAACACTATGGCATATATGAAAAATAGTCTTATTCAATCGTTAAGGACTTTAAATACAATTCCAATAAAAACTATATTAAAAAAAAGATATCAGAAATTTAGAAATATTGGTAATTAACTCTCTTTGAAAGGAGAAACAATTGAGCACATCAAAAATAATAGCAACTGGAAAATATTGCCCAAAACTAGTGGTATCTAATAATGATTTAGAAGAATTAATTGATACTAGCGATGAATGGATATACTCGAGAACTGGTATAAAGGAAAGAAGGATTTCAGAAGAAGAAAGTACTTTGGATTTATCATATAAATCTTCAATTGATGCTTTAACAAAATATAATATTGACGTAAATACTATAGAGTTAATAATTGTAGCTACTGTAACTCCAGATTATTTCATTCCATCTACAGCTTCATTGTTACAAAATAAGCTAGGTATTAATTCTAATGATGTAATATGTTTTGATATAAATGCTGCGTGTACTGGTTTAATATATGCTATACAAATTGCAAATAAATACATAGCTTCTGGTGCTATTAAAAGAGCTCTTGTCGTAGGTGCTGAAAACTTCTCCAAGGTTCTTAATTGGAAAGATAGAAGTACATGTGTATTATTTGGTGATGGTGCTGGTGCAGTGATATTAGAAAATAATAATACAGGAATAATAAGTGATTATACTAATTCTATGGGAGATGAAGATTTTAATTTATGCGTTCCTGCATTACCTTTAAATAACCCATTCTCATCTTCTAAAGATAATTATAGAGATAACTACCTTACAATGAATGGTAGTGAAATATTTAAATTTGCAACTTTTGCAATTAAGGACTCAATTGAAAACTTACTAGAAAAAAGCAATTTGAATTTAGATGATATAAATTATATAGTTCCCCATCAAGCTAATAAGAGAATAATAAAAAAGGTTTCCAAAATCATGAATATCCCAATAGAGAAATTCTATATGAATTTAGAAAATTATGGAAATACTTCTGCAGCAAGTATAGGAATAGCTTTGGATGAATTATTTAATGATAATTTCTTAAAAAAAGGTGATAAATTAATTTTAGTAGGTTTTGGTGGTGGATTAACTTGGGGATCAATATTATTTGAATATTAATAATCAAATAATTAAAAATAAATAATAAATAATGGAGGTAATCTAAAATGATTAAAGAAAAAGTATTTGATATATTGGCTGAAGAACTAGGAATTGAATTGGATGAAATTAAAGAGGATTCTAATATCCAAGAAGATCTAGGTGCTGATTCACTGGCAGTTGTAGAAATAATTATGGCTTTTGAAGATGAATTTGACATAAAAATCTCAGAAGAAGACTCTTTAAAACTTTCTACTGTTAATGATATTATTACTTACATCACAAGCAAAACAGAGTAAGGTATACTATGAAAAAAATAGCTTTTTTATTTCCCGGCCAGGGTGCCCAATACTTTGGTATGGGTAAAGAATTATATGAAAATTTTGATGAAGCACGGGATGTCTTTGACAAGGCCGATGCTTCACTTCCATTTAAAATGACGCAATTGTGTTTTAATGGTGAAAACGAAGAACTAAATCAAACAAAATATACTCAACCGGCAATACTTACAACAAGTATTGCTACTTATATGATACTAAAACACTACAATATTAATCCTTCATTTTTTGCAGGTTTGAGCCTTGGAGAATATTCCGCTTTGGTAGCATCTGAAATGTTAGATTTAGAAACTGCAGTTAAATTAGTATTTAATAGAGGATCATTTATGGAAGAAGCTGTCCCTAAAGGCAAAGGTTCAATGGCTGCAATAATTGGTTTAGACAATTCTAAAGTTGAACAAATATGTAAAGAAGCAAGTATAAAAGGTGTTGTAGAACCAGCTAACTATAACTATAATGGACAGATTGTAATTGGAGGAGAAACCTCCGCATTGGATTATGCCTGTACATTATTTGAAAAAAATGGTGCAAAAAGAGTTGTAAAATTAAATGTTAGTGGGCCATTTCACACATCTTTACTAAAATTAGCTTCTGAAAATTTGAGTGAATACTTAAAAAAAATTCAACTAAATAGTTGGAAAATTCCCATTATATCAAATGTAACCGGAAAACCATATGATAATTTATCATCTGTAAACAACTTACTTGTAAACCAAGTAGTATCTCCGGTGCAATGGGAAAGCAGTGTAAAATATATGTTGAATCAAGGTATCACACACTTTATAGAAGTGGGACCTGGAAAGGTTCTTAGTGGTTTTGTAAGAAGGATAGATAGAAAAACAAAAGTGTTAAATGTTGAAAACATCAAATCCTTAGAAAATACTTTGAAAATACTCGGAGGTTGATATGTTAAAAGGAAAGACAGCCTTAATTACAGGAGGCTCTAGAGGGATTGGTAGTGCAATAGCAAAAAAATTAAGTAGTCTTAATGCAAATGTAGTAATAAATTATGCAAACAATGACCAGGCAGCAAATAAATTAGTTGAAGAACTTAGAAAAAATGGAAATGAAGCCATTGCTATTAAGGGTAATATTAAAAATTTTGCTGAGTCTAAAGATATAATTGATAACACTGTAAAGGAATTTGGCAGTATAGATATATTAGTTAATAATGCAGGAATCACAAAAGATAATCTAATACTCAAAATGAGTGAAGAAGACTTTGATGAAGTAATTTCTATTAATCTAAAAGGATGTTTTAATTGTATTAAACATGCAACTAAATACATGTTAAAGAAGAAAAAAGGTAGAATAATTAACATAGCCTCTGTAATAGGATTAATTGGCAATCCAGGTCAAGCCAATTATGCCGCATCAAAAGCAGGCATTATTGGACTAACTAAATCTGTAGCAAAAGAAGTTGCTACAAGAGGTATTACAGTTAATGCAGTTGCTCCAGGATTTATCGTGTCCGATATGACAGATAAATTAACAGATGAACAAAAAAATGCTATAAAAGCTAATATCCCCACAAAATCACTCGGTTCTGTAGAGGATGTAGCGAATTTAGTAGCTTTTCTTTCATCTGATGACGCAGGCTATATAACTGGTCAGGTAATAAATGTTGACGGCGGAATGGTAGTTTAGGAGGCTTAGATATGAGAAGAGTAGTTGTAACAGGTATAGGAACCATAAATCCTTTAGGACAAAATACTGACGAATTTTGGGATAATATTAAGTCTGGACAATGTGGTATAAGTAAAATCTCTGGATTCAATACTGATGATTATGTTGTAAAATGCGCAGGTGAAGTGAAAGAATTTGATGCACTAAAATATATACATAAACGTGATATTAAAAGATTAGATAGATTTACTCAATTTGCACTATATGCAGCCCATCAAGCTTACGAAGATGCTAAGTTAAATGAATATGAAGTTGATAGAGAAAAAATTGGTGTTATTGTAAGTAGCGGTATAGGTGGTATTAAAACTTTTCATGAACAAACTGAAAAAATGATTAAAAGAGGGCATGACAGAGTCTCTCCATACTTTATACCTATGATGATTGCCAATATGGCAGCTGGACATATAGGAATAGCTTTAGATGCAAAAGGCCCTTGTTATTGTGTAGTAACAGCATGTGCTTCAGGTACAAATGCCATTGGTGAAGCCTTCCATAAAATAAGATATGGACAAATGGATGTTGCTATCACTGGAGGTACAGAAGCTTCTGTATGCGAAATTGGTATATCTGGATTTATGTCTATGAAAGCGTTAAGTACTTCTGAAGACCCCTTAAAAGCTTCCACTCCCTTTGATAAAGACAGGGATGGTTTCGTGATGGGAGAAGGATCAGGAATATTGATTCTAGAATCTTTAGATAGTGCCTTAAATAGAAATGCTAAAATATATGCTGAGATAATAGGTTATGGCACTACATGTGACGCCTATCATATAACTGCACCTGCACCACAAGGTGAAGGTGGTATGAGAGCAATGAAAAAAGCACTAGAAGATGCTTCAATCGACATTAATGAAGTATCATATATTAATGCTCACGGTACCAGTACCTACCAGAATGATTTAAATGAGAGTTTAGCAATAAAAACTTTATTTAATGACTTGGCATATAAAATACCCGTTAGCTCTACTAAATCCATGATAGGACATCTCTTAGGAGCTTCAGGAGCAGTTGAAGCAATTGCATGTATTAAAGCTATACAAAATGACATCATACCACCAACTATAGGTTATACTACGCCTGATCCTGAGTGTGATTTAGATTATGTGCCTAATAAAGCTAGAGAATCAGAAGTAAACGTAGCTATTTCAAATTCTTTAGGTTTTGGTGGACATAATGCTACATTAGCTTTTAAGAAATATAAATAGACTATCTCTGTAGAATAAAATCTTTTTTACAATGTATTTTTTATTTGATAAGTTAGGAGTTAGATATGATATTAAATAGTAATCAAATCCAAGAAATTATACCCCATAGATATCCTTTTCTATTGGTAGATAAAATAATTGAACTTCAACCTGGTATAATAGCTACAGGTATTAAAAATGTAACAGTAAATGAGTATTTCTTTTTAGGTCATTTTCCTCATGAACATGTTATGCCGGGAGTTTTAATTATAGAAGCATTAGCTCAAGTAGGTGCAGTTGCTCTACTAAGTTTAGATGAAAACAAGGGTAAAACAGCCTATTTTGGAGGCATAAAAAGTGCTAAATTTAAAAGAAAAGTTATTCCGGGTGATACACTAACCTTAAAGACAGAAATAACTAAAAGTCGTGGGAATGTCGGTTTTGGCAGTGCTGTAGCACTAGTTGATAATGAAATAGCAGCACAAGGAGAATTAATTTTTGCAATAAAATAATTAAGTAAATTTAGAGAAATGGAGAGCATATTATGCTCTCCATTTTATATGATTTCACTTAACATCAATTCCTGATTGTTTTTTCAATAAAGTCACTTTATCAGTATTTTCCCATGGAAATTCTATATCAACTCGACCAAAGTGCCCATATGCAGCTGTTTTATTGAATATAGGCTTTTTCAAATCTAAATCTCTAATAATTGCAGCTGGTCTTAAATCAAAATTATTTTCAATTAATTCGATTAATTTCTCTTCATTAATTTTGCCTGTACCAAATGTATCTACAAATATAGAAACAGGTTTTGCAACCCCTATTGCATAAGCTAACTCTACCTCGCATTTATCTGCCAAACCTGCCGCTACAATATTTTTAGCCACATATCTTGCAGCATATGCCGCTGATCTATCAACTTTAGTAGGATCTTTACCCGAAAATGCTCCACCACCATGACGTCCATATCCGCCATATGTATCTACGATTATTTTTCTTCCAGTTAATCCAGCATCCCCTTGCGGTCCACCTACTACAAATCTACCTGTAGGGTTAATAAATATCTTTGTTCTATCATCTAACAATTTTTCATCTACTATTGGTTTAATAACGTATTTTATTATATCTTTTCTTATTGTATCTAATTCTACTTCACTGCTATGCTGCGACGATATTACAATAGTATCTACTCTTTTTGGCTTATCATTGTCGTATTCTACTGTCACTTGAGTTTTACCATCAGGCCTTAAGTATTCAAGTGTACCATTCTTTCTTACATCAGACAATTTCTTAGACAACTGATGTGCCAGTGAAATGGGTAATGGCATTAACTCTGGTGTCTCATTACAAGCAAAGCCAAACATCATTCCTTGATCTCCAGCGCCAGTAGATTCAATATCTGTTTCAGTCATTTGTCCCATTTTTACTTCTAATGCTTTATCAACCCCCAGTGCAATATCTCGTGATTGTTCATCAATTGATGTTAAAACAGCACATGTATCACAATCAAAACCATATTTTGCCCTTGTGTAACCTATCTCTCTAATTGTATCTCTTACAATTTTAGGTATATCAACGTAGCAATTTGTAGTTATTTCCCCTACTACTAATACGAGTCCCGTTGTAATTGTAGTTTCGCATGCAACTCTTGCATTTGGATCTTTTCCAATAATTGCATCAAGTACTGCATCAGATATCTGATCACATATTTTATCTGGATGCCCTTCAGTTACTGATTCAGAAGTAAATAATTTTTTCATCTGTATATCCCTCCTAGTTCAAAATAAAAAACCTCGTCTTAAGACGAGGATATAATCACAACGCCTTATCATTCAGATATTTCTGTAGGTATTAGCACCATTTGCATTTATTACATGCTGGTTGCCGGGTTTCACAGGGCCTATTCCCTCCACCTCTCTGGATAAGGTAACAATACTATTTAATTTTATATGTATGATAACATACCTAAATATTAGTGTCAATACTTTATAATATCGCAGTTCCCAAAATAAAAGTAAGTACCATCATAGCTACTCCTGCTATTGATGCCCCAATAACTGATGCAGTAATACCTCTTTTAAGTTTAATCCCAATCAGTGAAGCGGCAAGACATCCTGTCCATACTCCCGTTCCTGGCAATGGTATAGCAATAAATAACACTAACCCCCAAAAACTGTATCTATCTATTGATTTAGATTTCTTTATTCCTCTATTATAAATCCAATTCCCAATGCCGGATAAATATTTTGTTCCTCTCATCCATTCCAACAATGACGGTATCAACCATAATATAAATGGTGCTGGTATTATACTCCCTATAATAGAAATAATATATGTAATTAGATAAGGCATTTTTAATAATAAAATACCATAAGGAATAGAAAACCTTAACTCAAAAACAGGAACCATAGCAGAAATCAAGACTTTTAACCAATCAGGAAATATACTAAGAAATTCAATCATTTTTTACACCTTCTTTATAGTTTTTGCTATAGAATCTTCATTATTATTCGCATAACTCCAATCTTTTGTAAATTGTTCAACACTCCAATTAGTAAGCGAATGTTCCAATATTTTTTCTAGTAATTCTGTAGAAGTAGTCACTCCATTTACTCCATTTAAAGCACAATTATGTATCTGTTGAACATTCTTAAAACTTGCCGCAATAACTTCTGTATTATAACCATACATAGTAATAATATCCATCAGTTCTTTAACAACATTAACTCCATCTCCCATAATATTATCTATTCTATTTACATATGGTATTAGAAACTTAGCACCACATTTTGCTGCCATTAACCCTTGCTGTGACGTAATTATTGACGTAGCTGCAACACTATAGCCGTTCCTGCTTAGATATTTCATCGCCTTAAATCCTTCCCTAGTAACTGGAATTTTAACAGAAATATTTCCATTAATACTATTAAATATAGTTTTTGTATCTTCTACGATGCCATTGTAATCTGTGGCAATAACTTGTATAAATAATGTCTTAGCATCTCCTAAAATGCTGCTTATTTCGTTCATTAAAGTAACAAAATCTAAATTTTCTTTTGTAATAATACTAGGATTAGTAGTAACACCGTCTATCTCATAATTATCAAGACAGCTCTTTATTTCATTTACATTAGCAGTATCTAGAAATATTTTCATGTTTTAACTCTCCTTCTAAAAGTATAAAATTATTATACCTATATATTTACACGGTATCAATATAATATCTAAATTAGCATGATATTTTTGGTATAATACATTAGAGAATTATAAAGGAATAGAAAGTAGGATACATTAATGAAAAAAATATTAAGCTCAATGCGTAGAGCTATTCAAGATTTTGATATGATACATAATGGAGATAAAATAGCAATTGGTGTTTCAGGCGGAAAGGATAGTACTATATTATTAACAGCATTAAAAAGATACCAGTATTTTTCCCCTGAAAAATTTGAAATTGAAGCTATTACATTAGATATGGGCTTTGGAAATATGGACTTTACTCCTATAAAAAGTCTATGTGAGAAAATAGGAATTAATTATACAATTAAAAAAACGCAAATAGGCCCAATAGTATTTGAGGAAAGAAAAGAAAAAAATCCTTGTGCTCTCTGTGCTAGAATGAAAAGAGGAGCTTTACACGATCTTGCATTAGAATTAGGATGCAAAAAGGTTGCCTTAGGGCATCACAGCGATGATGCTATAGAAACATTTTTCCTAAGTTTATTTTATGAAGGTAGAATCAATACCTTTTCTCCTGTAACATATCTAGACAGAAAGGATATCCATCTTATTAGACCTTTAATATACACTAAAGAAAAAGAAATAACATATTTTTGCAATAAAGAAAATTATCCTGTAGTAAAAAGCACTTGTCCTATCGATGGATTTTCAAAAAGGGAAGATATGAAAAATATGATAAAAACTTTCAAGAAAACTATTCCACGAATTGATGATAGGATATTATCTTCTTTTAAAAACAAAGAACAATTCAATTTATGGTTTGATTATTTTAAATAATTTACTTCACTCTCCCATTCAGTATACGCTTTTTCAGCAGTATATTCTTGTTGAACAATTTGATTTTTACTTGAATTTGTAATATCAAATTGAAATTTTATTGCACATATTGTAATAATTATCACAATTAAGTATAATACTAATCTTTTAATCTTCACTATTACCACCTCATATAGATTATTGACAGATTAAAATTTTAATATTCTAATTTTATTGTAATAAACTTATTTTAACAGGCAATAATATTAGAATATTTTTATGATTTGGTAATGTTATACGAATTCGTTATATATACATTAATAGAGGTGATTATATGTTCAGTATAAAAAAAGACAATTCTAGATCTTTAGTTTATGATATTAAAACAACAAATATTAGTAGAAATTTAAGCAACGAATTAAAGTTGAAATTAACTGGTCCATTTCTTATACTTTGCATAGGTACTGATAGATGTATTGGAGATTGTTTAGGTCCCTTAGTAGGTTATAATTTAAAAAAGTTAAATGTAGATTACCCAGTTTATGGTACAATTTCCGAACCTATTCATGCAGTGAATTTAAATAAAAACTTACAAAAGTTAAAAGCTAGTTTTCCTAATCATGAAATTATTGCTGTAGATGCTTCTTTAGGTAATAGTAAATCCGTCGGCACAATACAGTTTCGTGAAGGACCTGTATATCCTGGCAAAGGAGTAGGCAAACAACTTCCTCCAGTAGGAAATTATTCATTGATAGGAGTTGTTGACTCTATAGATATATTTCATAACTCAAGCATACATCAAGTTAGATTAAGTCTAGTAATGGAAATGGCTGACATTATTACTCAATCAATATATCTTGCTACTCACAAAACATCTCTTTGTTAGAATATCATAATTTTATATATTATTACTACCTTTAGCTCTAATAATAGAACTTCCGATATATTTCGGAAGTTTATAACTTTAACATATTATTCTTTTTAGTATTAAATAATAATCTCACCATCTTTATAAAATAATTCACCATCAGCATAAATTTCTCCACCATTTTTCATATCACATAACATATCCCAATGTATTGCAGAAATATTTTTCCCACCTGATTGAGGATATGCTTTACCTAATGCCATATGAATAGTACCGCCAATTTTTTCATCAAACAACATGTTTTTAGTAAACCTTTTAATTCCGTAATTTGTTCCTATTGCTACTTCTCCCACCATCTTTGCACCATCATCTATATTAAGTAATGATTTAAGAAGTTCTTCTCCCTTTAAAGCTGTTGCTTCTGTTACTTTGCCATCAACAAAAGTAAGTTTAATATCTTCAATCTCTTTTCCACAATAAACTCCCGGGAAAGAAAACCTAATTTTCCCATTAACACTATCTTCAAGAGGAGCTGTAAAAACTTCGCCACTTGGGAAATTATTATGACCATCTGAATTAATCCATACCCTATCTTTTATCTTCATCTCTATATCAGTATCTTTAGCAACAATTTTCAAATATTCTTTGTTTTTTAAATATTCAATTATACTCTCCTGATAATTATGTACTTTTTCCCATGATAATATTGGATCTTCATCATTTAATAAACAAGCTTCAAAAATAAATTCTTCATATTCTTTCAATGACATTCCAGCTTCTTGTGCTAATGATTGAGTAGGATACATACATAAACTCCAATTCATTTCACCTTTAGCAGCTCTTTCAGTTAATATCTTGCTTATTTTTCCATTTGATTTATTGTACAAAGATATTTTATTAGAATCGATATTACTCATATATTTAGTATTATTACCTCCCCCAATATTTAATAATCTATCCGCTTTATTTATCATTTCTTCAGAAACAGGAGATATATAAGATAGCTGATCATTATTCCCATATTTCAATAGTATTTCATTCAAATCATGTTTTAGTAATACATGGGGATGCGCTCCTAATTTTATAATCTCGCGATAACATTCTTCAATTAATGGCATTGCCATCTCATACCCTTGTATTATAACTAAGTTGCCTTTTTCGACCTTTAATGAATAATTAACTAATGTCTGTGCATATTTTTCTACTCTACTATCAACCATATGCTCCCTCCGTCTGTTTACAGTATTTTATTATTACCTTGAGAATTACTCCTCAAGGTTTTTTTTCAATGGATTTTGAGCTTCATATGCCTTATCCATTACTTCTTCTTTTAGACCATCAAGTTTTTCTTTTGTCTCCTGTACTGAACTTGCATTTACAGAAAAATAAATCTTTATTTTCGGTTCAGTTCCTGATGGTCTTATACAAAACCAACTTTCATCTTCTAAATAAATTTTTAATACATTTGATCTCGGAAGAACTATATTTTCAATACAATCTCCAACAATACTTCTCTTTCCTTGTTGATAATCTTCAATTACTTTAACTTTGCTATTATTCCATTTCATAGGAAGATTTCTCCTAAAATAATTTGCTATCCTTTGTAGCTTAATAATTCCCTCTTTACCTTCTATTTTAATTGATTTAATATCTTCCATATAATAACCATGCTCACTATATATTTCTTCCAAAATCTGTCCTAAATGTTTATTTTGTGTTTTATAAAACAGTACCATCTCACATACTAATAAAGAAGTTACCACCGCATCTTTATCTCTACAATGATCACCGATAAGATATCCATAGCTTTCTTCAAATCCCATAATAAAACTCTTTAATTTTGTATTTTTGTACTCTTCTACTTTTTCCCCAATATATTTAAAACCAGTTAATGTATTCTCTACATTGATATTATACTTTTCTGCTATTTTATTAGCTAAATCTGTAGTTACTATACTTTTTATAATTACTCCATCATCGGGTATTTTAAATTGTTTTTTTAATTCGTTTAATAAATAATTCTCTAATAAACAACCAATTTGATTTCCATTTAAGTTGATATATTTATTGTTCTCATCTTTATATGCCACACCAACTCTATCAGCATCTGGGTCAGTAACAATAATAACGTCAGCATTTTTTTCATGTGCTAATAATTTAGGCAGTTCAAATACACTTACATCTTCAGGATTTGGCACCTCAACTGTAGGGAACCTACCATCTGGTTTTTCCTGCTCAACGACTGTATTCACATTGGTAAATCCTATGGAATGAAGAGCTTTCCTTACAGGAATATTTCCTGAACCATGTAAAGGAGAAAAAACTATAGATAATTCTTTACCTTTTTCTTGAATCATGTCTTTATTTACACTTTGACATATAACAGCTTTATTAAAGTCCTCATCAATTTCATTTGAAATATAGGTAAGAAGCCCCTTATTAACAGCTTCCTCCTCTTCCATTATGTTAATATACTTAAAATCTAATATTAAATTTATTTGTTCACTAATATCGCTAGCTATATTTGATGTTAATTGATATCCTTCTTTCCAATATACTTTATAACCATTATAATCAGAAGGATTATGACTTGCAGTAATTACTATACCACCTAAACATCCTAATTTTTTAATAGAAAATGAAAGTACCGGTACAGGTCTTAAGGAATCAAAAAGATATACTTTTATTCCGTTAGCACATAAAATTAATGCAGCACTCTTAGCAAATAATTCTGATTTATGTCTCGAATCATATGCTATTACTATACCTTTTTCTTTTCCTTTTTCTCCCCATTTCGACATGTAATTTGCAAGTCCTTGAGTAGTTATTCCAACAGTATATATATTCATTCTATTAGTACCTGCACCTATTTTCCCTCTTAATCCTGCAGTACCAAATTCTAAATCTTTATAAAATCTATCTTCTATTTCTTTTGTATTATTACATATATTTTTTAATTCTTGTTTCGTTTCATCATCAATAAAATCATTATTACTCCAGCTATTATATCTGTCCTCGTATAGCATAAATTACACTCCCTTTGTGAAATTATGATATATATTCTGCTAAACTACTAAATACTTATAATTATTAACACACTTGCTCACAAACTTACTTTCATTTATAAATTAAATTTTTAGACATTCCATGATAATAAATATTTCTTATATAACTCCCGAATCTTATCATTATTAAACTGATTAAAATTACAATTTAGTATTATTAACAAAGGCATTATTAGCATATTTTAATATATTCCCTATATATGTTAATAGCTTAAATCAATACTATTAATTATCTCACCTTCCGTCTGTATTAAATGTAATTAAGTGTCAATATTAATAAAAAATCAACAAAATATTTATTAAACTTCTATTCCCTATCATCAATTACTTAATATAGTTATACAATAATTCCTACGTTATAAATTTTAGGAAATCCATATTAAAAAAAGAATAATGAGAGAAAAGATAATAGTTCATTCTAACTAAAAAAATGACCTCTACGAAGTTATTTTATATGCAAAAATATTCTATTCATCAAATTATTAATTCTTACTCGTAAATTCATAACAATATTATAACATAAATTATTAATAAAGTTATTTATTCTTTAAATATGCTCTCATTTTGATAGTATAAAACACTCTAAATAATTTATGTATAAAATTAATAATAATATCAATAATATAATTAGGGTTTTTGACAAACCACTTGTTTTTTATTTGAACTTTTTAAATATATTTAGAACCTGAGTAGAAATACTATTCTAACACATAAAATAATATTTTTTATTGCAATCAAACTGAATCTATATATAACCAATCTATTAATTATAATTTAGTTATACTTTTTATGTGGTAAGTTCATATCAATTTTCTTGATAATTATTATTAAGCTCTAATAAAAATTAATACAAATATTGTCATAAACCTAAATAATTCTTCTCACGGAGGTAAGAATTGAAAATTGGTTTACCTAAAGGTTTGTATTATTACAGATATTTTATTTTTATTGAAGAATTCCTAAAAAAACTTAATACTACATTTATTTCATCACCAGATACAAACAAATATATTTTAAATGAAGGTATTAAGTATTGTGTAGATGAAGCTTGTCTTCCAATAAAAATTTTTCATGGACACGTATCCTATTTAAAAAGCAAGTGTGATCTAATTGTTGTTCCACGAATAATGCAATTAAATAATAACGAATATATTTGTCCTAAATTTTGTGGATTGCCTGAAATGATACTTAACAGCATTCCAGATTTACCTACTATAACTACGTTGCCTATATATATTAATGATAATCGCAAACTTCTAAAATGGTGTATTTGCATTGGAAAATATTTAGACAAAAGTACTGAAGAGAGTGAGAATGCTTTTATTTATGCTGTAAAAAAATATAAAAATACATCCCATGGTTTAAATGACACTAATTATCCATTAAAAATTGCATTAATTGGTCATTCCTATACTGTATATGATAAATATATAAATATGAATATTATTAAAAAGCTACACAGTTTAAATATTGGTATTATTACAGAAGAACAAATTGATAATTTTTATAAAGAAGAATCATTAGCTTATCTTTATAAAAAACCCTTTTGGTCAAATATTAGAGAATCTTTTGGTACTGCTATACACTTAGTCAAGAAAAAAGAAATAGATGGCATAATATATCTCTCTTCTTTTCAATGTGGGATTGATTCAATAGTAATTGATTTAATCAAAGACATAATTGATACATTCCCTATGTTGGTATTGAAACTTGACGAACACTCAGGCGAAGCAGGCTTTGATACTAGGTTAGAAGCTTATATTGATATGTTGAAAAGGAGGAATTTAATTGATAGTAACATTTCCACACATGGGTAATATTTATATAGCAGCTAAAATTTTATTTGATTCATTAAAAATCAAATATATTATTCCTCCAATTAATAATAAAAAAGCATTAGAAATTGGATCTAGAATTTCTCCAGAAGAAATATGCTTACCCTTTAAAATTATGATGGGTAATTATGTGCAAAGTATTGAAAAAGGATCTGATACTATTTTGATAGTAGGAAGTTGTGGTCCTTGCAGGTTTGGAGAGTACTGCGAACTTCAAACACGCATATTACAAAAAGAAGGTTATAATGTAAAATTTATTCTAATTGATTATCCAAGTGACGCAAAACAAGGTGACGTATTTAACAGATTAAATGTCATCACTAGCGAAAGTCCATTAAATAAATTACAAATTACACAATCTATACTTAGAGGAATAAAAAGTATGCGACTTGTGGATGCTATAGAAAAAAAAGCTCACTATAATTCAGGTTATGAGGTAAATAAAGGAGAATCAAAAAAAATATTAAATGAAGCATTATCAGAAACCTACTCATGTGAAAATCCAATAGCCGCATTTAATTTATTAAAAAAATATAAGAATAAAATCAACAATGTTCCAATAGATAAAAATAAAAATCCTATTAAAATAGCTATTATCGGAGAAATATACACTATTATAGATCCATTTTCAAATTTATATATTGAAGAAAAGTTAATGAATTATGAAGTTAGTACTTCTAGAATACTAACCCCTAGTTGGTGGATAAAAGATACTTCGTTAAAACTCTTAAAATTAAATGGCATAAACACCAAACGCTATTCTAAAGATTATCTTCCTTATTGGATAGGAGGACATGGAAGAGAGTGTGTATCAGAAGCAGTAATGGCTAGTAACCAAGATTTTGATGGTGCAATTCAAATATTCCCGATGGGATGTATGCCTGAAATAGTTTCAAAATCTATCTTGCATTCAATTTCAAAAGATAAAAACTTTCCTATCATGACTCTTGTAGTTGACGAAATGACCGGCGAAGCAGGATATATTACTAGGATAGAAGCATTTTTAGATCTTTTAGAAAGGAGAAAAAAACATGTACTATCTAGGTGTTGATATAGGATCTGTAAGCACAGATTTTGTATTACTAAATAAAAATCTTCAAGTAACAAAAAAAATATACCTAAAAACTAATGGGAAACCTATAGAGGCAATAAAAAATGGACTAAGCGTATTAGGCAAAACTTGCGATAATAAACAAATATCCGCGGTAGGAGTAACAGGTAGCGGACGAAATATCGGAGGGTACATTCTCGGAGCTGATATAGTGAAAAACGAAATAACCTCTCATGCTATTGCTACATTAAATATAAACCGTACTGTAAGAACAATTATAGAAATTGGTGGACAAGATTCAAAGATTATCATCTTAAATGATGGTATTGTTCTTGACTTTGCGATGAATACAGTGTGTGCCGCTGGAACAGGTTCTTTTTTAGATAGGCAAGCAGAGAGATTACAAATCCCAATAGAAAAATTAGGAGACTACGCACTTAAAGCCACCCTTCCTGTACGAATAGCAGGAAGATGCAGCGTATTTGCCGAATCAGACATGATACATAAACAGGCAATGGGATATAACGAGTGCGACATAATTGGAGGATTATGTGATGCTTTAGTAAGAAATTATCTCACAAATGTAGCAAAGGGAAAAGATATACGTGAAACCATTTTCTTTCAAGGCGGAGTAGCTGCTAACAGAGGTATTAAGTCTTCTTTAGAAAAAGCACTAAACATGGAAGTATTCGTACCAGAACATTATAATGTTATGGGAGCTATTGGTGCAGCTATTTTAGCATCAGAAAAAATAAAAGAAAAAACTAAATTTAATGGTTTTAATATATCAAAAAGTCAATTCAACTCAACAAGTTTTGAATGCAAAGGTTGTTCTAACTGCTGTGAGGTAGTTACAATTATGCAAGATGATGAAATCATAATAGGTAGATTCGGAGATAAATGTGGGAAGTGGAGTGAAGAAAATTTAAGTATAAGGAGATAATGATTGTTTTAATAACATGCTCTATGCCTAACAGTAAGACCGAAAATGTAAAAACACTATATATTTACTTACTCAA
>JBMNCR010000108.1:0-3561 GCA_049366695.1 Eubacteriaceae bacterium
TTAGACTTAAGACATTAGATTTTAAATTTTAGTATTAGGGAAAAATTATGGAGTTATAATCCGACCCCAAACCCACACAGTCATCCCGAGCATGTCGAGGGATCTAAGGCCTATGAGTTAGACTTAAGACATTAGATTTTAAACCTTAGTATTAGGGAAAAATTATGGAGTTGTAATCCGCCCCCCTACTCACTCAGTCATCCCGAGCATGCCGAGGGATCTAAGACCTATGAGTTAGACTTAAGACATTAGATTTTAAATTTTAGTATTAGGGAAAAATTATGGAGTTGTAAAGCAATAGTACACATAAATTTGGAGGCAAATATGATTAAGGAGCTTATTGTAGTAGAAGGAAAAGATGATATTTCTGCAGTAAAAAAATCTGTTGATGCAGATGTGATTTGTACTAATGGATATGGTATTACAGAAAAAACATTAAAATTAATAGCTAAAGCATGCGAAACAAGAGGAGTAATAATATTTACAGATCCAGATTTTGCTGGTGAAAAAATAAGAAGATATATAAATGATAATATTAAAGGATGTAAAGATGCCTTTTTACCTAGACATTTAGGAAAAAAGAATAATAATATAGGGATAGAAAATGCTAAACCTAAAGATATAAAAGAAGCACTTGAAAAAGTAAAAACAGTAGTAAGTTACATTGAAACTTTTAGCTATAATGATATATTTATATTAGGATTAATATCAGGAAGTGGAAGTAGGATTAAAAGACGTTATGTTGGTGAAAAGTTGGGAATAGGATATTGTAACTCTAAACAATTTATCAATAGATTAAATAATTATGGTATTACTAAAGAACAATTAATAGCAGCACTAAAAGAATATGAACTTTAGGAAGTGTAATAAATGGAGAAACTTACATCAATAAGTAAAATAAACGAACTTAAATCAAAGTATAACTTTTTTTTAAATAAACGATATGGTCAAAATTTTTTAACTGATGAAAATATTATTCATAAAATATTAGAAGGCGCACATATTTCAAAAGATGATTATATCTTAGAAATCGGACCTGGAATAGGAGCAATGACTCAACATTTGTGTGAAAATGCAAAACATGTTATTGCAGTTGAAATAGATAAAAAACTAAAACCCATACTTGAGGAAACATTAAATGAATATGATAATATAACAATTATAAATGACGACATTTTAAAGATTAATATACATAATGAGTTAAAAAAAGTTACATCTCAAAAATTTAAAGTTATAGCTAATCTTCCTTATTATATTACTACGGATATTATTATGACGTTATTAGAAAATAATTTGCCATTAGAAAGTATAACAGTAATGGTACAAAAGGAAGTAGCACAAAGAATGGTAGCTATTCCAGGAGGTAAAGATTATGGTTCATTATCTGTTGCAGTACAGTATTATTCTAAACCTGAAATAGTGGCAATTGTACCCAAAACTGTATTTATTCCACAACCAAAGGTGGAATCTAGTGTAATAAAGTTAAATATTTTAGAAAATCCTCCTGTAGAAGTAAATAAAGATGCGTTTTTTAAAGTTGTAAGAGCATCATTTGCAATGAGAAGGAAGACTATTTTAAATTGTATTTCTGCAAGATTAAATATGGAAAAAAATATGGTGAAAGAAATATTAGAAAACAACAATATTGATCCTTTAAGAAGAGGAGAAACTCTATCATTAGAGGAATTTGCACAAGTAGCTAGAAATATTGAAAGTGCAAAAGGTTAATAAACACTAAAACATTATATAGAGTATATGCTTTCCAACTTTCTACTTTCCTTTTTCTATTATTAAATACCGCAATTACACTGAATAATAAATTGTTACATATGATATAGTATAATTAATTAAATTATATAAATTATAAGTAATAGTAAAGATACTGTTTTGTTATCAGTTATACTATATAAATATTGTTAGGAGGATAAGATGAATTATATATTGATAAAAGATTTATACAAAAATAGAGATAATCATAATGATAAGGAAGTTACAGTTGGTGGTTGGATAAGGACTAATCGTTCATCAAAACATTTTGGATTTATTGAAATAAATGATGGAACTTCATTTAAAGGTATTCAAATAGTATACGAAGAAAATATAATGAATTTTAATACAATAAGCAAATTAAGTATAGCTACTGCAATTACTGTAGTAGGTAAGTTTATTTTAACTCCTAATGCAAAACAGCCTTTTGAGATTAAGGCAGAAGAGATAAAAATAGAAGCCAATTCAGATGCTGATTATCCATTACAGAAAAAAAGACATACTTTAGAATACCTTAGAACGATTGCGCATTTAAGACCTAGAAGCAATACATTTACCGCAGTTTTTAGGGTTAGGAGCTTAGTGGCATACGCAGTACACAAGTTTTTTCAAGATAAAGGTTTTGTCTACACCCATACTCCAATCATCACAGGAAACGATGCTGAAGGTGCAGGAGAAATGTTTAAGGTAACTACACTAGACTTAATTAATCCTCATAAAACTGAAGAAGGACAAATTGACTATAGCCAAGATTTTTTTGGAAAGGCAACAAATTTGACAGTAAGCGGTCAATTAGAAGGGGAGGCTTTTGCCTTAGCATTTAGAAATATTTATACCTTTGGACCCACATTCAGAGCAGAAAACTCAAATACTTCAAGACATGCTGCAGAATTTTGGATGATAGAACCTGAAATATCATTTGCTGATTTAAAGGACAATATGACCTTGGCAGAGGAAATGATGAAATTTATAATCCAATATATTTTAGAAAATGCACCTGATGAAATGAAATTCTTTAATTCATTTATTGATAAGGGGCTTTTGGATAGATTGAATAATATATTACAATCAGATTTCGCAAGAATAACATATACAGAGGCTATAGAGATATTGCAAAAGGCGAAAAAGGAATTTCAATATCCTATAGAATGGGGGATGGATCTTCAAACGGAACATGAAAGATATATTACAGAAGAAGTTTATAATAAGCCCGTATTTGTAACAGACTATCCCAAGGGTATAAAAGCTTTCTACATGAGACTAAATGAAGATAATAAAACAGTTGCAGCAATGGATTTATTAGTTCCTGGAGTAGGAGAAATTATCGGAGGAAGCCAAAGGGAAGAAAGACATGATGTTTTAGTAGAAAGACTAAAAGAATTACAACTAAATGAAGAAGACTATTGGTGGTATTTAGAACTTAGAAAATATGGTGGAGTAAAACATACTGGATTTGGACTTGGATTTGAAAGGGCTATAATGTACTTGACAGGAATGAGCAATATTAGAGATGTAATTCCATTTCCAAGAACAACTGGAAGTGCAGAATTTTAGGGATATAATAGTATTATACCGTAATAGGTAAATGCGACAACATACTTGACAAATACTGGCATGTATGCCCATTTGGTCCTTTGTTAATACTAACTCATCTATAGAGTAATTTTCATTTTCATTATGATTAGGCATTTTTTGTCTTGAAACAATTATGGTAATATAATCTTCTTCACATTTTTCTACATCATGAGATAGAATGAAAGCATAATGTGAAGACGTTCTTCATAACTATCCAGA
>JBMNCR010000109.1:0-50758 GCA_049366695.1 Eubacteriaceae bacterium
GAAGAAGAAATGATGGAAGGTAAAATAGATGAAAAGCTATTTAAAGATGTATTCGAAAATAAGATTAAAGACACCTTTGAAGATGAGCTTGCAGATACAGTAATACGCATACTTGACTTATGTGGCGCTCGGGGGATAGACCTAGAAAGACATATAAACCTTAAATTGAAATACAACGCTACCCGCGAGCGGATGCACGGCAAGAACTACTAAAAGCCTTGTGCATAACGGTTTAGGTAAGTTGCCGTTGCTTGTTGAATAACTTACAAAAGATAATGCGAGATACTAACTTTAAACGACAGAATAATGAGCGGATTAAACGATGCACTTAATGTACTAAAGGAACTGAGAAAAGAATACTGGGAAGAGGGCACTGGATTACATACAGATTACTATATAACAATGGACGACATTGACAGACTCGACAAAGCTATTGAGATAATAGAAAAGCAAGCGAATGGTGTTAAAACGGGAGCAGAGCAATGCAATTTACCTGTTGTTAGCGGTAGTTATTCCTATGAAATTGATTTTGGCACCCATTGCCGAGCAGGAATAGATATTACCAATAACGAACCAAAGGTGATAGGAGCTATGAACGGTTGGGGTGACGGTATTAGTTTAGCGGACATTAAAATTAAGAAACTGTAATTACCGCTAACGGATTGCAACATGGGTATGTGCGCCCAACCAATTACGCACAGAAGTTGAAACGAAGTATTAATTAAAAACAAAAATAGCGATGGATTTTACTAAAATAACATGCATAAGCCAACAATGTAAAGGCAAAGGAATAATAATGAACGGCGCGGGGGGAAGCTGGGGTGGAAGAATTGGCTACAGTTGTGTAAAATGCCCTGAGTGTGGGCTTAAATTACTGATAATGCCAGTTAAAGAAGATTACACATACAGTTTTAGTGCAAGAACTGAAAAAGAAGAGGATGAGCGTAGGCAAATGAAGAAAGAACTTAGAGAAATAGATGAACGCGCGGAGGAGATTAGAAGAAAGTTGCGCTAGGGCTTTTGTTTTTAATTGCCCCAAATACGCACTAAATTACCTACGAGAAAAGGCGCATTACCTATGTTGCTTGTTAGCAACTGTGCCTTTTCTTAAATGTAATGAACTACCAAAATAGCACTTACCTAAATTAGATTTTTAGGCATTGTTGCTAACTACTTTATAAACGCACTTTAATTTCAAGTTAATGAAATCATTTACAATAACTTATGCTGTAAAATTAATAATATTTTCTTATATTTATATCACAATAAAACAATAATGACATGATGTGTATTTATAAGATTTCAAATGTAATTGGATATATTTATATTGGTGCAACTACATGCTATGAATCGAGGTATAATCAATATAAAAGATTACAAACTAATACTCAAATTAAATTAGACAATAGCTTTAGGAAATATGGTTTTAGTGGTCATACGTTTGAAGTTATTAAGGAATGCAGAAGTCAAAATGAATTATTTAAATATGAATGTTATTATATTGGTATATATAATTCTATTAATAATGGATTAAACTCAAAACTTCCTGATACGCCTAGTAAATTAATGCAAAAATCAGGAAGTATAACAATAGATAAACAAATAAAATATGAATTATCAACTGACACCAATTATGTATGGACAAATGATAATTTATGTTTTAATTTAAAAACTGGAAGAAGGATAAAACAAGTTTATAAAAATGGCAGTATAGGTTATTGTATTAATTCAAAATTTAAAAGCCTTAAATCACTAAGACCATTATTACGTAAACCAATAGAAAAAAGAATACCCAACGCTCCAAGTTGGTTGTATGACTAAAATTAAATAAAATGAATACATATAAAAGAAAAAAGTTAGAGAATAAATTAGGGATTACTGCTCAAACTAATTCCAGAGAAATGGCAGAAATAGATTTAAACAGATGTTATAAAAAAAGAAAATCACCTGATTTAAGCAAAATGAATAGAAATAAAATAGATAATAGAACTATTGTATTTGCAAAGACTAAAGAATTATTAAACAATACTACTGAAACAATTTTAAACAGAAATTCATAATGACTAAAGAAGAACAACAAAAAAAATTAGACATAAGTTTAACTTTTATACTTCAATTACATGAAGTAATGCTTAGATTTATTACTGAAGATATTGATAATCCAGCTTTAAAACATATAATGAAAAAAGAGTTTAAAGGATTATTTGCACAAAGTAAAAAACTAGATAAAGAATTTAGAAAATACATTAACCAAGATAAAAGATTTGATGATCCAGAGGAATTATTTGATAGTGAAGCAGATTATATTTATGATTTAATTAAAGCTACTTATGGATTAAATAATCATTCTAAATGGGATAGAGCAATTGCGGTTGTAAAAAATATAGCAAATGGAGTTAACCAGTAAGAATACAAGTGAATTATTGATACTATTCATGTATAGATATTCATATCCTCAATATTCAATTGCTAATCATTTACAAATATCTAATTCTAAATTTAGCACTAAATTAAAAATGAATGATTGGTCTAGTTTAGAAGTAAGAAGTATATACGAATTTATCAAGTCAGTTATAAAATAATTCGTGTCTAGTTTTGTAGAAAGAAAATAAATATTAACTTTGTGTATGAAATATAATTTTAAGCAATTATTAAAATCAGGAATTGCAATAGTTGATTTACCTGTTAAACTAACTTTTAATAAAGACAAATCAGGTAATAGACGTTGTATAGAAGAAGAACGTATTCGAAAAGCCGCGTTTGATTTTTGTAAACGTAGAGGGTTAAAATGTAGTGTTGAAAAACTACATAAATTTGAATTTTCAAAAAAAAATAAACTAATAGTAAAACTAAAACAAGATGATTGAGCATTCTGAAAGCATAAAAGAACTTGCAACAGCTTTATGTAAATTTCATTCAGAGGTAGGCAAGGTTAAAAAGGAAAATACAAATCCTTTCTTTAAATCAAAATATGCTGACTTATCAAGTATATTAGATGTTATCGAAGAGCCATTACATAAAAACGGATTATCTTTTGTTCAGTTTCCAATTGGAGAACATGAAATGTTAACAATGCTTATGCATATATCCGGAGAATGGATAAAAGGTTCATACATAATGAAACCTACTAAAAATGACCCTCAGGGATTAGGTAGTGTTATAACTTATCAAAGGCGTTACGCTTTAGGGTCTATATTAGGTTTAAATATAGATGAAGATGATGATGGTAACGAAGCAAGTAAACCACAACCAAAAACAGAAAAACAATGGATTAATCCAGGTTCAGAGTCATGGAATAAAGCTTTAAGTCAAAAAGCTACTATTGAAACTGTAAAACAGTATTATAAAATAAGTAAGGATAATGAAGTTAAATACTTAGAAGAATTAAGCAATGGGAGCAACTAAAAAAACATTCGAAGAAATAAGAGAGAAGCAATTACAGGAAGAAATTAAAAATAACATAAGTAATTATGAGCGAGAATATGGAAAGTAGATCAATAGCAACTTTAACTCAGTTGCCAACTACAAAAACAGAAATAGAAACATATGTATCATCATTAAAAAATGATATTATAGGAGGTTATATTTCTGCCGAAGAATCTGCATTGATATTAAAGTCATTTGAAGAGGTAATAACGCAATTAAAAAAAGATGAAGATATAAAGTCTTACTTATATTCTGAACTTGAAAAATACACTGAAAAAACGGTTAAATATCAAGGATGTGAGATTACAAAAGCTTCACGTACTATTTATGATTATTCAAGCGATGAAGAATATGCTTCGTTAAAGGAGCAAGAGCAAGAAATTAAGCAATACATTAAAGCCAGGGAAATTATTTTAAAAGGTGGTAATTTCCCAAGTAAAACAAGTGAATATTTAACAATTAAATTAGCAAAAAAATGAGCGTAAATAAAGTAATTTTATTATGTAATATTACTTTATTACATAATAAAAATGGAAGCTGAATATTTAAAATTACACTATTTAGAAAAAAAAGAAAGTATACCAGATATATCTAAGTTATCTGGTATATCAAAATCTACTATTAGATATTGGATTATAAAGCATAATATACCATTAAGGACAAGACTTGAAGGTCATGCGCTTGCTAAAAATAAAATGGGTAATCATTTAAAAGATAAAAAACGAAAATTTACAAATGATTGGATTGAAAATATTAGAAAATCAGCATTGAAAAGATGGGATAAAAAAGCTAATGGAATATCATTAAAGCCTAACGGATATTATGAAATAACAAGAGGTGTAAATAAAGGTAAGAGTTTACATGTTGTTATAATGGAAATTAATATAGGTAGAAAATTAAAAAAAAACGAAGTTGTTCATCATAAAAACGAAATAAAAACAGATAATAGAATAGAAAATTTGGAATTAATGACAAAAAGTGAACATTCAAAATTACATGCTATTAAAAGAATAAATAACAATACTAATTATGATATATCTAAAGAGTCTAAAAAAGGAGAATTACATAATAATTCAAAATTAAAAGAATATGATGTAATAGAAATTTATAATTCAACATTAACCAATAAAGAATTATCTATAAAATATAATGTAAGTATATCTTGCATAAAACATATAAAAAACAAACGAACATGGAAACATTTAAAATTATAAAAATATGAGCGTAAATCGTGTATTATTAATTGGTTTTTGTGGTAAAGACCCTGAAATAAAAACATTTGAAAATAGTAAAGTTGCAAACTTTACTTTAGCCACAACAGAAAAAGGATACACAACCAAATCAGGACAACAAATTCCAGAAAAAACAGAATGGCATAATATTGTTGTTTGGGGTGGTTTAGCAAAAGTTGTAGAGAATTATGTGAAAAAAGGAACTCAATTATTTATAGAAGGTAAGTTAAGAACTAGATCATGGGATAATAAGGATGGAAATAAAAGATATACTACTGAAATATATGTAGATAATCTTCAATTATTAGGCTCTGGAAATAATAACAACCAAAGTCAAAATAATGATAACTACAATAATCAATCTAATGAAGGTGATGTGCCTTTTTAAAATTAAGTAATGATATACGATTTTAAAAAAGAATCAGATATTAAAAAAGCTAGGTATGTGTTAGAAAAGCACATATCTAGCCAATCAAAATGTGAAGTAAAAAAGATAACACGAACAAGAACTTTATCGCAAAATAGTGCCTTACATTTGTTCTTTAATAACATTGCTGACCAGCTAAACGAGCTTGGAGAAACATTTAATTATACAGGTTTTAACGGAAAAGAAATGGAAATGATGTTTACACCTGAATTAATTAAAAATACTTTATGGCGGCCAATACAGATAGCTTTATTTGAAATAGAATCAACAAAGGATATCGATACAAATCAAATAAATAAAATATTAGATGTCATAACAAAGTTTTTCGGGAATAAAGGAATACCTATTACGTTTCCTTCTCAATTTGAATTATTTATTAAACAACAATTAAAATAATTTTAAAATGTAATTAAACGAATAAATATACGGTCCAGGATATAATATATAAATAAAATATGCAGGATTAATTTACGGCTTTTAAAACTAAAACAATGAAAGCAAAAATAACTAAGATTCAAATAGAATATGAAAACGGAAAATTAAAGTCATTAGATAGTGATTTTTTCAACTCAAACAAATATGTTAATATATAACGCACTAGAAGAAAAATAAAGGCTAAATTTAACGCTAAGAAAGTTTTCTTTAATTATACTCAAAGGATATGAAAAAATGCAACGAAGAAAAAGAAATATCTGAATTTAGAAAAACAAATTGAAATGAAAGAAGAATTAATAAAAGAAATACAAGAGCTTAATTTTTTATTAAAGTATTTAAGTTAATTAAAAAAAATAGATTAATGAAATTTAATTTATATATTTGTATTGGGCTTAGGTTGGCTTGATCACCAACTGAAAGCGGAAGCGATGACCGTTGCCCTTACTTCTTTTCATCGCAATACATAACATCGCAATTATGCAAGAAAAAGAAATTTGGAAGCCTATAAAAGGCTATGAATATCATTACGAAGTATGTAATTTAGAATGGAATACTGTTAGAGAAAATAATATACATGCATATGAAAATGGATTAAAAGTAATACCATTTAATCATGGCGCAAGTAAGCCAGTATTACAAATTGATAAAAAAACAAATAAAATAATAAAAGAATACCCATCTGCAAGAGAAGCATATAGACAAACTAATATTCATTTTGCAACTATATGTGATGTATGTAGAGGAAGGAAAAGTAATTATTCAGCTGGAGGATATATATGGAGATACAAAAATTAGAAAGACTCAAATAGATGAGATTATAAAAAATATTGAAAATAAAATTGAAAAAAGTTTTTGAGAGTAAAGAATAATTTACTAATATTGTAGACATGAAAGAAAAGGAATTATTAATAAAGTTTATAGAAAAATTCGGAGTTAAAAAAAGCCATATAGCTAAAAGAATAGGATGCACACCAGTTGAGTTATCACATTATTTAGCTAATAGAAGGGATTTAAGGTCTGAATGTAAAGCTAAATTGATTAATTATTTAGGCCAATAGCATTTTTTGGCTAGTAAAATGTAAAAAAAAATTAACTTAAAATATTTAATTATGGAAGTTAAAATATATGACAATGATGACAATACCGAATTAATAATTAATGATTGGTATGACGATAATTTATTACCTGTAACTATATCAAATAAAGAAATAGGATTAAGGGCTCAAATTAATATGACTAAAAAAGATGTCTATCATTTGATGCTGCATTTGCAAAACAGGTTAAATGAATTATAATTATGGCTGGATGGATAAAAATATATAGGTCAATACAAGATCATTGGATATTTAAAGATGAAGAAAAATTTAAAGCTTGGATTATTATATTATTCACTGTTAACTATGAGCCTAAAAAAGTAAATATTAAAAATACATTATTGCAATGCAATAGGGGTGAATCTCTTATGTCTTTAGAATCATGGGCTAAAGCATTCGGTAATGGATGGAATAAATCAAAAGTTAGAAGGTTTTTTAATTTGTTAGAAAATGATTCAATGATAGTAACAAAATCAGAACACAAAACGACACGTCTAACTGTTTGCAACTATGAAAGTTATCAAGATGAACGAAACGCAAACGAAACGCAAGTGAAACGCAAACGAAACGCAAGTGAAACACAAACGACACCAACTAAAGAAGGTAAAAAAAGTAAAGAAAGAAAAGAAATAATAGATATATTGAATTCTACGACTGGCAAATCATTTAAATATTCTACAGACAAAACAATAAGTTGTATTAATGCTAGATTTAATGAAGGATTTACAATTGATGATTTTAAAAAAGTTATTGAAATAAAAAGTAAACAATGGATTAATACGGATAATGACAAATATTTAAGGCCGGAAACTTTATTTGGAAATAAATTTGATGGTTATTTAAACGAATATCCAAATACTAAACCAAAACAAACAAAACAAAACTATGGAATTAAACGATACAAAGTAAAGTATAGACATAACGTAAATCAGTATATACATACAGAAGAAGAAATAAAAGCATGGGAAATTAAATTCCAAACTACGTGTTACGAAAGATTTGACTACAATGGTTAACGAAACAGAAATAAACGGTTTTAAAATTGATAAGTTCAATATCTACAATATACCTGATGGTGTAAAAAGATATACATGCCCATTGTGTTCAGCTAATAGAAAACCACAAAATCAAAAGCAAAAATGCTTGATGATTGATTGGAATAAAGGTTTGATGACTTGTCAACATTGCGGTGAAGTTATCCAAATGCATACTTATAAGAAAAAACATATTGAAACAACAAAGATTTACAAAAAACCAGAATGGAATAATAAAACACAGTTATCAGATAATTTAGTCAAATGGTTTGAGTCAAGAAAGATAACACAATCAACTCTTAAAAAATTAAAAATAACAGAGAGCAAAGAGTGGATGCCGCAAACACGAAAAGAAGAAAATACAGTACAGTTTAATTATTTTAGAGATGGTGAATTGATAAATATAAAGTATCGTGATGGTAGGAAAAATTTCAAAATGGTTACTGATGCTGAAAAGACACCGTACAATCTTGATAATATTAGAACTGATACTGAATGTATAATTGTTGAGGGAGAAATTGATGCTCTTAGCGTTGTAGAATCTGGTTTTATAAATGTGACATCAAATCCCAACGGTTCTACAAAAGGTAATGTAAATTTAGATTGGTTGGATACTTCAATAGACTACTTTGATAATAAAGAAAAAATAATACTTGCTTTAGATAATGATGAAGCAGGGCAGAATGTTCAAAAAGAACTTATTAGAAGATTAGGCGCTGAAAGGTGTTATTTAGTCGATTTAAAGCCATATAAAGACTTTAATGAGTTATTACAAGCTAAGAGTATATTTGAAGTACAAAACAGGATTAAAAACGCAAAACAATGCCCTTTAGAAAATATAGTAACTCTTAATGATAATAAAAATGAATTACACGATTTTTATCTTAATGGAGCTAAAAGAGGTTATCAAATAGGTTTAAAATCATTTGACGAAAAGTTTTCTACTTATACTAAACAGTACATAATGGTTACTGGTATACCATCTTCTGGTAAATCTGACTTTGTTGATCAAATGTGTGTAGGTTATAATCTTAATTACGGATGGAAAATAGCTTATTGTAGTGTTGAGAATAAACCTGAATATCTTCATCAAGATAAAATATGCAGAAAATTTGCTGGGTATAGACCAGAAACACAAGAACAATTAAGTCATACAAAATGGGATAAAGTAGAACAACATGTAAATGATAATTTTTTCTTTATAAATTTTGATAAAAAATATGACTTAGAATCTGTATTGCACAAAGCTTCTGAACTTGTAAAAAGAAAAGGAATCAAATGTTTAGTATTAGACCCATTCAACAAAATTCGTTTATTAAGTTCTAATAGGGATAATGTAAACCAATACACAGAAGATTATCACAATCTATTAGATGCATGGGTACAAAAGCATGATTGCTTAATTATTCTAGTTGCTCATCCAAATAAAATGATGAAAGTAAATGGTGTTATGCCAGAACCTACATTTTACGATATTAAAGGAGGTGGAGAACATTATGACATGAGTTATCACGGTTTGTTAGTTCATAGGAATTATAATAACGGTACTGTTAAGATTAAAGTATTAAAAGTAAAGTTTGCACACTTAGGAGAAAACCAAGGTGAAGCAAATTTTATGTGGTCTGGTACTTCCGGAAGATATACAGAGATACGAGGATATGCAAATGATGATATGTCTGAAATTGTACCATTATGGGATAACTCATATTGGTTAGAAGATAAAACTAAACAACCAGAATTAACTGAATTTAAACAATATGAACAAGATAAACTAAATAATCATGAATTTAGACAAGATGTTGTAACACAACAAGGACAAAATTTTGAAGATGAATACGCAGCATTGCGAGATGTTCCATTTTAGCATAATAGCAATAGAAAACTTACTAAAATATTATGAACTTGAAAAAGTAATAGACTTTTATTTAGAAGTTTTAATAGAATTTAGAACTAAAAACAATAGTGAAAATAATTATAATTACATTATTAAATCATTTAATTATTTAAGATTAAAGTTATGACAGACTACGAAATTTTAAAAGAAGCATTAACCAGGATTAAATGTAAGTATGAAACTACTCAAACATTAATAGGATATACAATAACTGTTAAAAGCATTGCTAATACTATTTATTATGAGTTTGACCATACCGGAAGTTTTAATAGAGTTATTTAGAATAAATACTAATAACTAAAACATGTTTTTAAGCATAAAAATAAATAGTAAATTAAATAATATAGAAAGTATATTTGTGTAAAACTAAAACGATATGAATTACGAAGAATTTTTAAAGACTAAAGAAAAAACTATTATTAAAAGTGGATTTAAAATAAATGAATCAGAATTAAATCCATTACTTATTGACTTTCAAAAGTTTTGTGTAACAACTGCTTTGCAATATGGTAAATATGCAATATTCGGAGATACTGGAACAGGTAAAACAATAATGGAACTTGAAATATCATATCAAGTATCAAAATTTAAAAAAGGAAAATCATTAATACTTACTGAACTTGCAATTGTAGGACAAACAATTAAAGAAGCTGATAAGTTTGGATACAAAATTGAAAAATATTCTAAAGAATCTGATTGTAATATTCAAATTACAAACTATGAACAATTAGATAATATTGATGTTTCAAAGTTTGATTGCGTATGCCTAGATGAAAGTTCAATTCTTAAATCTGATACTGGCAAAACAAAGGATAAAATAATAGAAACATTTGCAAAAACAGACTATAAATATTGTTTTAGTGCTACTCCAAATCCAAATACAAAACCAGAAATAGGATGGCATGCTGAATTTTTGGATATAATGACTCATGATCAAATGCTTGCAATGTTTTTTGTGAATGATTCTAAAAAACAAAAAGGAACAAAATGGAGATTAAAAGGTCATGGAGTTAATAAATTCTATGATTTTATTGCAAGTTGGGCATTAATGTTTTCTCATCCTAAAGATATTGGGTTCCCAAATGATAATTATAATTTACCAGAATTAGAAATAATTGAAAGACAAGTTAAAACTCCACTTCCAGATGGACAGTTATTTCCAGGTGAAGCAGTTAGTGCAACTGAATTTCATCAAAGTCTTAGAGATACTCAAGAAGAAAGAATATTAGAAACAATTAGTATAATTGAAAATATACCAAAAAATGAATCAATAATTGTATGGACTAAACAGAATCCAGAAGCAGATGCAATTTATAAAAAGCTAAAAGAAATAGGGTATTCAGTAAGAAATGTACAAGGTTCTGATAGTTCAGATAAGAAAGAAAAAGATTTACTTGAATTTGCATCAGGAGAGTATAAAATTTTAGTAACAAAAGAATCAATTGCATCAAAAGGTTTAAACTATCAACATTGTGGATATCATGTATTTAATTCACTAGATTTTAGTTTTGAGAAAACATATCAAGCATTAAGACGTTCATGGAGATTTGGAAGAAAAGATAAAGTAATAGCTTATATGGTATCAACTGATAGAATGGTTAATGTAACAAGAAGTCAAGAAGAAAAACAAGAACAATTTAAAGAAATGCAAACTAAAATGATAGAAGCTACTAAAAGAAATTTATCAGGTAATTTAACTACTCGAGTTTATGATACTAATGATATAAAAACAGATGATTATTGGTTGATGCGTGGTGATTGCGTTAAACGTATTAAAGAAGTTCCAGATAAAAGCGTAGATATAGTAATATTCTCACCTCCATTTGCTGATTTGTATGTTTATTCTGATCATTTGGAAGATATGGGAAATGTCACATCTTACGATCAATTTAAAGAACAATTTAAATTCTTAGTATATGAATTGAAGCGTATTATTAAGCCAGGTCGTTTAATTTGCATTCATTCAATGAATTTACCTACTTTGAAAAGTAGAGATGGATATTTAGGATTAAGACGATTTAATTCTATGATAGGGGATTTATTCGAAGAATCTGATATGTTTTTACATTCAGAACATGCTATATGGAAAGATCCACTTTTAGCAGCTGTAAGAACTAAAACTAAAGGATTAGCACATGCTACATTAGTTAAGGATAGCACTCAAGTTAGAACTGGAATACTTGATATGATACAATGCTTCAAAACAAAAGAAGAAAATGAAATTCCAGTATCGCATGATTTATTAAGAAATTATGTTCCTATGCATGAATTTGATAAATTCCCTCGTGATATTGCAGGATTTAATGAATTTTGGGGATACGATCCAGAAAGTAAATATTCATTTGAAGAACAATACTCACATCATATTTGGCAAAGATATGCTAGTCCTGTTTGGATGGATATTGATGCAACAAAAACACTTCAATATATGAATATGAAAAAAGGAAATGACGAAAAACATATTTGTCCTCTTCAATTACCTGTTATAGAAAGATTACTTACTTTATATTCTGCAAAAGGAGAAACTTGTTTAAGTCCATTTGGAGGTATAGGATCAGAGGGTTATCAAGCTTTAAGAATGGGAAGAAAATCAATTAGTATAGAACTTAAAGAAAGTTATTTTGAGATAAATAAAAAGAATCATAGAAATGCAATAGAACAAAATGGACAATTAAGCTTATTTTAATGAACAAACTAATAAAATATTTTACATATACCCCGGTAGTTAATCGGGGTTTAATTTCTTCTAAAACTGAAAAGCATGAGTTTATTTGTAAGTTAAGTGAAGAAGTAAACGAAGTTTATGAAGCTCATACTTTTGATAATAAACTAAGCGATCACGAAGCAGAGGAGATAATGGATGTAATTTTCGTTTGTCTTAATTATTTAATACATTATAACCGTAGTATAATTAAAGAGTTTTTTAAAGTTTATAAAAAGAATAAAAAACGATCAAGATGCAAATTAAGGACCAATATAAACAGATAACACTTTCAGCAATAGAAACTATTCAAGAAAGAAATAAAAACGCTAAAACATATCCTTATTTTGCACTTAGACGTGAAATAAAAGATATGGTAATATTAGGTGTTCAAAAAATACTTGATGAATTAGTAGAAAGTGGAGAAATAAAAGCTAACGATACAATGAAAGGAATAGGATATGAACTCATTAAGAAATGATATAGGAGAATATTCATTATTAAAGATTACAGGTAGTAAAGAAGAAATTGATAATATAGAAAAATTAATAAGTTGTTTTGTTAATTTAAAACCAAATTACAATTCAATTATAGATAAAATAGAACAGATAATTATATTTCTATATGGATATACTTTTGAAGAATTGAAGCCAAAAATAAAGAAAGGAAAATTACCAGAAGCTAGGCAATTAAGTCTTTATTTAATAAAAGAATATACAGATTATAGTTTATCTAAAATAGGTAACATCTTAAATAGAGATCATACAACTGTATTAAGTTCTATAAAAGTTATAAATAATTTATTGGATATAGATAGAAAATTTAAGGCTCTTGTTAATAATATTAAAAATGAATTAAATGAAACAATTCAAAAATCAGAAAGAACTATTTGAATATATTTGGGAAACAAGACCTCATATATCAGAATTTAGTGGAGAGCCATTATTACCAAAAGGACACTTTCAATGGCACTGGCAATTTATGCATTGTTTGCCGAAAGGTAGTTATTTAAAATATAAACTTAATCCTGATAATATTATTTTGGGTACAGTTTACGAACATGAACATCAGGAAGAATATGAATATTTTCAACAAAAGCAATTAGAATTAAAACGGGAATATTATAAAAAATACTATGGAAAGGAGTTTGATTGATGGAAAAGTTATTTAATATACCAGAATATAAAAATAATAAAACATGTAGATCATGTAAACATCGTGAAATATGGCAAGTTAATACTAAAACTATTCAATATTGTGGATTAAGAAAAAGCAATAGAACATTTAATAATAAATTAAAAATAAACTGCAAAATGACAGCATGTAAATTTTACGAATATGAAATACATAATAACAAAGCCTTTTAAAAATGTTTCATTCATGCAAAATTGTTATAATGATGAAATTAATATTGAAAGTGAAAATTTGATTTACTCAGAAATATTTGATACTCATTCATGTATTCAGTGTAATAATAGAAATAATGAAAAACAAATACATTATAAATGTAAACAAATAGCTAATTTAGTTCGTGAAATAGAAGAATTGAATAAATGAAACTAAATATTAAACCATTATCTGTTAATAAAGTTTGGAAAGGGAAAAGATTTAAAACTAATGACTATAAAAATTATGAGCGAATAGTTTTATTAATGCTTCCAAAATTAGATATACCTAAAAACATTAAACTTCAATTAACTTTAAAAGTTGGTTTTTCTTCTAAAGGTTCTGATCTTGATAATATGTGTAAACCATTCCAAGATATACTTAGTAAAAAATACGGATTTAATGATAATCAGATATATAAACTTATAATGACTAAAGATATAGTAGAAAAAGGCAAAGAGTATATTGATTTTGATATATGCGAATATTTAGAACTTAATGAAATACTTAATAATCCTATATTTTAGTTTAGAATCATTATAAATAATCATTAAAAATAAAAACAATAAATAAAATACTTGCATAATAAATAAAATGAATGTATATTTGTAATGTAATAAAATTATAAAAACAACTAAAACGAATATTAGAATTTAAATATGTTTAGAGAAACTTTAAAACAAGCAATAGAGCGTAGGGGTGATAATATCTCTACGCTAAGTAAAAAACTAGGTATTAAAAGTCAGAACTTATATGCATATTTCAAATGTAAACAAAGCATAAGCCTTAATGTATTTGAATCAATTTGTAAAGAATATAACTTAAAACTAAAACGTCATGAAAAATAAAATTTGGTGGGATTACACCGTAAATAGCGAATATTTTCCTGAACTAATTAAAACGTGGAATGTGTATTAATAATAAAATTGGTAAACCTGTGAAAATTGGGAGATAATAATTATGGAAATTTTAGATAATAAATTAATATTTACAGCTCATCTTGATTCAGTAACAGGATGGATAGTGTCATTGAATTTTGAGTATTATTTAAATTGAAGTTATAAAGTAAATAATATGGTCTGAATGCTTTTGCAATAACTTACAAAATTTAATACGATATGGGAAGTAATAATACCCGAGCGATGGCAGAGCTTGAAGAACTAAAGAAATATGCCAAAAAGAGAAAATTACATTGGGAACAAAGCAAAAAAGACAGAAAGGAGCTAAACCTAAAAAATATAGCTAATTCTAGAGCTGTGCAATGCCACGACTTTATATTTGAAATAAACGAGCGGTTGGAAAAACTTAAAAACGAGAGCAGCGTTTTGCCTATATTTAGTATTGTGGGTAGTACTTGCCTTAGTTTAAATTGCGACAAAACAATGAACGGTAAATGGTGTGGTTATGTATAAAAATGCAAGTACCAACGATACAATAAAAAAGATGGATTATTTGAATGCCAGCTTTGCGATTAATTGTATTAACCACAACGTACAGCAATATGGTAAGTACGGCAAAATAGCACTGACATTCATACGAGAGAAAAAATAATAATGCCTTGGGCGGGCTTTGTGAAACCCTTTAATATTATGAGTACAACAATGATTGGAAACACGGCACTTAGTTTTGGTGAAGCGTTGGCGTTAGCTAAACAAGGTAAAATGGTACAGCGTGAAGGCTGGAACGGAAAAGGAATGTTCATATTTATGAGACCTGCTGATGAATTGCATGTTGATATGGTAATTGATAAAGTAAAATCTTTGCCTGACAGCGTGAAGGAATATTTTAAGCAGGATGTAATGAGCGATAGTGGAGAAAGAATTTACCCTGCTGATGAAAACGACAAAGTGAAATTTACGGCTTATTTGTGCTTAAAAGCTGCTGACGGAACTATCGTAAATGGTTGGTTGGCTTCGCAGACTGATATGTTAGCTAATGATTGGGTTGAGATTGCCGTAGTTTAATTGTGTGGTGGGGCATTATTATTTTCCCCGCATACTCACGAAAGCTGAAACGAGCTACACACGTAGTATTTGCTATATTGTGTGTTGTAGCATCGTTTTAATGTGCTACAACTATTTTATAACAGTATATTTCGTATAACAAATTAAACTTAATTATAACAATATCAAAACTTTAAACTATGGAAGCTTTAAAAATATTAACAACAATATTAATATTTACATTAATTATTACTTATGTAGCATATAAATACATTAAATTCAAAGGTCAAAAAAACTCTGAAAAAAGAATTGATGAATTAAAAACACTTAATCCTGGTAATAAAATAAAAGTATCAGGAATATGAGAATGCACATTTCTATCTAAAGATGTAAAAGATTACACTATTAGAGTATCTCACAATAAACATGTAAGTAAAGTAAGTATTATTCAATTCATTAAAAAATTATAGTCATGTGGTGGTTATTATTAATTCCGTTATTTTTTTTAATTGGTATCATAATAATGTTAATTACAGAGTATAAAACAAACAACAAAATTAATATTCCAATTTACGATAAATTTCTATTTCATTGTGAAAAATTCGGACGAATAGGTATAAGTTTTGGTGAATATTATAATAATTAAGCTATGAAACAAAGAATAAGAAATATAATAACTGTTGTACTATGTTTAATGTTAATTTATTTAATAATATACCCTATAGTACATTGGTTTATGAATCCAGAATTAACATCAATACAAAACTTTATTCAATGTAAATGGCATTTTATTTCATTGATAGCTGATGTTATTATTTTATCCTTTTTATTAAACGATGTTGATAAAATATATTGATATGAAAGCAATTGAAAAACTAAAACAAGTAATTAGCAAAAATAATTCAAATGCTACTGTTATTAAAGTATCTAACAATACTTATGGTTGTGCCAGTTTCCCAAGTGGATTAGAAATAAACATAAAAGATTATATTAATACTCATTTTAAAGTACAAAAGAAAGATCACTACGGTGTAATATTTAGAGTATAATTTATTATCTTTGAAATAAAATGTTTTATTCAAGTGATTATGAATATTTTATAATGCCTGATAATACTATATTATTATTCAGAATGTCATCTATCACTTGGTATGATTCACCTTATGAAGATATAATACTAAACTAAAACAAAATGAAACAAGACTTAAAACAATTAATTTGGCCTATATTGGCTTTAACTATTGATTATTTAATTTATTTATTAATGATATAAACTAAAACTCATGAAAATTTATTTAAGAATAACATTATTGATTATATTATCAATATTTATTATTGGATTCGTTTTACCTTTTATGTTTAGCGACAATAGTTATTTATTGCCAATTTGTGGCGTTTTTATTATAGTGTTAATCCCAATTTTTTATTACAAACAAATTAAAATTTTAATTAAACAAATGAAAAAACTAAAATTGATGTTAATATTACTTGTAAGTGTTATATCATTTACAAGTTGTTCAAAAGTTCCGGCTGGTAACGTAGGTGTTAAATTCTATTTATTAGGAGGAGACAAGGGAGTAGATTCTGAAGAATTATCTCCAGGTCGATATTGGATAGGTGTAAATGAAGAATTATATATATTCCCAACATTTACGCAAAATTATGTTTGGACAGCCGACGAAGAAGAAGGTAGTGAAAATGATGAATCTTTTAATTTTCAAGATGTACAAGGATTAGAATTAAATGCTGATATAGGTATTACATATAAAATTAATCCAACTAAAGTAAATACAATATTTGAAAAATATAAAAGAGGTATTAATGAAATTACTGACACTTATTTAAGAAATATGGTTAGAGATGCTCTAGTTAAAAGAACTTCGACTTTAGATGTAGAATATATTTATGGTAAAGGTAGAGCAAAATTAATTGAAGATGTAACTTTAGATGTAAAAGAATTATGCGATCCTATTGGTATAGAAATAGAAAAAATATATTGGATAGGTAGAATAAAATTACCTCAAACAGTAAAAGAAGCTATTGATGCAAAAATAAAAGCTACGCAAATAGCTCAACAACGAGAGAATGAGTTAAGAGAAGCTGAAGCAAAAGCAAAAAAGACTATTGCAGAAGCAGACGGAAGAGCTAAATCTATTTTATTAGAAGCTGAAGCACAAGCGCAAGCGAACAGACTATTAAATGCTTCATTAACGCCAACACTTGTAGAATATGAAAAAATACAACGTTGGGATGGTAAACTTCCACAAGTTACAGGTAGTAATGCTTTGATTAATTTAAAATAAATAATGGAAATAAAAGGTTTTAAAATAGAAGTAAGAGGTAATATAATTTGATATATTTACATAGGTAATTGATTTTTGTTTTCATAATTTTTCGGGTTTAAGTTTAAAGAGTAAGTTTAAAGAGTATTGATTTATTTCAGTACTCTTTTTTATTCGCGTAATTATTAGTATTTTTGATATGTAAATGTTTAAACTGAGACAATGAAAATACCTAAAAGTTTTAAATTATTCGGAACTACATATAATATAATAGTTGATAACAAAAGAATGAATGATATGAAAAACTACGGTTTATGCGAATATTCACATTCATTAATAACACTATCAACTACAGACGGAAATTTAGATCTTAGTGAAGATAAAATTATAGATACTTATTATCATGAAAAAGTTCATGCTATACTTGATATGATGCATGAAAGAGATTTGTCAGATAATGAAAAATTTGTTGATATATTTTCAAAATTATTAAGACAAGCAGACGAAACAGAAGAATTTTAATATTATGCCAGTAAAGAAATGTACAAATAAAGGAAAGACAGGTTATAAGTGGGGTAATATGGGTAAGTGTTATACTGGTACATCTGCTAAAGCAAAAGCAGCTAAACAAGGAATTGCAATTAAAACTAAACAGAAATGAAATGGCTTATAATAGAAAAGAAAAATACGAAGAAGCATTAAAAATTATAAATGAACAAAGTCTTTATTTTATATCTGATGTTATTGCTTATTTAGGTATAGCTCCTAGTACTTTTTATGAATGGTGGCCTGATAATTCGGATGAATCGAATAATATAAAAACACTTCTTGATACCAATAAAGTAAACGCCAAAGTAGATATGCGTAAAAAATGGAAAGATTCTGATAATCCAACGCTACAGGTAGCTTTAATGAAACTAATATCTACAGATGAAGAAGCTCATAGATTAAACGGAACTAAGCAAGAACATAAACTTTCAGGAGAAGTTAATATAAAACCTAAAGAATGGATCAAATAAAGATTCATGAAAAATATCAACCTCTTTGGAATAGTCAAGCTTCATATTACATATTAACCGGAGGACGTGGCTCAGGTAAATCTTTTGCTGTATCTGATTTTATAGAGAATCTAACATTTGAAAAAGGTCATACAATACTATTTACAAGATATACTCTTACATCTGCCCATATATCTATCATTCCTGAATTTGAAGAAAAGATAGAAATAGAGGGGCATATTGGATTGTTTGATATTAATAAAACAGAAATAGAGAATAAAACTACTGAATCAAAAATACTATTTAGAGGTATAAGAACTAGTTCAGGTAATCAAACAGCTAATCTAAAATCAATACAAAATGTTACTACATGGGTATTAGATGAAGCAGAGGAATTAACTGATGAAAATACATTTGATAAGATAGATGAATCAGTACGTAAAATAGGAATACAGAATAGAATAATAATAGTATTAAATCCAACTACTAAGGAACATTGGATATACAAAAGATTCTTTGAAGAAGCAGGTGTTAAACCAGGATGGAATGGAGTTAAAGAAGATGTTTGTTATATACATACTACATATATAGATAATATAAAAAATCTTAGTAAGAAATTTATTGATAAAGTCAAAAAACTTAAGTTAACTAATCCAACAAAATATTTACATAGAATATTAGGTGGTTGGTTAGATGCAGCTGAAGGAGTTATTTTTGATAATTGGTCATATGGTAAGTTTGATTATTCATTGCCTCATGGATATGGTATGGATTTTGGATTTTTCCCTGATCCTGATGTTATTGTTAAAGTTGCAATAGATTCTAAAAGAAAGAAGATTTATTGTAAAAAAGTATTAAAACTAAACAATGCAGGTACTAATAAATTAATATCAGAAATAAACAATAATATAAAAGATAAAAAACTTATAATAGCTGATTGTGCAGAGCCAAGACTTATATCAGATATAAAAGCAAAAGGAATAAGAATACAAGCAGTTAAAAAAGGTTCTGGTTCAGTATTAGCAGGCATTAAAACAATGCAAGATTATGAAATAATAGTAGATGAAGATAGTACTGAAATTGGAACAGAATTAAATAATTATGTTTGGTCTGATAAAAAAAGCGGTATTCCTGTAGATGCTTATAATCACTGGATAGATGCAATTAGATACTATGTAAGTACTAATGTATCATCAACCAAAAAATACACATGGTAATTAAGTTAAATAGTCATTTTTATAAACAGTCGTAAATATTGTTATCAAAGCCTTGATAATACTACATGTTAAATAGAAGTTTGTATTTAACAAAAAAGCCTACTAAATTAATAATAGGCTTAAAGTGTTATTCTGTTATTTCTTCCCAATTATAAGATGTTTGATTAGTTGAATCTAACACACATTTTAAATCTTCTGTGAATAAATCAAAATAATCTAATCCATTATCAAATGATTCTTGATTAGTTTCTAAAATACATGGTCTGTCTTTCCCACATCCAGTACATTTAAACTTTCTTGTTTTAATCATATTTATTTTAATAAGTCTTTGTTTTCGTGTATGTTTCCGATTACTTTAATTTCTTCATCCATACTATCAAAACTATATACACATCTGTGTAAGTTAAATCTTACCATGAACATAGCGCTATAACTTTCGTAGTAAACTTTACCAGTGGCACCCATATATATAACAATATCCCCCTCGAAAATTTCTTTACCGTTTTTATCTGTTAATCCTGTGAATTGTTCTACTGTATCTTCATTAACTTCAATAATTGAACAATTATCAATAATAAAATATCCATTGTTAATACTGTCTACTTTTTTAACTAAATATCCATATACGAAATTTCTAGGAAAATCACGTTTTCTTATACCTCTAAACTTTATTAATCTATTTTCTTTCATATATATTCGTTTTATCGTTTTAGTTTTTAGTGTTAATCAAGTGCTTTATTGATTGCTTCATGTGATAATGATAATTCTGCTCCTACATTATTATCTTCACAAAATTTAACTAAGTATTGCAAAGCTTCTAATAAATCAGGTGCAGCGGCAATTAGTTGCGCATTTGCTCATTGGGTTGTTTTGCCTCTTGAGTAATCCATTTTAGGACTAACATTTGCAATAACTGTCATTCCTTCTATATCACCAGTACCTTTTATTTTCCAGTTTATATCATCAAATGTCCATTCACCTTTTGTTCCTTTAAATTCTTTCATAATCTTATCGTTTTAGTTTCTACAAATCTACGCAAATAAAATTGAATTGCAAATAAAAAATACATTAATTTGTAATTATTAAATATTTTATCTTACATTTGTAATCAAATAATAACATTAAAAGGTAATATTATGAAAGGATATTGTTTAGATAAATTAATAAAAATTAAAGTATATAATGAAGATTATCAAGATTCATTATATCATTTATTTCATCAAAAAGAAGATTTAAAGTATTGGTTTGGAGGAATAAAAAGAAAAGCTGGTATATATAGGAGTAAAGTATTATCTATTGATAGCATAGGACTAGTAAAAACACTTCCGAATCATTTAAGATTAAATAGTAAGTTCCATACAGGAATATGTGTAAAGCCAAGAGTTGAATTATTATTCATTGATGATTACTCTCATACTAAATATTTTGAAACTTATAGAGAAGCTTGTGAATACGCAAAAAAAATAGAGAAAGATGTTAATTGTAAAATTTTATGGATAAAATAAATATGGATTTAAAATTTAGAGATTTAGAAAACGAAATAGTATTCGTTAAGAAAGACAACGTTTTTACAGATAGCAAGACTATTGCAGATACATTTGAACGCAGACACGATCACGTATTGAAATTAATAGATGAATGTATTGATTCTTTAAAAGTTACTGACTATGAACATAAACCGACATTTAGGGTTATGCAAAATAAGATTAATATAGGCAATGGAGCAAGGAGAACATCAAGATATTATACATTAGACAGAGATGCATTCATGTTTCTAATGATGAAAATGAAAGGTAAAAAAGCAGATGAGTTTAAATTAATGTTTATACATGCATTTAATGAAATGGAGCAATGGATAAAAGACCGTGCAGTTGGTAGAGGTGTTCGTTTATCAATGACTGATTCAATTAAAGATTATTTGCCGGAATCACCTAATAAGAAATTTAAATACAAGCATTTTACTGACTTGGTTTATAAAAAGGTATTAGGTAAAACTAAAAAGCAAATAGAGACTGAATTAGGGCGTAAAGTTGATAATTTACGCGAGATATGCACAGATGAACAATTGAATCAATTTATCAATTACGAGAATGAAATAAGCGTATTATTAAAGTACAACAAAGACTATAACGAAATTAAAGAAATACTGAAATGAAGATAACACCAGAAATAATACTAAAACATGGATTTAAAAAGATTAATAACTCTATGTATAAAAAAGATAATATTACGCTACAAAATAAATATATTCATCATAAGTCACTTATTGTAGCTAAAGTATTTAAGTGTTGCATAGATGGTCTTTTCTATGATAATATAGAGTACGAAAATGAATTAGAATTTATTTTAACCCATTTTTAATTAAATACATTAAAAAGAAAGTATTATGACAGAAAAATTTAAAAAAGATATTTCAACATCAAAAGCTTATAAAACACGTGAAAAATGTGAGCTTGCATTAGCTGAATATATAGCCAATAAATACAATAAAGTAGTAATTGATAGTGAATACAGTAATGTTAATTATATAATTGAAACTAAATTTACGGAATAGCCTAAAAACAAATGTAATATTTGTGGTAAAGATAAATTTTTGAACTGTATGACTCCTGATAATGGATTGTGCACATGTAATGTATAACTATTAAACTAAATAACTATGACTTTTGAAGAATTTAAAAAACAGATGCAGCAATTAATTAATAAGTATGAGAAAGAAAATAAATGTAATATAAAAGATATTGAAATAGAATTATATCATAAAGTAAGAGATTGTGATAATCTTCATTTTATAAAGGCTAGAATAGAATAGTATAAACAAATAATTAAAGGATTCAGTATTAAATTGAATCCTTTTTTTTATGCCTAATTATTTTATTTTGAATTAATCTAAATAAACATTAAATTTGAAACAAATAAATATGCATATATGATAACCTTTGAGGAAGTTAAGAGAATAATTGAATCTGACCCATGTGATAATATTAAATGGGCAAGAAAGTATAATAAAAAATTATTGCTTCATGTAGAAGGTATTGGCAAAGATGAATATTTAGCTAGAATTAATAACTACGAGAATGAAACTCAATTCTTAGCTAGGAAAAAACATGCAATATCAAATAAATTTGTTACAGAAGAATTATTAAGACCTACAGATAATGTTTTCAATGCTCGTGGAGGTTCTAAACAATATAAGTTCTCATCGGATAAAACAAATGATTTCATTAATATACTAACTAATATTAATGATGGGTTAAGTCTTAGCGAGTATATAGAGCAAATATGGTTTAAGAAATTTATTACCGACCCTAATGGACTTATATTTTTAGAAGTAAAAGAGATTGAAGGAGAAGAATACGAAACTATATTAGAGCCAACATATAAAAGCATTCAACATATACGTGATTATAAACAAAATGGAATCAATATTGATTACGTAGTGTTTGAACCTCATAAAAAAATAATAGAAGATAATACAGGAAATAAAGAAGAAAAAGAATATTTTTGGGTAGTAGATGAATCTTTTTATTATTTATATGAGAAAGGTAAACAAGGATTAATTGAAATAAAAAGAATAGAGAATAGTTTTGAATTAGTTCCGGCTGTACTATGTTCTAATATCATTGATAATATTACAGGCATGAAATTATCACCTATTGATTCACAAATTGAATTATTAGATAAATATTTAGTTTCTAACTCTGTTTTATCAATAGCTGAATTTCTACATAATTATCCTCAGCAATGGATGTATGTTGATGAATGTTCATATTGTGATGGTACAGGAGAAATAAATGGAGAAACATGTCCTCATTGTAATGGTTCTAAGCAAGCAACAAGAAAAGATGTTACTGATATTATAAAATTAAGAATACCTAAAGATGATCAACAAAAAATAGCTCCTGATATTAGTGGTTTCTTATCGCTTCCTACAGAACCTATGGAAATGATGGTTAATTCAGTTTCTAGGACCTGGGATTTAATTTATTTTTCTCATTGGGGGACTGTTGTATCTAAATCAGCAACAAATGAAACAGCTACAGGTAGATTTTTAGATGCACAACCAGTTAATAACAGACTAAATAAATATAGTAAAGCTACTGAATTAATTCATTCATCATTAGCTAATTTATACGGTTTATTTTATTATCCTGAAACATTTGAAAAAGCATACATTCAATATGGCAGAAGATATTTAATTGAAACACCTGATCAGATTTGGGAAAAATATCTAAATGCTAAAAAAGAAAATGCACCTGTGTCAGTTCTTGATTTATTATTAAGTCAGTTTATAGAATCTGAATTTAGAGAAAACGAACAATTATATATTTACGAAACTAAAAAATCTAAATTAGAGCCTTTTGTTCATTGGGATATATTAACTGTAAAAGATTTAGGATTATCACAAGAAGATTACAAAAACAAATTATTCTTTAATGAATGGATAAATACGTTATCTATTGATTATATAATTAAAACTGAATTAGAAAAGTTAAAAGAAGAATTAAATATGTTTGTTTCTAAAAAACAATTATTAATTATAAATACAAATAATAATGAGTAGAGTTAAAACTTACAACAAGTATTATGTGAAACGTTCTATTGATGGAAAGACAGCACATAAGAATGAAGATGGAAGTCCTGTATTAGGTGATATTCACAAAACAAAATTAAGATTAACACCAGAACAGGCAGAAGAATTAAATTTCGGATGGGATAGTCCAGAAAAACCATTAAGTTTCTTTTGTAAAGAAGTTGAAGAAGAAGAAACAAAAACAGAAGAAAGAATTGCTTTAGAGTTAGAAGCAGAGGAATTAGGAATTAAATTCAGATCTAATATTAGTGATGAAAAATTACAAGAAAAAATTAACGAAGTAAAACAATAAATTATGTCATTAAGTCAAGCAGATTTACAAGTAATTCAAACGGTGTTTGGAAAAACAGCCGAAGAGCTAAGCGGTGCTTTATCTTCAGAACAAGAAGTATCGCTTGGTTTAAGATTAAATGGGAGAGTAATTACCCAGGAAGATGAAAAGAATTTGAAAGAGTCAGGAATACAACAAGGTAAAGAACTTGGATATAAAGAAGTAGCTAAAAACCTTGGACTTACACTAGATTCAGGAGAAAAAGACCCTATTATTATAGCAGATAAACTAAAGACTGATTTATCTAAAACATTAGAGGATAAATATAAAAATATGACTCCTACTGATGAACTTTTAGAAGTTAAACAAAAAGCCGAAGAATGGGAACAAAAGTATAATAAACTAAATGGAACATACGAAACAACTAAATCTGAAATAACAGAATGGCAAAATAAATATGAAGCCAAAGAAAAAGAAATCAAAACAAAAGAGCTAAACAATATCATACTTAGTTCATTCCCAGATAAGATGAAGATGGATAGAAACGATGCTCTTTTAATTGCTAAAAATGCGTTTGAATTTGATTACACTGATAATGGTGTCATTGTTAAAAAAGATGGTAATATAATTACTGATCCAGTTGGTAATCCTGATAAAATAGATAATATTATTAAATCATTCGTTGAAGAAAAACAATGGATAAAAGGATCAGGAATGAACGGTAGTGATAGATCTGATAATAATAGATTACCTAGAGGTATGGATGACGATAAAGCTATGCAGTACATTAAAGAATCAGGTAAAGACCCAATGAGTCCAGAAGGTTCTAAAATGTTTATTGAATTAACAAGTAAAGAATAATTATATATAGCCCATTAATTTGGGCTTTTTTGTTATTTGTATTTAATCTAAATAAAAATTATATTTGTATATATTTAGCGGTGCTAATTAGTTAAAAATCAAAATGGCGGTGCCATGTTATTATAATCTAAGTTTAATTTAAAATTTTGTAAAATGGCAGATTTCACGCCTAGTAACCTTGTAAAAGGTCAAGCATTATTCAATCAGAGATATAAGTCTGGTGAATGGAGAATCCCTGATACAGCAGCTTTGTCAGTTGCATTTAATGGGGAGAAAGCAAACCCTATGTTTGCAGATTTAAGAAAAAGAGAAGATAGATCTGTTTCAGGTTATTTTCCTACAAGAAAAGCTAAATCGGCAGCTACTGCAAGAGCTTATAACCATACAGGTACTACAGGAGATTCATTAGAAAGTCCTATTACTTGGCAAACTTCTATTGATACGTTTAGTATTTCTTTAAAACAAAATGATAATAATATCATTTCTTATGAGGAAAACTGGGCAGCTCAAATGCAAAACACTATTTTTAATATTCTTACAGATGCAGAAAGTAAGTTTATTACTAATCTTATTGCAGATAGAACACAAGTAAATGTGAATGGTACTCCTATGACATGGGATGGTCTTGATTATGTATTAGAAAATGCTATTGCTGAAAAAGATCATTTCTTTCAGTATATTAAAGCTAATATGAATCAAAACCTTTATAAAGGTCAAATTACAGTTGTTGCGGATTCATTAGCCGGTATTTTTGCAGCTCAACAAGTGCAACAAGGTTCAGGTAATGCTACTAATTTAGGGTGGCAATTTCAAAATATGAATATTGCACAATCTACTAATTCTATTTTATCAGGATTAACTGATACTTATGTAGGTGCTGCATTAGCGTTCCCTACTGACTTAGTTGGTATTGTTCCTTGGATTCCAAAACAAAACAGAAAACCACTTGATCCAGTTAAAGCAATGTCTTATAATGGCGATTTTGGTCAAATTGATGTACCTATTTATGATGCCATGGGTAATATAGCTTATACTTTACCTGTTGCTATTCATATGTATGCAGAAAGAGCTGACGCATCCGGTTCTAACGGTAGCGCACAAGATGTAGTTATGCAAGTTGAATTATCACTTGATACAGCTTATGTATCTGCTCCATTATCTGCGTTTAGAGGTGCTAATGATTCTGTAGTTTACGGATACGGACAAAAAAGCGTATAATGATTAATTGGGAAAGAATAAAAACTTTATATCAGGAGGTTGGATTTAAGCAATCTCCTGCATCTAGTGAATTTATTGTTGATGATGATAATTTAACTTCTAAATCAACATTAAGATTTGAAGATGTTTCTGGTATAATTACAATTACAAATATTGCTGCTTCTCAATCTGAAGTAAATATTAATGAATCTGATTTCAATGAATATTTACGTGATTTAAGAAAGTCAACAGTAAATGAGGTTGTAAGAAATATTACAGAAGATGAACAGGATTTTATTCAATCAATTAATCTTTATCCTTATGAAAAGACATTTGATATAGAAATAGATGTCAGGGGTAAATTTGTAGGTTTTATTTTTGAACCTTATTCAAGTCTTAATTACATTGGTGTTATTGATTGGGGTGAATTATCATTTAATGAAGATGTTACTTTTAATATTCATTTATTTAATAGTAATAATCCCAATACACCTATAAAAAGTATTGAAGTATCTGCTTTAGCTAACCAGGCTGTTATATTTAATATGGATGATTTTTATTTATCTGATTCAGATACACACAAAGGAGGTACTTATTATATAGGTTATTTTGAAGATGATTTAGGAACAGCAAAAGCATATAGAAAAGATTATGATCATTCTAATATTCAGATGCAAACTAAATGTTTTTATTGTAGACCTGTGTCATTAGATCATACAAACAATGTAATTGACATAACAAGTATTACTAATGAATCATTTTCATATGGTTTGAATTTTGGTGTTAATATTTATAAAGATTATACAGAGTTATTGATCCGTAATAGACGTTTATTATCAAAATGCATCCAATACAAACTAGCTGAAAAGGTTATTGATTTAATATTAACGTCATCACGAACTAATAGAGATAATTCTTTAATGTTAGATGAAAATGTAATTAAATCTGCTCAATTTGTATTATATGGTAGGACTGATTTAGGAATAGAAGGAATACAAGGTCAATTGACTAAATTGATTAGTAATATAAAAAAATCTTTATTTTATAAACCTTTAATAACAAGAGGGAGTTTATCATGATAGAGAATCCGGTAGGAGTAGATGCTCCAATTCAAATGATGCAACAATTATTTATTAGTAACCTATGGTTAAATGTAGGAACTAATAATAAAGAGTTTAATCATAGAGTTTTCGGGATAAATAAAAATGGTAAAATAAGACCTTTTGTTTTAATTGATAATACTAATGATTATAAAGAAGTAAGCTTTAGTGATAATAAGAGTGTATTAGGATGGTTTTATGCTTATGAAGAATTAAACTCATACAATAAAAGACAAATAAGTAGAAACGTAGATGTTTTCTTTGCTGTTAATTTAAATGATTTATATTCAGAATTAAGACATAGAACAGAGGAAGAAGTTTATAGAGATGTTCAGAAAGTATTATTAATGATGCCTAGTGATTTTGAGATTACAAATATTGTTTCAGGTTCAGAGGCGTATGGTATATTTGATAATTTAGAATCTAAAAAAATAAATATGCACCCTTGGCATGTATTTAAGTTTGAATGTGTTGTTAAATATCAATTAAATTGCAAATAAAAATGGAATATTACTTAGGAAATTGTAAAAATAATGCCCTAGTAACAGGAACACAAAGAATATGTGTTTCATGGGGCAATACAGTTGGGATTTTCAGAACTGATCCTGACTTTAGTTTCGCTGATGAAGCTACTGCGTTAGCTTATGCTAATTGGGAAACGGCTATTCAAGATGAATTAATTTATCCATTCCCTGAGATAGCTCAAGAAGATGTAAACGATGCTGATGCTGTTAATCAAGAGTTTGCAAATGGATTAACAGAAGTTACACCAGGCAAGATTAATAGAACTTATACTATTATTTCTAATCCTTATATTGATAAGCAATTAAGAAGTCATAACGGCCTTAAATCTGCTATCTATAAGATTGATAACAATGGAAATGTAAGAGGTATTGTAGGCGATAATGGAGAGTTTCTTCCTATTCCTGTTCAGTTATTCCAAGTTCAAAAACCAACTGAAAATAACGGAGCTGATGCAGGATTCACAACTAAAGTATTAATTGTTATTTCAGATGTTGAAACTTACATTAATAAAGCTGCTATTATTGAATCCGGAAATATGGATTTTAACGCTAAAATAGTAAAAGGGTTAGAGCCTGTTCAATTGTCTATTGTAGGAACTCCAACAGCTACAACATTAACAGTAAAAGCAGTTATTTCAGGAACTACAAATCCGGTAACTGGTTTAAGTGAGGTTATTGGTGATGATTGGACTATTCAGTCTGATGCAGGGGTAGAAAATGCACCTAATACAATCACTGATAATGGCGATGGTACTTATGATTTTGATTTTACTGCTTTGGTAACTGGTTCAACAGTTAATTTGATAGACCCTAGTGATATGGCTACACCTGGTTATAAATCAAATGGGGCAAAAACTATAACTTTCTAAAATGATTAGTTATGGTCGAAACAATAATACTACCGAGTGGTAAGAAAGTAGGCAGTCAATGGCTAGATGAAACAAAGAGTAAGTTTGTAGCTGTAATGACATATAGAATGCCTTATAAAAGAATGATACCTAGCAAGGCTAAGGATGTTATTGATGAGGATTGGAAATATATCCAGAAATTGAAAGGAAAGACTGAAAAGAAGAAAGAAGAGGGGGCAGAATAGCCCCTTTTTTATTTTAAACATTCAATTATTCTAAGTTATTTAAATAATTATCAATATCTTTTTCTACGCTTTCATCATATTCTCCGAACTCTGATATTTGAAAGTGTTTTTCCCAATCAATTATGATTTGTTTCATTGATTCTTTATTCATATCATTTTATCAATTTCTTCATTACTACATGTGCTTATCATTAAATAAGCCTGATTTTTAACCATATTCTTACAGGCTATATTATAAGCCTTATATCGTTTTCTATTAGAAAAAAACCATCCGAAAACTAATATTTTTCGCTGTGTAGTTAATAGTTTATTTGAAACTATTGAGTGATTATAATTGCCTATTCTACTCATCGCTTATATTTTACAATTGAATAATCAATATGTCCGTATTTAATTAAATGTATAAGTTTATCAAAAAGGCTAAGATTAGTAACTATTGATATATCACACTTACCATTATTATAAATATTATTAATTATACTGGCTCTATTACCAATCCAATTTGAAGCACCAAAATATCTACTTACTTTATCAGTATATGTAACTTTAACACATTTATTTTTATCTTCTAATTCTTTATTAAAAGCAGTAGCATTAATACGTTTTAAGTATTTTATATGATTAGGATATTTTTTCATTTCTTCATATTTAAACCGTAATTAATAAAGTGACCAATATCACCGCCAACAAAGTATTTAGAATCAATAAAGCTTTTAATCTTCATAAGGTCAACTGAACGGCCATTTAGACCTAATTTTTTCTTGTTAATCTCTACTACTACACAATTGTTTTCAAATAAATAAAACTTAACCATATCAGCTTTAAAACACCATTTATTTTCAAAGTCTTTTTTGTGTAAGTATTCTATTTTTACTACGCTAAAACGTTTTAGAATATCTTTTTTGAATATGTTCATAATTAAATATCTTTAGTTAAATAAGCAACGCTACCCATTAATCCTAATAATACACCAAAAATGAAGTTATACCTCTTGTTGGTTCACTCCAATTATTCATATTAAAAGATACACTATAATATGAACCTACTAAATAAAATACGGAAAATATTAGTATTAATGTTAGTATTGCATTTATTATCTTTTTTATTCTCATATCATTAAATTTTAAATATTCCTATTATAGTACTATAATAAGTACCTTTTTTAAATTCTTCTAAAGCTTCTGTTATTGAATTTCCATGAATGAGAATAGTTTTATACTCCCATTTTTCAGTTAAGTATATTACATTGTATTTGTTCATGTTTTTTTATTTCAAAGCTAAGTATTAAACTGTTTAGAAACAATTTAAATAATATTCATAACTTAGTTTTCGGTTTTAATATCCCATAACTCACAGTACATACATAATGAATCTTTATCCAAACATACATCTTTCTTTTCACACCAATTGTATGCGACATCATAATCAGTACTCCCAGGATCACCTCCATGATCACGATCGTAAATAGTTTTAAAATCTATAACGTTATACTTACAAGTTGCACAAGCTTTGTTTTTAGGATTATGATAACAATTATCCTCATGTTTTTCGACTGATTTTTTAGTCTTTTTATAATAACTACAAAAAGAACATTGATAAGCTTTTATTTCTTTCATAACTTAGTTTTAGTATTTATACTTGTTAATCTAAAGTTTTTTAGTTGTTATTTTACACTCTCTTTTTTTTGATTTATTATCTAATTTATTAAAATAGTATAAATCAGTATCGTCATATCTAGCTTTACCGTTTTCTTTAAGTTTATCAATCCTTTGATTTATATATTCTCTTAAAATAAGATGTCTTTCTGAAAAAATCTGATTACCTATAAAATTAAACATTGAGAATATATTAGGTATTGAATTTACAACTATTCGCACATCTTTAGAATTATATGCACTATATCCTATTTTAACAGAATGTTTTATTCCATTATTCTTTAGTATATTTGAAAGTCTTAATGAACTTCTTTCATCTCTAAATTCAAATATTACTACTGGGTCTAATGTAAATCTATTTTTTTTAGTATGATAATTTAAGCTAAAAATTGCATCATCAATACAAGCTGTCAAATATCCTAATTCATAATTATTAATAGTTTTTTTATCTTGATCTTGTTTTTTATATATATCACTATACATTTCTCTTAAATCATTATCAAAAGCACCCATAATTATATTTTTTACTTGTTAATACTTTACTTTATTATATAATATACCCAATTAATATTTTACTATTATTAATCTATAAACAATATTAAAAGAAAGATATATTAAGAAAATGAATAAACAGAACCTATAAATAATATAGTTTGCCTTTTTTTATTCTTAAAAAGATAACCTGAATTACAATAATTATTAAAAATCGGTGTGTTATTCAAGTTCTCTTTAATGTGCTTAACTGTAATCTTCCCTTGTTTCTTCATCTTAGAAATAAAATTACATAGATAAGAAGCAGAAACGTTTAAATAATTGCTTAAAGTTCTAATTCCAATTACTAAATCATTATCGCAAATTTCACTCATGAGTAACTTTTTACTCAATGTCTTTCTTTTAGGTAAGTCTTTGCGTATAACCTTTAATTTGGCGTATATTTGTTGATTCTGTTTGCGCTTAAGTAATTCTAATAACAAACACTCTTTAATATCTTTTAATTTACTATTTGAGCTTATTTTAATTTTAGCTTTACCAGTATTTGAATAATTCTTTTGATTTCTTAAAGTTATATTGCCATTATTAAATATAATTAATCCATGTTTTTCTAATATTGAGATATTCTTTTTGGTTAAATAATTAGAACATCTTGCAAGCTTAGAAATTTTATTGATTGAATAATTATATATTGTTGAGTTCTTATAAAGGCTTTTTAGTTTAATGTAGAAAGTAAAAGGATTTATTCCTATTTCTTGAAGTAAACTTGTATTGATATTTAAAAAAGAAGCCCTTGGAGTTTTTGGCGTTTCCAAGGGCGTACAACTAAGTAAAGAATGTACGCCACTATTGCGTACCAAAATATTTTTATTATTTAAAATTTCTTTTCCCATTTTACTTAGTTGTCTTTTAACACTTACAGCCACGCCAATAGCTTTTTGTAAGTACTACAAATTTAATAATTTATTCTTAAATATCAAAGTTTTTAATTTGTTCTTGTATTTGTTTTACTTTAATTACGCTTTCCTTGTAATCTAAATATTTTTGTTTCTTTTCTTTATTAGATTCAATCAATGTGTTTCTAAGCATTTGTTTTGTTGGTGTAGTAGCTAATTTATAGATAATAGATTTTGTTTCTTTGTCAAATTCTGGAAATTCAATTCCATATACTTTAGAATTAATTTTACATCCATATTCTTCATTTGCTATCCATATCTCAATAATATTATTACCGTATTTTAACTTACTTTCATATTTACCAATAGAAATAAGTTTATACTTCCCATTTTTTAAATCATTAATAGTTGTTTTAATGATTCTGTTTACTTGTTTTTCAATATTCATATCGTTTCAATTTTAAATTAATTAATAGTGTTTATTCTTTATATCCGTATTTAATCATTACTTTAATAAGCTTATCACTAATATTCTGTGTTATATTCCTATTTGACTTGTTGAAAAGCTGATTTATAGCATTTTCATTTAAGTTTGCTTCTAAACTTAATGAGCGTTTAGATATAGCAGGATGGTCGGTTAAGAATTGTTTTAGTTGTTCTTTTGTTAAAATGGGCATAATTCTATTTTTGGTTTGCGTAATATTGGTATGATTTAATAGCTTTATTTATTGATATATAATTCATTATGCTTTAGTTAATGTGAGTTTATAAAGGAGTTATGTGGCATTTAATCCCTACTGAAATGGAGATTTACATATTCTTTTCACGCCAATACAAAAACCACCTTTGTCTATGTATTTAGCTCGTAGCTCTGGTTGTTCCTTTCTAAAGTTCTTAACTGCATCTTTTTGGTTTTTGCCCTCGCTTCGGGTGGTATGTGCTACTTTGTAAGTTTCAGCATCCATTATATTTATTTCATATAAGTAAATCATAATAATAAAGTAAAAACGCCCTATAACAATGTGTCAAACGCAAACTTGGGCGTGTTAAATTGTGCCTTTAATCTTGGGTTAGCGTTGCCAAAGTCAGCGTTTACACTCAACGTTAGGCATAATTAAATTTTTATATCCAACGCTCGGCATTTGCCTTCATATTCTGCTATCACATCATCAATTGGTTCACCTAAAAATTCCATATTAGGGTATAACTTCCATCCCTCGCTCTTTCCGCGCTTGGCGGCTCTTAGTGTTCGTTCTATGTTGTCACGTTCCATTTCATCATCATATTGTATTTCATCACATCCGCTGCAATGATAGCCGCCTTCAACTTTTGTGAAGGTTACATTATGATTGTTACATATTTCACAGTAGCTCATAATAAAAATTTAAAAGATGCCTAACAATAAATAAAATGAATAAAGCATGTTAGGCTTGTGCTTTTATTCAAGTGTCGTAGTTGCTTTACTACATTTTATTATCAACGTTAAAATCAACACCACAAATATAACCTAAAAATAAAACCGCTCCAAATATAAATGCAAAATAAACAACAAAAGCACTCTATTTAAATTAATTCTAAATAATATAAAATGATTATCTTTGAGTTATGAAAGCTATTGATAATATGTTGAAATATGCAAGTGAGATAGCTAGTAAGTTAGAGCTAGTTAATATCAACAATTTAGAAGATTCTAAGACTGATATGATTAAACGTAACTGGAATCAATTAGATGAAGGTCGTAACAGTTTAGATAATCCTATTACTCCATTTTATTCTGATAGCTACGCAAAACAGAAAGGTTTCAAAATACCTGACTTAAAAGATAAAGGAGATTTTAGAGAATCTTTTGACGTTGACATAAGAGATAAAGAAGTCGTATTTGGTGCTTCGGATAAAAAAACGCCTGACTTACTTGATAAATATGGTGAAGAAGTTTTAGGATTAACTGAAAAAAATGCAAATGAAGTTTTTGAAAAAATTGCAGAAAAAAACGCAAAGTTCATTGAAAGAACAGCAGTTAAGTATTTATAAATCACTTGATTTTATACCTATGTATAATTATTACAAGGCTAATGAAACAGGAGATTTAAGATATTTAATTAAGCTTTCTGATTATGAAGAATTACCTGGAGTTGATACAACTTTTATCGAGCCTTTTTATAATGATATGGTTATGCAAGTAAGTCAAATAACTATAGACAACGATAGGAAGAGTAGAATATTATTTGATACAGAAAAGCAATTAGCTGAAAAATCGGCCGATTATGATATAATTCAACTTATAATTCAGCAATTATATTATGATGAAAATAACAAAGAAGAATTTATAAAAGAGCTTGCAAATCTAGGTTATAGAATAAACGAAAAAAGAGATTTTCATCAAGAATTAATTAGAATAATAAAACAAAGTAAGAGATTACTAACAGATATAGAGGGGTTGAAATCTAAGATTGAATTACTAACTAAATCAAGTGGGAAAAAACAAACAATATGGGATGAAGTAGATGGTATAAGTACATATATAAAACAAGATATTGACATTCATAAAACTACGATGAAAGCTTGGTTAACAAAGAAGTTCAGAGTAATGAGCGAAGTTTCTAAAAAGAAAAAAGATGGCAAACGATAAAGCAAATAAATTACTTCAAGAAAATAATGACCTTATTCAAAAATTAGGTCAAACATATAAAGATTTAGTTACTCAATTATCAGATGTAAAAGCTAAATCTAATGAGTTTTTGCAAATCGTAATTGCATCTAATAAAGAACTTAAACAAGCCACAAGTATAAAGGCTTATAATGATGCACAAAAGCAATTACAGGCAGATATAAAAGCTAGTAGTTTAGCTCAAAAAGAAAATATAGAAATACAGAAAAAAGCTGAACAATTAGAGCGAGAAAGAATAAAAACAGCTCAAGCAAAAGTAAGACAACAAAAAGCAGAACAACGAGAAACACAAAAATTAAACTCATTATATAAACAAGAAAGCGCACGTTTAACAGAATTAAGGAATAAAGCTAAAGATGTAGCATTACAGTTTGGTTTAAATAGTAAAGAGTTTAGAACTGCTGCTAAAGAAGTAAATACGCTAGATTCAAGATTAAAGAAAATAGATTCTACATTAGGTCAAAGTCAAAGAAATGTAGGTAATTATAAGAGTGGTATAACTGGATTAGTCGGAGGATTTAAAAATCTAGCCGGAGCTTTAGGTGTAGTCGGAGGATTTAATTTATTAGCAAAAGGAATAAAATCTGCTTTTGATATATCACGAAAATATGAAAAACAAAATGCTGTATTAGCTTCTGTTTTAGGGAAAACATTAAAACAAACAACTAAATTACAGGGTGAAAGTCAAAGATTAGGTTCTTCAACTGCTTTTAGTGCTACACAGGTAACTGAATTACAAACAGAATTAGCACGTTTAGGTAAGAGTGAAGAAGAAATAATTGCAAGTACAGAAGGAATTATAGATGCTACATTAGCTTTAGGTTCTGAAACAGGAGAAACTGCTGCATTGGTAGCATCTACATTAAATGCTTTCCAATTAGAAGCTAAAGAATCTGGAAGAGTAGCAGATATACTTACATTATCTACACAAAGAAGTGCATTATCATTTGAGAAGCTAAATACTGCTTTACCTATTGTAGCTGGGGCAGCCGCAGCCGCAGGAATAAGTCTTGAAGATATGGTTGCTCAATTGGGGAAAGCCGCTGATAGGGGTATAGATGCAAGTACAGCAGCTACATCATTAAGAAATATATATCTTGAATTAGCTAAACAAGGATTAACATTAGAACAGGCATTAGCTAAAATAAATAATTCACAAGATAAATTATCAACAGCAAATGAATTATTTGGTAAAAGAGCAGCAGTTACAGCATTAGCATTAGCTGACACAACAGAGCAAACAAAAGAATTAAGTAATGCTTTAGAAAATGCAGGAGGAACAGCAAAAAAAGTAGCAGAAACACAATTAAATACTTTGGATGGTCAATTAAAACTTTTAAATAGTGCATGGGAAGGATTAGTATTAAATATTAATAATACTGATACAGCAATTGGAAAGGCTTCAGTTTCTATGGTTAAATTTGCTACTAACGCATTAAACCAATTTGCTAATATTGGTAAAGAAGCAGAATTAGCACGTAGATCAATAGTTGGAGGATTTGAAGATGCTGATGATGCATTATTACAATATATTATAGATACTGGTAGAGTTGAAGATAGTAATGGTGAAATTTTACAAGTAAAACCTATTTTAGATGAAATAACTGAATCATGGAAAAAACTAGATGCTGAAACTCAATCTTATGTAGATTTAAATGAAGAATTAGCAAGAGGTTTATTAAAAGCTGGGGCAGATGCAGAAGTAGTTGATAGAATAGTCAAATTATATACCCAAGATTTAAATTTAGAGAAAAAAGCAGTTGAAGAATTAAATTATGAATATGATGATAGTTCTGATTTTTTAGATGAAGAAGCCAAAAATAAAGAACAATTAAATAATATTACTAAAGAAACAATTCGTTTAGCAGATAAAGAAATTGAAAGATTAAAAAGAGTAAAAGAAACTCCATCTAAAATAACTGATAGAGGTGATGAATTAAGACCGGAAACACCAGAATTTCAAGGGAAATTTACAGCCGAAGCCGAAGCAAATGCACAAAAATTGTTTGATACTTGGGCTAAAAATCAAGAAGCTATATCAAGAAAATTTGAAGGAGAAGCCGAACATAGAAAAGCTATTGCAGAGTCAGAAGCTGAAACAATGCAAATGTGGCAGGAATGGGGATATGATACAGCTTATGAGATAGCTAATCAGTATTTCGAAAATCAAGCAACTTTAAGAGATAATAATTTACAAGCTGAAATAGATGCATTGCAAAGTAGATTAGATAATGAATCATTAGATGCTGAACAAAGGGAAGAATTGCAAAAACAAATTGATGCTAAAGAGAAGAAATTAAAACTTGAAAAAGCAAAAGCAGATAGAAAAGCAGCGTTAATTGAAGTAGCTATACAGACAGCTTTAGGAGTTGCTAAAACAATTGGTACTATTCCATTCCCTGCTGCAATACCATTTATTGCTTTAACTATTGCAACAGGAGCAGTGCAAGCTGGATTAATAGCTTCGCAACCATTACCTCAATATGATAAAGGAACTGATAATTTCCCTGGACTTGGAGAAGTAGCAGAAAAAAGGCCTGAATTTGTAAAACATAAAGGTAAAGTAGAATTATTTACAGAGCCTACAATATTAGGAAGTAATTATAAAGGTGCCCAAGTAATAAGCGGTGAAAAATCAGGTAGAATATTAGATGAAATGACTAGATATAATCTTATTTCTAATATAGAAACTACTAAGAATAGAAACGATGAAATAATGATGAATTTAGCTATTGAAAGATTAATTGATTCATCAAATAGAGGTACTGAAAAGATAGTAAATGCTATTGCTAATAGCAGAAAATCACAAGGTACTTCAATTCGTGATAATTATTATATGAAAAAATTTGCTGAATGAGTATATTAAAATTTACATTAATTGATAACGATGGTGCAGTTACATTTGGAACTGAAAATGTAAAGAATTGGGTAGATTTAAAACCATCTATTACTCGTTCTAAATCATATAGAGGTAGAACAAGGGAATTTACAAGTACTTTCCAGTTTACAGGAAGTATTAGAGAACGAATAATACGTAATTATGACAATTACGGTAATAATACATTTACTACTTTAAAAATAGAAGTAGGTAATGATAATAGAGATTTATTCAGTTATAGAACTATTGGTAGTGGTTATGCTATGAAAGCTGATTATTCAAAGATTAATAAAAATGAACTTACAGTAGAATTAAACTTTGTTGATAGTGAATTTCAACAGGATATAAGCGATAATGAAAAAAAGAAACTTAATCTAACTTTAGACACTTCTTTAAAAGGAACTACGCCAACTGATTATAATACTTTATTAAAAACAGTTTGGATGCACGATAGAACTTTAGCATTTAATAGTGAGTTAGTTGGCAATCCTGATTTTGAAACAGAATATGAAGATTTTGGAACTTTAACAAGATTAACATCATTTCCTATTGATACATTGACATTAGGTATCAATTATAAATCAGATGATAACATAAAACAGCCTTTCCCTGTTTATACAGGATTTGAACTAAATGACCCAGATATAGAAAGATTTTTTTATTTATTATCAGATCAAGATAGAACATTGAATATAACTTTTGATTTCGAATTTTTCATAGCTCAAGCTATATCCCCTGCCACTACACCTTTAGATTATACTTTAAGTATTTATAGATATGATTCAGATTACAATTTTATTGAAGAAATAATATTACGTGAAAGTTCAGCTCCTGATTATAGAGTTAGTTCAACAGGTGATATATATAATGAAACAATTAAATTAGATATTAAAGAAGGTGAAAGTTTATTATTATATACAGTAGTTTCAGGATTAAGCTCTTTATATACCAGAGGGGCTTCAATATTTTTTAATTCAAAAGAATATTACGATGCAACAATATCAAAATGTATATTACCTCATGAGTTTTTTACTCATTACATTGAGCTAATGACAGGTCAAAAAAATGCTTTTTATTCAGAATATTTTGGCCGTACTGATTTAGGATATAGCCAAGATGGAGAAGGAGCTTATTTAGCCATTATGGATGGATATATGATACGTAATTTACCTATAACAGAATATCCTTTAAACACTACATTTAATGATATGTTGATGGATTTTATTAAGCTTAAAAACTTAGCTGCATTTATTGAATACAAAGGAGATAAAGAAGTATTTAGAATAGAGAAATTTGCATCTACATTTAATCAACAAACAATATTAGATTTAAGAGATAGATACTCAGGTATATCAAGAACACAAAATGATGATTTGACATATTCATCTATTAAAGTAGGTTTTAAAGATGTTGAATTAGAAGATTTAAACGGGTTAAATGTTGTACATGGAGAAGTTAATTATTCTACTCCTTTAACAGGAATAGATAATGAACTAGATTTACAATTAAAAGCTTATTCAGATGGTTATTTAATTGAAATAGAAAGAAGATTACAGTATTCGGATGCACCTGAAGAAGATGGTAAATATGATAAAAATATTTTTATAGTAGAATGTAAAAAAGGAAGTACAACAGATGTAATCGCAAAAACAAATGAAGATTTTGAAGAAATAACAGGAATATTGCAGCCTAATAAAGCTTATAATTTAGGTATAACCCCTGCTAGAATAGTGCGTGAATGGGGTAATTCTATAACTGGATGTTTACAAAAAAACTTAACAGATAAATTAATATTAACTAAGTCAGCAACAAATACTACTTTAGTAACAACAAAAACAGGTGAAACATCAATAGCTGAAAAAGATAATATTGATATTGATAATCTTGATAGGGCTATAATGACTAATGAAACAATAATTATAGATGAATCAACATTATCAATAGATGAATGGAAGATAATAGAAAATAATCCAAACGGAATAATTAAAGCTAGTAATAAAGGAATAGATTTCTATACAACAATAAATAACACTAACTTTAAGACAGGAGAAAATAAAGCAGATTTTGAACTAATAATATTGAATAGATAATGGCAAATGTAGCAAGATTAGAAATAACATTTACAGATATTTCAGATTTAGGGGCTATAATAAGCTTTGATTATGGTAATTTAGGTGGAACTATAACTGTAGATGAAGAATGTTATTCAGTTAGATCAAATCCATATCAATATACTAGAGGTACTACTGTAACTTCACAGGCAAATACTTACCTATCTGCCTTAGTCGCCGATTATGCATATACGTTAAATTTTGGAATTAATGGCAACACTGTATTAATTTATGCTACTGATTACGATAATGATTTTTCTAATTGGTCAGCAAGTAATGGCGCAAATGTCACATTTAATTATGTTGAAGCAGTATTGCCTGATCCAGAATTTGAAATAACTGGAACAACAGTGCAAGCTGCTGATACATTAAATAGAAATGAATATGTAAGAACTAATATAGCAGTAGCTAATGGTATTGAGCCTTATGATATAAATACCCTACAGCCTAAATCTGGATTAACAGAAAGTGAATTATATATTGAATATTACAGATATGGAATAATTGGAACGCAATTAATTATAAATATAAATGACGGAAATAATGATATAGCAACAACTAATTATAAAACTGTAGATTATTTTACGTTAGATTCTATAACTACTAATTATAATGGCGATGGTACATATACAGTTACACCAGTTATAACCATTTTAAGTGGTGACATATCAACTATAAGAGAAATAAGTATAGATAATTCCAATTGGTACGAAAAAACATCATTTAGTAGCGTATCACCTGGAACTTATACTTTTTATATTAGAGATAATCTTGGGGCGATATATACAGAAGAATTCACATTAGAAGAAATTACTGTAGATATAAATAAACCAGAACCTTATTTTGATATTGTAAAAGCTAATTCTTTAAGGTGTGTAAACAAAACTAATTTTGATTGTGATAATATCGCTAATTGGGATAATGCTTTATTGAGTGAATTATTTGATAATGGAATGTTTCCTAATATTGATAGAAAAGACTATAATCAATTAATTGCAGATTGTGATACTATTAAAACTCAAATAAACAGTAATTATGATACTATAAGCGTTGACGTCTTAGATTGCGATAATAATATAGTATTGCAACCTACTGTAAGTTTAGTTAAACAAAATATACTTTTGGAAGATATGAGAGATTGTAATTTCTTACAGTCTGATGAAGGAAAAATAGTTGTTTATTTTGGTGGTGGTAGTATTTATGACCCTGAAACATCATTAGAAAATGGAAGTTATACAAATTATTCATTACAATTATATCCATTTGCTGTAAATGGTAATTTATTTACAATAACAGGAACAACAAATAGTAATGGTTCATTTGAGCAACTAAGAGAATATTATGATTTAGATAATGGTATTTGGGGTATCGAATTAGATGTAACATTTGCAGGAGATTATACCGGAATTTGCAAAACTAATTATAATGAAAAAGATTATAATGTTCATGAATTTAGTTTAGTTGGTTCATCACTAGATAACAAAAAAATATATCATTTAGAAATTTATGCAACTGATGAAGATATACGTTATGATGATGTGAATTGGCATTCTGAACCTATTTATAAATTATCATCAACTATAGGAACTAATGTTATAGATTATCATCATTCAAGTAATACGGCAGGATTAGATTTCACAACAGGAATAATACCACGTTTAAGAATTCCTTGTAGATTTATTAAAGGCTCAAATAACGAAGAAAGTGAAAGTTTTACAACCGATTACGGTAAAAAGATAATTCAAAAAACAACAATAACTCGTAATTTAGAATTAGAAACTGATCCTATACCTTTTTATTTAGCTGAAAAGATAATCATTGCATCAGGAATGGATAATGTTTTAATAAATTTAGTTAAATTTGTGAATGGAGAGACACAAGAACAGGAAGATTTGTTTGATAGTTTCAATCCATTTGTTACAGTAACTAGAGGTTATCAACAAGATGATGTTGTTAGTATAGGAGAAGAAATAGGAATAGCAACACAATCTAAAGTAGTAATAGGTAGTAGTAATGTAATAGCAATAGGAGATAATGGCTGATAATATACAAATAAAAGATTGGAGACAATACGATGAGATATTAACCGCAATTGCAAACGGGGAAGTATTAATACGTGATCTTGATGACAATACAATAAAAAGAATAAAAACATCATTATTAGCCGGAGGTATTGATAATGCTGATAAATGGCTTCAAACTACTACTTATTCAACTGGTAATATAGTTTCTTATAATAGTAAATTATGGGAATCGTTAGTTGATAATAATTTAAATCAGCCCCCTATTGAAGGTAGCTATTGGACACAAGTAAATAAATCAACCGCCAATGGATTTGGTAGATATGCGACAGGTGTTTATACCGTTGACCCTACAATGGTAATATATGGTAATGGATTGTATATACTATCAAATACAGTTTCATTACCTTTTAATTCTACAGATTTTATAACTGAATTAGATGCTGGATATTGGATTAATTCAAGTGGATTAGATGCAGGAACTTTAAATAAAAATGATAGAAAATTATCACGTTCTTTTGCGAATGGGTTTTTCCATGAGTTTGGTTTTAATGCATATGAAGATTCAGGAACTTTGTATTGTGAAGTATTTTCTTTATTAGAAGAATGGAATATATCAAATTCATATTTAAAATATAATTCAGTACATCATAATGGATTCAAATATACTGCATACAAAAATAGTACAGGAATAGAGCCAGATACAGATTACACAACTGATCCATTAAATACTGATGCAAATACATGGTTTAGAGATGAACCTTGGGATGGCAAACTACATGGCAATATCGATGGAACAATAAGAACTTTTGATTTAGACGTATCAGGTACCGGTCCAAATGGAGGTATTACAGTTGCATTAACATCAGGAACGGCAAATAGTCCATTAAGAAATTTTATTTATGCTATTCCTAATGGTGATACTAATCAATTAGTAATGCAGTCAGGAACCACGTTACCTGTTGGAGGTGTTATTTTTATTGGTTATGTGTGTTGTTATGATGTTTCTCATCATGCTTCAGGTGGTATGTTTATACCTATGCAAAGATTTACTAATGCTTTTTATAAAGATAGCATTGAAAAATCTTTAATAGGAACTATGCGTGAGAAAATGAGGTATAATGGTGTAACTCATGCAGCAGGAGTATCTGGTAGTTGTATTATTACAACAAATGCATCTGCAAAAGATAATCTTGATATAAATAATACATCTGGATTAGTGTACCAATTATGGCCACATTCTGTATTATCAAATCTAAATACTAACGGTTATTTACTATTAAATGGATATAATTCAACTACCCCATCATCTCCATTAATTAAATTCTTAACTGATTTAAATGAGATATTATATGCAGCAGATGGAACAAGTTTATTAACTAATAATTCAAGATTTGCTTTAGAAGTTTTTGGAATATCTACAAGTGGAACAGGAGTTATAGATATGTTGGCTGTAAATGTTTCAAATGGTGTTTATTCTAGTGATTCAGATTGTATAAATGACATAGGGGCTAAATCAGTAACTACTGTACCAGATAATTTCTATTATACAGCTTATAGGATATGTAGAATACCTTTAAATTATACAACCGCTGCAAGTGGTACTTATATAAATTTATTAGGAGGAACTTTAGTTCAAGATAGGCGTAAATGGTCTATGGGTGGAGCTGGGGGAGGTAGTGGAGCTGGGGGAGGTAGTGGTATTGATACATTTCTAGAGTTATTAGATGTAATTGATACTTCATACACTGGTAAAACAAACTATGTACCAATAGTAAATAGTACAGCTAATGGATTATTATTAGAATTAAAAAATTGGTTCTATAATGCTGCCAGAACTTTCAAAGCTATATTTAATTTTGAATCATTAACCGCAGATCGTACAATCACATGGCAGGATAAAGATATTACTGTAGCTGGGTTGGATGATTTACAAACATCATTACAACTTCAATTCGACACAACAATAACAGCCGCAGATCCAGGAGCTGGAAAATTTAGAATAAACAACGCTACACAAGGAAGCGCAACGGAATTGTATATTTCTGATACAGAATACGACAACGGCAATATAGGCGACTTTTTAAACGCTTTAAGTGCGGATAGTATAATAGGTTTAAAAGCTATTGGCAATAGGTTAAAATGGGCTAATTACAAAGTCACTTCTGTAACAAATAACACAGGATGGTGGACAGTAGTTATGACTGTTCAGAATAAAGGTACTGATTTTGCTTTGAATGATGTTGTTGGGGTTAGCTTATTGGGAGTTGGAGGTGGAGTCATTGATAGTACTTTATCAGACGGAAGTGTAAATGCTGTGCAAAATAAAGTAATAACCAAAGCGATAAGAAGCCAATCGGGTTTATTCGCATCTGAAATAACATTTGACAAAGAAGAAACGATAAATCACACTCAAACTACTGACATTTCATTAACGCTCGCCGAGTCAGGTCATGTTTTTGGAGTTGAAAAGCTTTATAAAATAATTGGCAATGGTGTTAATTCATTAACTATTGATAAAGCTGCTATATTAGTAAGTGGCGACTTAGATAATGCAGGAGAGAATCACATTTTTATGTACTATTCCCACAACAGCGATGCTTATGCTATTATTAAACAATTTAAAAAAATAGTAGATGGTAATTATGCTCCAGTTGCAAATACAGTCGCTATTCTTGCCCCGAACGGATTGACACCAGGGGCAATTATACAATTAGCCTACAGCTATAGTGATGTTGAAAATGATTTAGAAGATACGACTACCGTTGGTTCGTCATACAAATTGACTAAATATTCAAGTTTGCTAGATGCTCAAAATAAAATAAACGGAATTATTTTAGCGCAAGGCTCTACTGGTGGGACTGCAAAAAACTATACACTACAGGAAGCTGACGCTGGATTCTACCTGATTCTTGAAATAACACCCAAGGCATCAACAGGAACAAGAATTGGCAGTACATATGAATCGGATATTGAAGGGCCAGTAGAAGGCGCTTTTAATGTACCCGATTTAGGCACTACTAAATTAATTAGCTATCACACAGACCCAGACGATTCTAACAATATAGTACTAGATGAGACGGCGCCTGTTTCAGTAGAACAATGGTTGGATTTATCAGGGAATTCAAGGCATTTTGTGCAAAATACAAAAGCTTCACAACCAACGGTTAATGTTGATGCAATTCAGACGGATGGTTCAGATGATATTATGAGCTATACAATTGCGTCAACGGCTAACTTAGTGGTATTTGTAGTTGTTAATTTAGATTCTGTTTCGGCTCTAAATAGACTTCTAGATGCTAATGGTACAGCTCGCTTCTTGGTTCAACAAAGCCAACTTTATACATACGGAAGCGGTCAGTCATTATCTTATCCAGGTGGAGCTGTTGCCGGTGAGAAGAAATTATATGAGGCATACATCAACGGAGCGTCTTCTTATTATAGAAATGAATTAGGTAATTCAAATACTGGCACTTTAGACGCTCTTAATATCTCAGAAATGAGATTAGCTAATAGACCCGAATTAACGGCAGGGACTCAAGGAAAATTCTATGATATTGTGATATTAAATGCTGACGAAGTAACACAGGGTGATATAGACAATGTAAGAAATTCGTTATTAATAAAACATTTCCAATAATGAGAGGTATATTTTTCGCATTACTTGAAGATGAATTAATGAATGATGAAAATAATTCATCTTCATTAAGTGGAATTACTATAAATTATAATTCAGTTGATTGGTCATACTTAGGAGATGCTTATGATGGATTCAATGTTATTGATTTGCAAGCTGTTGCGCCTGATGAAACTGAAGGTACTTTGAATGCAAATACTGGGTTAGCTTATGATCGAAATAACAACTATATAATAGTGGCCTGTACCCCTTCTAGTCAGTTAGGGACTAGAGTGTATGATAGGAATTATAATTTAATCGAAGAAATTCCAAATATAAGTACGCAGGGCATAGCTTATGATCCTGTTAACCTTAGATATTACCAATTAACAACAGGGGGATTGGTTGCGAAAGATTCTTTAAATAATGTCTTATTCACATTACTATTTTCATCAACGCAACCTAACCCCGGAATGGTGTATTATTCGCCTGCTATTGATAAATTCTTTTGTAGTTATGACGGCAATGGCTCTATATTTATATGGACGCCTGATTACGACGCTAATACACTTTCACTCTACGATACTATATCAGGCATAGGAGCTGAGGAGGGTGTTTGTTATAATGATAATACGGGCGAGATATGGATAAATGCAGTAAACGCGAAAAAGAAGTACGATTTAAACGGCAATTTATTAAAAAGTTTTCCATTCACATTAAGTGCTGGAACAGTCAATGAAGGTTTGGCAATAGACCCAACAGATAAGACACTGTGGTTTAATTCTGACGAATACTATCACGGTTCTGTTATTGGCGGGAATAGGCTGTGGCATATTGATCCTGATAAAACATATAACAAAAATATAGATATTCCCAATCAGATAAAATGGGAATGGGGAACATTGCAAAATGTTACAGTAGTAAACAATCAACTTATTAAAATTGATTCAAGTCAAGAAGGTTCATGGATTAGCCCAGTATTTGACATGAATGAGTACACGGATATACAATTAGAAGAAAATTTTTCAACGCAACCTTCTGAAATACTAACATCTAGTACTGCCCCTACTGAATTGGCAATAGATAAATTCCCATTCGATTATTATAGTGGGTGGGGGGATACCGTTCCATCGTCAGTTGAATTAACAGGCATATTAAGATATGTACAATTTAAATTTAACATTTAAAACAACATGAAAAAGTTCAAAAATTAGAATTCAATTTGTAAATGCTGCAATATTTTTAAAGTTACATTCCGATTTTCAAAAAGGCACATTGCAAAAAATCAATTATACAAAGAGGATTTCTTTGCTACTGTTTTGGGAGGAATATCTTTTTTGTTAATAAGAGAAATAATATATGTAATATTTTGAAATATTTATAGTTAATATTAGTGTTTTTGATACCTTTGAATATGTTTAATTTAAAAGTATAGTTATGAAGATTAGAGAATGGGTGTTAAATGAAGAAGATGAAAATAAACCTATTGAACCAGAATTGCCACCTCCAACAAAATGATAAAATTCATAAAAAATAATTGGCAAGCACTATTAATGGTAGCCTTCGTTATTATATCGGAGGTTATCATTAAATTATTTCCTAATGAGCATCATAGTATTTATACATGGGGAATGATGCTTTATTATTTCTTCACCCAAATAGGCTACATTTCTTTTCTTCCTTCAATTTTTCTTTACCAAAAAGAAACAAATATTGATTCAAAAGGTATTTATTTAGGGTTAGTAATTTGGAATGTTTTAGAGGTATTTCAAGAGATTAACGGCCTTTTCAAATTGAATATTAAATTCTTAATCAAAACACAATCAATACAATCCGATATACTGCAAATTATATTCATTATATTTGTAGTAACACTAACCTATATTGGATATAAGAAATGTACATTATTATCCCGCTTATTGCTGCATATTTCGTATATTATTACACATACAGGGATAAGATTAAAGAAATTGATAAAAGAATTGTTAAAATAAAAGAATTTATGGACAAGGAAGATATTATAATCGGAATGGTTAAAGACTTGAAATCTGACTTTGTTGAGATGCGAAAAGAAGTTAATTATTTATCAAAAGAAGTTTCTTCTTTAAAAACGAAAGCTGGAATAATTTCATTTTTGAGTGCCGGAATAGCCACTGGATTAATTACATTTGTATTTAAAATGTTTTAATTATGAAATCAGCGATTTTAAAACGAACATATAAAGAAGATAGAACCATAGGAGAATTTACTCTTTTTGATGGTAACTATGAACTTGCAAGATTCTACACTTTAGAGAGAGCATGGTTAGATAATAAGAAAAACGAATCGTGCATACCAGAAGGAACTTATAAAGTAATTCCAAACAATACAAAAGCTCATCCTGATTCATTCAGATTGCCAGATGTTCCTGGAAGAAGTGGTATATTAATTCACTCAGGAAATTATTATTATCATTCTTTAGGTTGTATATTACTAGGTAGTAATTTAGTTGATTTAGATAAAGATGGGAAGCCTGATATTTCAAACAGTAAAAAGGCTATGGATAAACTTTATAAATTAGTAGGATTAAATGATTTTGAATTAACTATAATTGAAAAAATATGAACATACTAAGTAATTACCATAAACCAACGCCTAAAAAATGGAGAAAATTAGGCGATTCGCTATTATCAATAAGCACTTTTATTGCAGGATATGGAGCTTTGGGAGACATGAAATTGTTAACTATATCCGCATTGTTATTCGGAGTAATAGGAAAATTCTTAACTAACTTCTTTTCAGAATGAATTATTTAAAACAAATAGGATTTTTTTTGTGGTCTGCTTTGCTTTTTGTTGCTGGATTATTCACATATAAAGAGTTTTTAGATAAACCAGAAACAATAGTTAATAATAAGATTGGTAAGATAAAAAACAAAGGCGAGAATAACGATATTTCAACATATTCAACTACTGAAGTGCAACAAGATAATAGCCTGAAAAAAGAAAAGAAGAAGTTTAGATTGTTTGGTAAAAAAAGTTAACTTTGAATTGTTTTAGTTTTAGTTATTAATATATAATTCGAATTAGTTTGCCCCTTATCTCTCCGGTAAGGGGTTTTTATTTGTATTAATTATAAATAATCTATTTTATTAATATTTATTTGTTTCTAGTTTTGTAGTAAGAAAATAATGTATATATTTGTAATGTAATTAAAAACAAACATCATGACTAACGAAGAAAAAAATATACTAAAGATAACAAGACAAGAAAGATCAAAGATTTTTAAACGTGCACATGCTTTAGTTAAAAAAGGTATTGCTTTTAATTTATCAAGTGCATTAAGAAGATGTTATGCTGATTTAAAAGCTTACAAAGAAAAATTATTCTTTGATTTTCATGAAGAAATAAATAAATTAAGAAGTTTATATAATGTTAATTTAGAAATTAATGAATCATTAAACAGAGCTTATTTAAGAGGTGAAAATATTTATTAATAATTAAACTAAAAAATATATGAAAATTAAAAAAGTATTCAGACAAAAAGGCACGCGATCTTTAGTTGCTTTTAGTGACGAAAAAAACTGTATTAAAGTTGATTTTTGGGGACATAGCCAAGGTATTCAGCTATCTATTAATAATATTGAATTCTATGAAAATGATATAAACTACGAAGAAATAAGTATTTCATCATTTATCATAGCTTTAAAAGTAGTTAAGAATAGGATTAATAATAAACTTTACGAATTGAAATTTTAACGGAATTTGTAAGTACTGTTTAAACTAACTTACAAATAAACTTTGATACTAGAATAAATAAATTAAAATTTTTAGCGATGGGAAGTATATGGATATTGAAAGAAATAGAACACATTGAATATAGCAACCACCCTAAAGTTAATATATTGGGAAGATTTGCAAATAAGCCTACATTTCAGGAGGTTAAGAAAAAAGTAACTGATTGGAATTGTGACCCATTAATAGGGGCTATATTAAGAAACGATACTGAGGTTATGGCGAGATACATAGGTCATAACTTAGAATACAGGTTGTTTGAATGTGAGTTGGACTAATGCACTACAACGGTGAGCGTATGCGCCTGTTGGCGTGTTGATTATAATTACAAAACTTCAAAAACATATACAAGATGAAAAAAGAAAATACAGTACAAGAAACCACTAAGCCAATGGCGTATGACGCATTGTTAGGTGTTGTTGCTTCCGAGTTAACCCAAGCAGCCGAAATAATACAGCACTTAAAGGCTTATGGAATGATACACCCAATTACAGGAGTTAAGTACCCAGGAGGAACGCATGAAGAATTTATTAAAAAAGCAGATGAATGGCTGTGGCGTTTCCGAGGCAATAACACCTAACGTAGATGCTGTATGAGGCGTTTTGCCTTACGAACAGCACGTAACTTGATTAGAATTACAAACTTATAAATACAGATTAAAGATGAAAAAAGATAGCAAAATGACTTATGACAGCTTGTTATGCACTGGGCTTAATGACGCTGCCAGCCAAGTACACGCCGCAGCTAAAAACAAAGGTTTTTGGGATAGCGAGCGAGAGACAGGAACTCTATTAATGTTGTGCGTTAGCGAACTTTCCGAAGCCTTAGAAGCTGATAGAAAAAATAGACTTGCAGATATTGACGGCTTTAATAATTGGATGGGTGAAGAAGAAATGATGGAAGGTAAAATAGATGAAAAGCTATTTAAAGATGTATTCG
>JBMNCR010000110.1:0-4196 GCA_049366695.1 Eubacteriaceae bacterium
CCATCTTTCCAACTTTTTTCACATCACCGTCTGATTCTTTCCATTGCTTTTGGCTTGATACAATTTATCATCAGCACATTTAATAAACTCTTTAATTTCTACTTTTTTTTCTAAACTACATACTCCGAAACTTGCTGTTACATTAAATCTTTGACCTTGTACTTCAAACATGTATTCCTCTAAAGTTTTCCTTATCCTTTCCGATATTTCATATGCTTTTTGTGAATTCGTGTTTGGTAAACATACAAAAATTTCTTCTCCACCGTACCTAGCAACCCAGTCGATTTCTTTTCGTATGCATTGTTTTATTATTTTTGCAAATTGCTTAATTACTTCATCTCCAACAACATGTCCATATGTATCATTTACATATTTAAAATCATCTAAGTCCGTCATTATTATCGATACTGTAGATTCTTCTTTGCTGTATTTATTGATTTCTATTGGTAATCTCTCTTCAATAAAACGTCTGTTATAAACTCCTGTCAGCGAATCTTTTACAACTAATACATTTAAATTTTCAATAATATTCTGTATCTCACTATTACTTTTATTTTTTATATATGATTTGCTTTCTACTTCCATACTATTTGTAACATCATTAAATAATTCTAAAACTAACCTTTTTCCAGTCATTATAATGGGTATTGCTGTAAGCAAAAAAATATTGTCATTTGCATAATTGATTTTATAATAAGCATCATCTTCGTTATATGCTCTAATACTAACACAATTTTCGCACATAGTATTTGTAGCCCAAAACTTATAACAATTTTCATTTTTTTCAACTACATCGCAACCACTTTGATAAACAACTTTTTTATTGATAGGATCAACTATCCTCATTAACTGATATAATTTTTTAACCAAATTATGATCTTGAATTAGTTTTAAAAATTCTTTATTGAGTTTTTCATCATACATAATAACCCTCCCATTATAAAGTTTTTATAGAAATAACTTGTTGTTAGATAAGTATCCCTCAATAATTTCTTTTGATGCTGGTTCGCAAAGTAAATATCCCTGTCCAAAATCACAGTGATGTTTTTTTAAATAGTTTAGTTGTTCATTATTCTCAATTCCTTCAGCTATAACTTTTAAACTCAAATCGTGGGCAAGCCTTATTACATTTTCAATAATAACTTCCTCTTTTTTTTCCTGGATATTTTTTATAAATTCTCTATCTATTTTTAATACATCTATAGGTAATTTTTTCAAATAAGTTAATGAAGAATAACCAGTGCCGAAGTCGTCTAAAGCTATTGTTACACCCATATCCTTTAATTCTTGTACTGCTTTCAAAGATTTATTTATATCTTTTAAGACTGCAGTTTCAGTTATTTCTATCTGAACTCCTCTGATATCTTTCATATTAAAAATCGGGCTTTCTCTTATAAATTCTTTGTTCATTAAACTACTAGATAAATTTATGGACATTTCTAGACTAATATTATACTTTTCTTCCCATATACTTTTTTGATCTAAAGAAGTCTTGAAAACCCAATTTGTTATGTCTTTTATATATCCTGTTTCTTCAGCTAGAGGTATAAAATATGAAGGTGAAATTGCTCCTTTTTCTTTATGAAACCAGCGTATTAGGGCTTCGAGCCCCACAAGTTCACCTGATGCCAAATCAATTATTGGCTGGTAATATAACTCAAAATTTCTTTCATTAATACAATGCTTTATTTCATTTATCATATGAATATGCTTAATAGTATTAACTTCCATCTCAAGATTATAAAAACAGTATTTATTCTTACCATTTTCTTTTGCATGAAACATTGCCGTATCTGCATTTTTTAATAATGTGTTTAGATCATTTCCGTGCTGTGGATATTTTGCTACTCCAATACTTGCAGATATATTAAATTCTAAATTTTTTATATAAAAAGGTTGCCTCAAATTAGTTAAAATCATTTCCATTATCCATTCTACATCTTCTTCATCTGGCAAGATAATTAAAAATTCATCCCCGCTTAATCTAGCTATTGTTTTTGGAGGTGCTATCAAATGCAACAACATTTTTGATATTTTCTTTAATAATTCATCTCCTGAAATATGCCCCACTGAATCATTTATTTGTTTAAAATTATCTATATCTAAATATAATACATAAGCTTCTTGACTTTTAATCAATTCTTGTTCAAATTGTTCATTTACCATAGTTCTATTAGGCAGACCTGTTAACGTGTCATAATATGCTAATTTTTCTAATTGATCTTGTAGTATTACATATTTTGTAATATCCGTATGAGATCCTGCCATTCGAACTGGATTACCATTTCCATCCCATTTCGCTTTTCCTTTGCTTAATATCCAGAAATACTCTTCTTCGACTAATAGTCTATAAGTACTTTCATATGTGGTTTTTTTGCCTTGTAAATATTTATTAATTTTTAATATTGCTTTTTCTCTATCCTCAGGATGAATTAAGTTTTCCCAACTTTCTCTTGTGGTATTTTCTTTCCCTTTGTATTTACTAGTTATGTTATATAAAGAAAATAAGTAAATATCATTTTTTATATCCCAATCCCATATACCATCGTTAGATCCATTTACAACTAATTCATATCTTTCTTCACTTATTTTAACGGCATCCATACTTTTTTCTAATTTAATATTTTGCTCTTGTAATTTTGTTTTTGCACCTACTAAATCTTTATTAGCAGAAACCACTTCTTTGTAATTTACAACTAATTCTTTTACTGCATCTTTAAGCAATACCATCCTTTTATATATTAATAAATATGTTATTTGACCAGTTGCTAGTACAAATGCTATTCCTTTGTAAGTTTGTATTTTATGAAATATTTCATGATCATTTACTAATAATTTCAGAAGATTATCACTGTATAGTATCCATAATATACCCACAATTATATATATAATTGTTATCCTCATAGCTTCTTTTTTAGGTTTTACTTCTTTATTTATAAATAAATGACTCTTTTTTTCATTTTTCCGGTCATTTTTCACCAAAACACCTCATTAATAAATTATTACTATCTTTTGTAGACTAATAAAATATATACCCAGTGGGTTTTGTATTAACCATTAGCATCATACTCTACTGCATTCTTTTTTTCTTTGGCTTTATACAATGCTTTATCTGCTTTGTAAACAAAATCATTGACACTTATTTGAGATTTTGTCGACGCAATCCCTATACTCATTGTTACAGTGTATGTTTTTTCATCACAAGTAAATTTTTTTCTTGCTACTTCTTTTCTTATTCTCTGACCTACGAAATATGCAGCTTTTCCTGAAATGTTGTTTAATACAATTATAAATTCTTCTCCACCCCATCTTACTACAAAATCTTCGTCCGTTATATTTTGGTTAATTATTTTTGAGATAGCGATTAATACTTTGTCACCCTCTAAATGTCCGTATGAATCATTAATACTTTTAAAATTATCTATGTCCAACATCAGTAAAGATATGTACTTATGTCTATTCTCAAGTTTCCTTTCTAGATTAAAATATAAATACAAACGATTCATAAGTCCTGTTAGAGGATCGATATATACTTTCGCATTTAATACATTGAAAAATTCATTTAGTTTAAATGCTATTACTAGTAATATAACAATTTCTACGACCCAAATAAGCCTATGCCAATGTTGATCTATATAATAATCAGTAATAATATCAAACACTCCAATTGAAAGTGCAATCATAAAAAACGGAATCTTTTTTATTTTTATTTGAATCATGCCTCCCCAAATTCTCCTATAATTCGACTATTATCTACATTATATAATAATTTAAGTTTTTAAAAAACACTTTCATTATTTACCAATCTTTACCATTACATATACTATGAGTATAAAACCAATCAAAAAAAGACCTTAAATTTTCGCTCTTCTATAATAAGAACTAATTTTAAGATCTACTTTATACTTTTTGGTGCACCCGAGATGATTCGAACATCCGGCCCACAGTTTAGGAAACCAAAGAATTGTGTTTTTTTGAAATTTGTATATTGTGATTGCGTTGATATATCTAGGTTTTAGTGTTTAGGTCATAAGTATACTCTTGCGTTTATTGGCACGTTTTTTATATTTTGGCACGAAAATGGCACGAAATTGGCACTTTATATTATCTGAAAAACAGTGCTACTTACACAAGAGTAGCACTGTTTTTATTACCATCTAGCAGTATTGCCTCTCACATCTACATGCGTATGGTAT
>JBMNCR010000111.1:0-1162 GCA_049366695.1 Eubacteriaceae bacterium
TTCTTCCGTTCATTAATATCAGAAATGATTGATAATATTGCTTGATTTTGCCCTTTTTCATTCTGTATTAAATGAGTTGAAACATCAACCCATATCGTAACAGAACTGGTTCTTATTAAATTTTCTGAGTGTGAATAGCCACACTTAAACACATTATTATAATGATTGTCGATTTCTCTTTTTGACGGATAAAGAACTTCAATTATATCGAAAAACTTTTTCCCTATCGCTTCAGATGTTTTTATTCCATATACTCTCTCACTTCCTTCATTCCAGCTTAATACATTAAATTCCAAATCGGTAACTACTATTCCTTCTCGTATAGCTTTTAATGCAGCATCTGAAAATTTTAACAATGTTTCAACGTGTTTTTGTTGAGTAATATCCCTATTAAAATGAAATAAAATACCGCCCATAACATCGATATATCTTACACTTACTGCTATATCAATAATCTGCCCATCTTTTCGTCTATGTTTAACTTCAACAAATTGACCGCTATCTTTCAACGATATATTTTGTGATGTTTGTATTATTTTGTTTAAACCATTTTTCATTTTTTGCTGTAAAGCAATGTTTTTTTGATAGCCATCCCATTCAATATCGATATCATATACGGTCATCTGTAGTAATTCTTCACGGCTATAACCAGACATATTACAGAATGCATCGTTAACATCCAGAAATCTGCTTTTTAAATCTGTAATAAAGAAACCTTCTGTGGCGTTATGAATAATGTATTTATACCATTCGTCTTTAATAAAGGGGGGTACACTTCTCTGTTCTGTATGAGAAGTTGTTGCGAAAGTAGATTCAAAATTAGAGAATCCTCTTATTTGAGTATCCATTACTTATAATCTTCCCGATAAACTACTTTAAATTAGTCTGGGTAGGAATAAGTATTGAAATTGTTAAAATACATAAAATACTCGATAGAATCATAATACAATTTATATCCGATGTAAAGACTTTATTAATATTTTTTTACCAAACTCAATATAAGAATATTAAGGTTATAGGTATTATATTGCATGATTATAAAAAGTATCTTTCAATACCTTGTTTAAGTCGATTATGGTTGTTATAATCAAAAAATAGAAATTAAAATGAGGGTAAAATTATGAAAGTACTTCTGATATTCCCTCCTTTGTGGATCCCGTAT
>JBMNCR010000112.1:0-36349 GCA_049366695.1 Eubacteriaceae bacterium
ATTGTATATACTATCTCAATGTTAATTCAAAGATTATAATATTTTAGAATAGTATTATGAGAATTAGCTCAAAAAAAGTAGCCCTTTTATACAAAGGGCTACGGGGAAATAGCTCCACAAACACATAAAAATTTATAAACGAATGAAGGGCTAATTTTTATGGTGTTTATGAATATATTTTAATTTTAACATACTCTTTTATAATTTGTCTACATTAAAACTAACTTTATTCCATTTTATATGCAATAATAGAGCCTTGTTATATGTCATATTTATATATTGTATGTCATATATTCTAGTAATCTATAATATAAAATACAATTATTTTAATATAGTTTGCTAAATTTTTATACTTAAGTATTCACTGGTAAAGTCATCACAGCATTCATCAGTGTTTTTAATCACTATTACTGTTGACATAAATAACTTATTAAAACACTACTTTTGTATGTTAGTTCTATTTATGCAAAAATACCTTTTATTAATACAAAAATGATTAATACTATACATGCTAATATTGCTAATGGAATAATTCCTGATATTATACATATTACAAATACAATTAGCATACACAATCCTAATATGAATTTTAAAATCTTTATTCCTAATGATAAAGATATTAATCCCACTAATATTATAAATAAAAGCATTATGAGTTCCAATTTTTTCACACCTTTTCTATTTTTTTATAATCTACCTAATACAATTGTATAACTTTACTATAGTAATAATATTAATAGAAAATTAGAATTAAATTAGAATCTTTTATATTAATTTTCCTCCCAATTCATACTTCTAGAATAAACTTTTTTCCAACCATTATATTTGCTACGCCATCTATCCAACTCATAATAATGAATTATGCTATATATATGCACAACAAGTAAGTGCTTTATCTTTATATGAACAGAAATTTAACATTTATAATTTTTCTTGATAATATTTTTTCTTGAGATAAAACCTGTCAATAACCTCATTTTTTTTATATAACTATATATAGCTATATATAGTTATATTCTATACATATTTAATAATTATTTAACCCTTAAAACTCTAATTGCATATGTACTCAAATAGTTAAAAACCATTCTTATTATAAATAGTGTCTAATAAATTAAATGTATCAAACTTAATAATATATACATATACTAATAATTGAGTTATCAATTAATGATGAGGTGATTTATTTGTGTGGTATCGTTGGTTGGATTAATACTAATGAAGATATATCTTCTTATAGTATAATTATTAATAATATGATGAATACCTTAAGATTTAGGGGACCAGACTCCTATGGAACCTATATACATAGAAATGTTCTTTTAGGGCACCGGAGATTAATAGTAATAGATCCCGAAGGAGGTCAGCAACCTATGACAAAAGTCATAGGTTGCAATAAATACACAGTTATTTATAATGGAGAATTATACAACACCGAAGAGTTGCGAGACCGTTTATCCTTAAAAGGATATACTTTCGATTCATACTCAGATACAGAGGTTCTTTTAACTTCTTACATAGAATGGAAAGAAGATTGTGTTAAGCATTTAAACGGTATTTTTGCTTTCTGTGTGTGGGATGAAAATAATAGATCGATCTTTTTAGCAAGAGATCAATTGGGAGTTAAACCATTGTTCTACACTACGTTAGGTTCTTCCCTCTTATTTGCATCAGAATTAAAAGCATTACTAGCCCATCCTGATATAGAGGCTTCAATAGATAAAGAGGGTTTGCTTGAAATTTTCGGATTAGGGCCTGCAACAAACCTTGGATCTGGGGTTTTTAAAAACATTCATGAAATTCCTCCTGCAAATTACTTGACTTATAAATATGGTGATTTAAAAATTAAGGAATATTGGCAATTAGAAGCTTTAGAACATAAAGAAAGTTTAAATGAAACAGTAGAACATACTAAATCCTTGGTAATAGATGCTGTTAAAAGGCAATTAATAAGTGATGTGCCTCTATGTACTTTTTTATCAGGTGGATTAGATTCAAGTATTATTTCTACTGTAGCTTCTAATAATATGGACAGTTTAAAAACTTTTTCAGTAGACTATAGTGATAATGATAAATATTTTAAATCAAGTTTGTATCAACCTAATTCTGATAGTTTATATATTAATGAGATGGTAGATTTCATTAATAGCAGCCATTTAAATATTATTTTAACACAAGAGGATTTAGCTGCTACATTATATGATTCTATGAAAGCTAAGGATATTCCAGGTATGGCCGATGTTGACTCATCTTTATACCTGTTCTGTAAAGAAATAAAAAAATATGCTACAGTTGCTTTATCAGGAGAATGTGCAGATGAAATTTTTGGAGGTTACCCCTGGTATACACGGAAAGAAGATTTATACTCAAATACTTTTCCCTGGGCTAAGTCTATTAATTATAGGCTAAATGTTTTAAATAAGGACTTAAAAAAATTACCTCTCGAAGAATATGTTGCTGATAAATTTAATAACACTCTCTCGAAAGTTCCTAAATTAGATGGCGAATCTGAGTTAGATCAAAAAATCAGAAATATGTTCTATCTAAACATTAAATGGTTCATGATAACCCTTCTTAATCGCAAAGATAGAATGAGCATGAGAAACAGCCTTGAAGTCAGAGTTCCTTTTGCAGATCATAGATTAGTCGAGTACGCTTTTAATATACCTGCTAAGTACAAATTACTTAATAATAGAGAAAAGGGGTTATTAAGAGAGTCATTTAAAGATTATTTGCCTGCAACCATTGTAAACAGGAAGAAAAGTCCTTACCCAAAAACTCACAACCCACTATATACTGAACTAGTAAAAAATAAAATGAAAAATATTCTTAATAATAATAGTTCTCCTATCTTGGATATAATTGATATTGAATATGTTAATAATATAATAGAAACAAGTGGTTCTATTTTTAAAGCACCTTGGTATGGTCAATTAATGACAGGCCCACAGATTATTGCATTTTTGATTCAAGTAAACTATTGGCTTGAAAATTATAGAGTAAAAATAATCTAAACAACCAGCGGCTTAAAGGCAATCCTTTAGAAGCTGTTAATATAGATATGCCGGATTAATGAATCCGGCTTTCTTGCATATTGGCATAATATTGTATATACTTTATTATATCAAATTTTAAGTAAGTATTTAAGGAGAACTTATATATGTTAAAATCTAAAGACAGGGATAGTTATTTTGATAATTGCAAATATCTATTGATTTTATTTGTAGTTTTAGGGCATGCTATTGAACCTCTTATTAAATCTTCCTCCATAATATTTACCGCTTATAGTATAATGTATCTATTTCATATGCCATGTTTTATTTTTATAACTGGCTATTTTATGAGACGAACAAAAAATATAAGTAAAGCTGTAATTAAATATACTAAGATATACATAATAGTTCAAACAATATATTTTATAGTAATTAAGTATTTTATGAACTATGCCTCTATCAAGTTAACATATTCTAATCCATATTTTACATATTGGTTTTTATTCGCTTTAATTTCTTGGTATATTGTATTTCCTTACCTTAAAGATATTAAAAGTTTTATCTTTATTTCGATTATTCTAGGTATTTTAATTGGATATGACACTGCCTTTGGAAGGTTTCTATCTGCTTCTAGAATTATGTTTTTTATGCCCTTTTTTGCATTCGGTTATTATGGAAAAAAAGAATGGTTACTATATTTAAAAAATAGCAAGCTAAAATACTTAATTGTATTTTTTTGTATCTGTCTTGCAATATTTATATACAATGATAATACAATTATTAATCGAAGTTTATTATATGGATACCAGTCATACAAAGCAATGGGCTTTGATGTTTGGTACGCCGGTTTTTATAGACTTGTAGTTTACATATTACAAATTATTTTTTCTTTAACTTTTTTTCTACTAATTCCAGAAAAAAAAATGTTCTATTCTAATTTTGGAAAAAACACCCTATATCCATATGTTACACATGGTATAATTCTTAAATGCATGCAAATTAAAGGCTTTTATGACATTGCAAAAGATGAATTGCTATACCAAATATTATTAATCATTTTTAGCATCGTCTATACTACTTTATTATGTACTTTTAGAATAAAATTACATAAGGTTAATAGTATCCCTAATGCTAATTCTTAATCATAAATCACTGCAATAATAAAAAAAACCTCAGAAATATTTAAAAATATCCCCGAGGTTTTTACTATTACTAGATAACACTTATCCAATTAAATTTATCTTTTATATTTCCATATTGTATTCCCGTGATTGTATCGTAAAGTCTTTGAGAAATATTTCCTATCTTATTATTGTTTAATATAATATCTTTCCCTTTCCAACCCAGTTGTCCAATAGGCGATATTACAGCAGCAGTACCTGTAGCAAAAGCTTCTTCTAACACCCCTTGCGAATGCCATTCAAACACTTCATCAATTGTAAATCTTTTTTCTATTACTTCCATTCCCCAATCTTTTATTAGTTTAATAGCACAATCCCTTGTGATTCCACCTAATATACTCCCTGAAAGTGGTGCTGTGTAGACTTTTCCTTCTTTCACAAAAAAAGCATTGCTAGTACCTACTTCTTCAACGTATTTTCGCTCAATTCCATCCAACCATAAAACCTGAGCATATCCTTTTTTATTCGCTTCTACTTGAGCAATTAGGCTTGCCGCGTAGTTCCCTCCAGTTTTAGCTACTCCTGTCCCTCCTGATACTGCTCTAACATACTTATCTTCTACATATATCTTTGTAGGGTTTAATCCCTCTTTATAATAGGCTCCCACTGGAGATAAAATAATCATAAATTTATATGTTGACGAAGGTCTTACTCCTATGTAAGGATCTGTAGCAATTACAAATGGTCTAATATATAGTGATGTGCCTTCTGTCTTAGGTATCCATTCTTTATCTAATAGCACTACTTCTTTTATAGCCTCAAATACTTCTTCCTCGTTCAATTTAGGAATACATACTCGTTCATTAGACTTATTAAGCCTGTTGATATTGTCTCTTACTCTAAACAACTGTATATCCCCACTTGAAGTTTTATATGCTTTTAATCCTTCAAAAGTTTCCTGTGCATAATGAAACACCATAGAAGAAGGATCGAATTGCAAAGGACCATATGGTTCTATTCTAGGATCATACCAGCCATCATCTTGTTTATAATCCATTACAAACATATGGTCTGTAAATTTTTTACCAAAGGAGAGATTGCTTTCATCAGGTTTCTCTTTAGCATTTTTTATTTTTGTAATTTTAATGTTCATTTAACTCATCTCCCGACAATTATTCTATTAAATTATATAACAACATTTTTTTTTATTCAATATTAATATACTACCTACTCATATTTTTCAATTATCTTGTATGCACATTTTATACCATCTATCGATGCACTCATTATTCCTCCTGCATAACCTGCTCCTTCTCCAATAGGATACAAACCGATTATATTATTTGATTGTCCAGTTTCATTATTGCGCATAATTCTAAAAGGCGATGAAGTTCTTGTCTCCACCCCAGTAAGTATTGCATCATAAGTATTAAAACCACTTAATTTATTATTAAAATGTGGTATAGCATTTTTTAAAGATTTCACTACATAATTTGGCAAACAACAGGATAATTCTACTAATTCAACACCTGGTCTATAAGACGGTTTGATCTCTCCAAACTTTTTTGACTGTTTATTTTTAAGAAAGTCTCCTAACAACTGACTTGGAGCGTTATAATTTTTTCCGCCTATATCATAAGCTAGTTTTTCGTACATCCTTTGAAATTTTATTCCCTCTATAGGATTGTTGTTAAAATCTTCTGGAGTGATTGTAACAACTATTGCACTATTAGAATTTTCAGCATCTCTTGCATAATTACTCATCCCGTTAACAACCACACCACCCTGTTCTGATGACGAGGCTACTACCTTTCCTCCAGGACACATGCAAAATGTATATACACCTCTTTTATTTTCAAAATCCTTAAAAGTAAGCTGATAATTTGCAGCTTTTAAAAATGGATGGTCACAATACTTCCCATATTGACTTTTATCTATCATAGTCCTTTTGTGTTCAATCCTTAAGCCCATGGCAAATCCTTTTGCTTGGCATTGAATTCCTTTTTCATATATTATTTCATAACTATCTCTAGCACTATGGCCTATTGCTAAAATAACCTGATTTGAATAATATGCATCTATATTATTTACTATTACACCTTCTATTTTTTCATTCTTTATAATAAAGTCAGTTACCTTAGAATTAAAAACAACTTTTCCACCTAATTTAATTATTTTTTCCCTAATATTTTTTATAACATTCCTCAACTTATCAGTCCCTACGTGGGGTTTGTTAAGATATAAGATTTCTTCTGGTGCTCCATGTTCAACTAAGCATGTCAAAACTTCTCTACATAAAGGATTCTTTGCTCTTGTAGTGAGTTTACCATCAGAAAAAGTACCGGCTCCGCCTTCTCCAAATTGCACGTTACTTTCTTCATCTAATATTCCTTTTTCCCAAAAATTATCTACATCCACTTTTCTATTATCAATGTCTTTACCTCTTTCTAAAACTATTGGATTATATCCCTGTTGCGCTAATTTTAACGCTGCAAAAATCCCTGAAGGGCCAAATCCTACAATTATAGGGCTACGTTGGGGCTTATTTTTTGATATTGTATTTATTGTATTTTCATATTTTTTCTTAGAGTTGATAATTGAAAGTTCATATTTTTTTTTATACGGTATAATTATTTTACTATCATATTCAAAAGTAAGCGAATAAATAAAATATATTTCCCCATATTGTTTTCTTCTAGCATCTACTGATTTATTAATGATTGTAAAATTTCGTATTTTTTTTTCATCTAAATCTAATAACTTACATATATACACTTCAATATTTTGTGTAATTTTTTCAATTGAAATTTTAAAATTATTTAATTTATAAATCATCCATTGTCTCCTATAATATAAATATCTAGGCAAACCATACCTAGATTTTTATACACAAAAATAGTTTAATTTCTAAATCAATATAAACCGATTACATTAATAATAACAAATTTCTTATTGCTATTACAATTCATCTCAAAGTTTAGTTATGAAATATTTATTCTCTATAAAAATATATTAATTAGCATTATCATCTAATTTTTCAGTAGCAGTTATTACTACCTTTTCCGGTTCTATAGTAATTACAGATATATTATCAATTTTTTCCATCTGAACATCAAGTGTGTTTTCTCCAATAACAATATTTTTCAAATCTATTTGAAGATGAATATCATCCGATATAATTTCTTGTAAATCTTCCTCTTTGCCTTCTAAGACAACTTTGAAACTTTTAGCACTTTGTAATTCTATATCAAAATTATCCGGCTTATTTACAAACTCTACATTTGATACTTCATATTCTTTCTTTTGTATTTTTTCTACAAGTATTTTTACTGTTACAGTGCTTTCACCATCAACAACCTTTACACCTTCTGGTAATATTAATTTCACTTTTTTTTCTAATGTAGTATTTATTTTATCTATATTAATATCTTCCGTATTTATTGTCTCAATGTCCGCTATAAAATCGCTTTTTGCCCCAATGGTAATATTCTCTGTACTCACTACATATTGTGCAATCACATAACCTTCCATTGGTGTCCCACTTATTTGAGGAATTATTTCAACACTTTTTGTTTTTCCAATAGCAACAGTCACGTCAACTTTTTTCGGATTAGTAATAATACCTTCTACTTTATTATTATCTTTATCATATGCAAATAATTCAACAGATTTATTCAAATCATCTTTAGCACCATCTATATCTATCTCACCACTTACTTGATTTATGGATTCTAGTATATTCTCCGGTCCACTTATAGTGATATTGCTAGCACTTACATTATATCCAAGCATGGCATAACCCTTGCTTGGCCCCCCCAAAACATCAATATCTAATGAATATTCACGCTGTGTTAGTTTGTCCACCTCTATTTGTATGTTGCTAGGACTAACTTCTACTAATGCCACTATATCCGGTATTCCTTCAACAGTCACTTGCAAATCATATGTATTCTTTGAATCGATACTAGATAAATCAATTGATGCAGATATATCATTTCTTAGATTATATAAAACACTAGTTCTACCTGATACCGTAACATCTACTGAATAATCTTTGCTTTCAGATAGTATTAAATCATAATCTGATAGTACTTCTTGATTTTTAAATGTAACAGGTATGTTGTTAAATTTTTGTGTAATATTAGGATCAACTTCTCCAATAACATATATCCAAATTATAATTGCAATTAAAACAGATACTATTATACTTAATTTAGGCTCATTCTTCTTTCGCTGGCTTTTCATTATTATGATTCCCCCAGAACTTAAATTTCATAGGTTTTTCTTCTTCCGGTAAAAATTCATCCATTAGAAACTTACCAAGAGTTTTCTTATCAAGATATCTATACAATTTTCCAGTATTCGCATATGAAATCACACCAGACTCTTCTGATACTATTATTACTATTGCATCAGAATTTTCTGACATTCCTAAACCTGCTCTATGCCTAGTTCCAAGAGTTTTACTAACATTTTTATTTTCTGTTAAAGGCAATAAACAAGATGCAGATTTTAATCTATTTTCACTTATTCTTATTATTACAGCACCATCATGCAACGGAGTATTGGGAGTAAAAATATTTAACAGAAGTTCGCTACTAATTTTTGATTCTAAGTAAGTACCTGTCATCATTATATCCTCTAACCCGGTTTCTCTTTCCAATACTATTAATGCTCCTGTTTTATTATTAGACAATTCATTAATAGCTTCCATAATCTCATCAATAGTTTTCTTAGTTTCTGTCACATCTTGTATCCAATTTATTTTCAAAAAACTAGTTCTACCTATACGCTCTAGTGCTCTTCTTAACTCAGGCTGAAATACAATAATCAACATAATAAATCCAACACTCATTAAATTAATAAGCAAAAAATTCACTGTATGTAATCCTAACCATCCACTTAATTGAGTTGCAAGCAATATAAATAGTACTCCCTTAGCTACTTGTTCAGCTTGGGTGTATCTTATCCATCCAATAATTTTATAAACAACAAAAGCCACTATTATTATATCAATAACACTGGATGGTTTTATCAATATTAACATATCATTGAAAAAATCCATGACTTGATCCAATATATCTCACACCCCCGCAACGTACTATATATTCAATATTATACACCATTAATAAATTTGATTATACTATATTATGTGTATTGTTATATTTTTTTTACTTTTTGATAATAAATATAATATACTTATTTTATTTTTATTATTATTGAAATACGAGATCTGTAATAATTAGTCTTTCACATAAAAATACACAGCAGTAACTAAATCATAGCAACTAAAACTGCTAACAAATTTAAATATTCGTTTTTAAATAGCATACTTTATCAACAACTTTAATAGGCTCTTATCACTAAAAATAAATCACATTTTTATTATCATAGCTTTTTGTTATTATTATATAATTTAGGCTCTTAATAATAATTTTCCCACGAAGAAAAAATATCATTTACCCACTCTATTGATGCTTGATAATAATTAAATATATTCCCTCCATCTATTTTTAATATATATAAATAATTATAAAAATCTTCCCATCTATTTTTTTCATATGATACAATTAGACTATGTATATAATAATAATTATTTTTTTCCCCAAGCAATGCCTTTTTAGCTTTGTCAGATAAAGGTAATAAAGACAAAGCTTGATCTAAAGGTTTATCCAAAACTGCATCTATTAAAGAAAACATTTCCATTAAAAAAACTTCATTTTCCTTAATATCCTTGTGATTTCGGAAAATCATTTCTCCAAATTTTGCACGCATTAAAGATAATCTTATCAACTCATCAGGTTTGTCTTTACACATATCATATAATAAAACTAGATAAATAAATTTCCTTATTTCATTAAAACCCAGCAATACAAGAGCATGCTTAATATCAGATATCTGTTCATTAAGATGAAATGCTGCAGAATTAATTAACCTTAATAATTTATACGTCAGCGAAATATCTTTATTAATTATTTCAGCAATCCTATCATATTCAGGTTCTGTTTTGTTTAATTCATTAATTACATGCAATGAATTCAATTTAAACATTGGGATATCTTTTTCAGTTGTAATTTGAGGTTTACAGAAAAAATAACCTTGAAAATAATCATAACCCATATTAACAGCTTCATTAAATTCTTCTTGTGTTTCAACTCTTTCAGCTAACAATTCTTTACCAATGCTTTTCATTTCTTTTGCTATATCTTCTCTATCTATTAAACTATTTCTTAAAAAATCTACTTTCACAATATCTATATACTCTATTACGTTCTCAGGTAAATCTGTTTTCATTAATAAATAATCATCTAATACTATTTTGTATCCTGTATTCTTTAACTCTTTACATTTTTTTAGCAAATCAGTATTAGTAACAAAATCCTCAATAATTTCTATTACAATACGATTTTTATCAAATAAGGTAGCAATGTCATAATTTAACAAGGTATCCGTAAATTTAATATAAGCACATTTATTATTTGTTAATTTTTCTATTCCAATAGTAATAAAACTATTCATAATAACTGATGCAGATGCACTATCATAATTAATCATATCAAATCTATCGACTTGCCCAGTTCTATAAAATAACTCATAGCCAATAACATTTTTATGTCTATCGAAAATTGGTTGCCTTGCAACGTATACTTCCATCATTCTCACCTACAGTTAATTTATTTTATCATATAATTTATTCCACATCGTGTTTTTATGACCGTTTACGCATAAATACTAACCACTTACGCAAATACTATTGATTTATAATTAAAAATAATTATAATAAGTTTAACAACATAATTATTGTTATAAGCTTTAGTTCTATATTTCTCAATTTTGATTTCGATTGTTATTCAATACCCTAACTCTTTCTTTTTCAATTCTATATTAAATATTAATTAGTAACTAAAGCTTATTAACTCTATTATAACTTACTTTTTCATTATAACATCTAACTATATAAATACAAATTCATATAAGAATAATAAAAAAATTGCTTTCCTAAAATAATCGGCAGGATTTCTTTAAAATTTACAAAGAAAATACCTTATAGGTTAGACTTTTTCTAATTGTCTACTCTATAGGGTATATTTTAATATACTCGTAGTTTTATTTCATAACCCTTATTTAGTAAAAGCTCCTGTCAATTTTGAATTCAATTCTTCTTCTGGCATTGATGTAACAAAATTTTCAAAAATTTCTTCCCCATCATTATTAATACTAATCCTTTCATATTTATTATTTTCTTCATTTAAAGTAAACTTCCCATAAACTGAACTTACAATCATATACGAGTCTGTTGGAAGAGGTTCAACATTATAAAATAAATATAACAATACTTTTTGTCCTTTTTGAGAATGTGGAGCATTAAAAAAACGGAAATCTACAATGCCATTATTAATTTGATCTTCAGTTAAGTTTTCTTCACTAAAATCTGATTTAGATTTAAGTTCATTTCGTATATCTGTATATTTAACATACCCACCATCTTCATATACTTTTATTGTTTTTTTCCCTTTATTCCCTTTGTAAAATTGCTCTACATCTATTGTAAGGATTGAGTATGAGCATCCATTAATATATACATACTCAACATCCGTTATATTACCTTTTACAATTGCTTCAACAGCATCACTTTTATTATACTCATCAATCGTTCCATATAATTGTTTGAGTGCTGCATCCGCATCTAAAGAAAACAATACATCGTTATTCTCTTTAGTCGTTTCTTTTGAAGATTTCTCACTACATCCAGTAAAAGATATAAATATTATAAATATACACAAGATTAATATTGCTTTTTTTTTCATTTATTTTCTCTCCCAATTTCTATTTTAATATAAATAATTAATTCCATTTAAATCATCTGTTTGTGCTCGTGTTATGTTCGCAGTACAGAATGCAATGTCATACCCCGCATTCATGAATTTGTACCTGCATGAGCTAATCCCATTACGTGACCCATCTCGTGGGCAATTACTGCTTTTTCTTTACTTGAAGATAAACTAGCAAAATCACCATCTAATAAAATTTTCCCCCATACCCAATTTGCTGTACTGGGATTAATTTCATTATTATGATGATACATAAGTGTATATCCCCACCATGAATTGACAGTTGATACTTTGTATATATCCATTCTACTACTAGATTTAGTTGATGTTCTTCTATAAGATATAGGTGTTGTTATACCCATAGGACCTGTAGTGTATATCCACTCACTCATTGCATTATTAATAGTAGTGGTATGACTTGAAGCAGTACTACTAATCCAATAGTATTGACGATTACTCCCATAATTACCTACTCCTTATATTAATTTATGACCATTGAATGTATTATACGCTAGTGTTGTTGACGTTTCTATATTAAATATCAAGATCATACACAAAAATATTTTAATTACTTTGTTTTTCATTTCATCATTCCTCCATATGTATAAATTTGAAATAATTTTATTTACATTTATATTCTATTGCTCCTTTCTTATATTTTAATACATATTATGTTATTGTTTGTTTTTGTTACATCATATTGGTAATGATACTATTATATTCATTTTTACCATTTTATAGTTTTTTTTGGAGACTTGTCAATGACTAAGAATTTTTATTAAAAAGCACTTATGAAAATAATATTAATATTAATAAAAACTTTTAAATTACTGTCGAAATTGTTTACTTTAATAAAAGCTAACTTTTATTGATATATTTTATAGAAATCCAAGAAGCAATAATTTTGTTTGTCTTATTATTTTCATAATAATGAAGTAAAAAATGCAAGAAAAAAAGCTATTGAATAATAACAATAGCCATTGGTAGTTTCCATATTAATAACAAAATGCAGTATCCACATTATTATCATATCATTTATACTAAGTTGCAGTCTAAATAATCAAAAGTAGAAATTATAAACTAAATTACCGCCGTGCACCGGTCTCTTTATTTTATTCATCAGTTTTTAAGGTTATCAACAACTCCCCGGATTGAACGGATTGACCGACATCTATAAAAACCTCGTCAACAATTCCATCAGTATTACTTACCACTTCTGTTTCCATTTTCATCGCTTCTATAATTGCCAAAGACTGGTTTTTCACAACTTTATCACCTTCTTTGACCATTACATCTAACACTGTTCCTGGAATACTTGAACCTATATGAAGCGGATTATCCTTCTCTGCCTTATTCATTGTTTCTTTATTTTGAGCTAAAAAGCTCTTCTTATCTTCAATGTATATATCTCTTCTAAATCCATCCACTTCAAATACTACACATCTATATCCTTGTTCATTGATATTTCCGATTTCAACTAGTTTTATTACATAGCTTTTACCTGTATCTATGCCAATTTGCGCAGTTTCCCCGACTTTTAATCCATGGAAAAACACATCACTTTCCATACGCATATATTCATCATACTTATTAACGTGATCAATGTAATCCCTAAAAACCTTTGGATATAAAGCTGCTGAAATCGCGTCTCTTTCATCTAAATCTATATCATTATTATCTTTATATTCATTTTTTATTTCTTGTATGTCTACATCTTCCAATAGTGTTCCAGGTCTAACTGTAATAGGTTTTTCACCTTTAAGTATCATTTTTTGTAATTCTTTGTTGAATCCACCTTCTGGTTGACCTATCATGCCCTTGAAAAAATCTACAACTGAATCTGGAAATGACAAATCTTTTCCTACTTCATATATATTCTTTTTATTCAAATCGTTTTGCACCATAAAAATTGCCATATCACCAACTGATTTTGAAGATGGCGTTACCTTAACGATATCTCCAAACAATTCATTTGCTTCCATGTATTTTTCTTTCACTTCAGTAAATTTATGTCCTAAGCCAAAACTCTCAACTTGCGCTTTCATATTTGAGTATTGACCACCTGGAATCTCATATTTATATATCTCAGCGGTTCCTGACTTTAATCCTGACTCAAAATCAGAATAAACATCTCTAACAACAGTCCAATAATCAGCAATTAATTGTAAACTGTCTAAATCAAATCCTGTCTCTCTTGTTGTATTTTCCACTGCTGCTACAATAGAGTTTAATGCTGGCTGACTAGTTAAACCACTCATTCCATTAAAAGCAGTATCAACTATATCTACTCCTGCCATAGTTGCCATCAAGAGTGTTGCAACTCCATTTCCTGAAGTGTCATGTGTATGAAGATGTATAGGCATATTCACTTCTTCTTTTAACGTTGTTATCAACTTATGCGCTGCTGCAGGCTTTAACAAAGCTGCCATATCTTTTATTCCTAGTATATGGGCTCCAGTTTTTTCAATTTCTTTAGCCATCTTTACATAATAATCTAAATTATATTTTTTTCTACTTTCATCCAAAATATCTCCAGTATAACACATGCATACTTCTGCAATCTTATTATGCTTTTGAACTTCTTCAATCGAAACTTTCATAGCTTCTAACCAGTTTAACGAATCAAATATTCGAAAAATGTCAATGCCAGAATTTGATGCCTCTTTAACAAATTTTCTTACTAAATTATCTGGATAATTTTTATATCCCACTGCATTTGACCCTCTCAACAACATTTGGAACATAATATTTGGAATTCTTTGTCTTAGTTCATCCAATCTTTTCCACGGGGATTCTTTTAAGTATCTATAACTCACATCAAAAGTAGCACCGCCCCACATTTCTAGTGAGAACAAATCATTTGCTAATACTGAAGTTGCTTTAGCAATTTTTATCATATCCCTACTTCTCATCCTAGTAGCAAGTAATGATTGATGTGCATCTCTCATAGTCGTATCTGTCAATAATAATTTTTTCTGAGACTTTATCCAATCCACAATTCCCTGTGGTCCTTTTTCATCTAAAATTTGCTTCGTACCATATAATTTTTTATCACTTGGAAGTTTTGGAACTAATGGTTTATCATAATCTTTTTTATTTCCAAGGGTTTCATTTACTATTTTTTCACCTAAATAATTTAATAATTTTTTCTCATCATTTTCGCGAGATTCAAGTTTAAATAACTCGTCATGATTATCAATAAAATTAGTATCACATTGACCTTCAATAAAAGTAGGGTGTTCTAGTACATTTATTAAAAAATCTTTATTGGTTTTAACTCCTTCAATCTCATGTTCTTTAATGGCTCGAACAGCCTTTCGACGAGCATTTTCAAAATCCCTTCCAAAAGTTGTTGTTTTTACTAACAAACTATCATAATATGGAGATATAAACGCTCCTGTAAACCCATTTCCTGCGTCTAACCTAACTCCAAATCCAGATCCGGTTCTGTATTTTTCTAATTTTCCCGTATCTGGCATAAAATTATTCTGAGGATCCTCCGTTGTAATCCTACATTGTATAGCTGAACCTACCATTTTTATGTCTTCTTGACTACTAATTCCTATCTCTCGTGAATCAAGCTTATATCCTTCAGCTATTAATATTTGAGTTTGAACTAGATCAATACCAGTAACCATTTCTGTTACTGTATGTTCCACTTGAATTCTCGGGTTCATTTCAATAAAATAGTGATCTCCTTTTTTATCAACTAAAAATTCTATAGTTCCAGCGTTTCTGTAGTCAACTGACTTAGCAATCCTTAATGCATCGTTACAAATTTTTTCTCTTTGTTCACTTGAAATACTTTTTGAAGGTGTAAATTCGATAATTTTTTGATGTCGTCTTTGAATCGAACAATCCCTTTCAAACAAATGTACAACATTTCCATATTTATCACCTAGTATTTGTACTTCTATATGTTTTGGATTCTCAATATACTTCTCAATAAATATATCACCATTTCCAAAAGCTTTTTTCGCTTCACTTTGTGCTGATTTAAACTCCTTTAATAAATTCTCTTCACTTCTAACTATTCTCATACCACGACCACCACCACCAGCGGCAGCTTTCAACATTATTGGATACCCTGCTATTTTTGCAAATTCCACAGCTTCTGCATTGGAACGTATCGGCTTTTCAACTCCAGGTATTGTAGGTACGCCAATCTTATTTGCTAAAATTTTTGATTGAATTTTATCGCCTAATTGCTTCATCATTTCATTTGATGGTCCAATGAATTCAATGCCAGCTTCCTCACATTTCCTAGCAAATTCTGCGTTCTCAGACAAAAACCCATATCCTGGATGTATTGCATCAACATTTTTCTTTTTTGCTAAACTAATTATTTTATCCATATTCAGATATGCATCAACAGGTCCTCTGTGATCTTCAATAAGATAAGCCTCGTCTGCTTTTCTTCTAAATAAAGAAAGTTTATCTTCTTCTGCATAAATTGAAACAGTAGTAATTCCTAATTCTTGACATGCTCTAATTATTCTAATAGCAATTTCGCCTCTATTTGCAATAAGAACTTTGCTAATTTTTTTCATTTTTCAACCCCCAAAAAAATATTATTCCTTTCATTTTATCAAATTTTTAGTATTAAATCCATCATTTTTTATTATTTAATTCTTCTTTACTTTGAGTAAAGTCATATTTTTTATTATAATGTTTCTTCATATTTTCACTATTATAGAACAAATTTGCTGTTCTTTTTACCACTAAATATCCGAATATTAATATAATAAAAACAATAATAAATTGTTCCATTGCTAATTTTCCTTTTCAAATAAAACTTTTTGTATCTTTTTGCTTATAATCATTATGCAATTCATAAATTCACTTACATAAACCCTATGTTTTTTTGCTTTTTCTATGTTTTTTTCCAATACTTCCCTTTCTCTTTCTTCGTCAAATATAGGAATACAATTATTTTTCTTGTATTCGGCAATTTCCTGGGAAATATCCATTCTTCTTTCAAATAATTCTATTAATCTAGTATCTATTTTGTCGATTTCACTTCTTAAACATTCTAATTTATTCATATTATACCCTCCATTTGTAGAAGATAATCAAATATAGTAATAGCAGCACAGCTTTCTATTACAGGCAAAGCTCTTGGCACGATACACGGGTCATGTCTTCCCTTTATGCCCAATGTATCATCTTTTTTCTTGTAAATATTTACTGTCTTTTGTTCTTTTGATATCGAAGGTGTTGGCTTAATAGCAACGTTAAATATTACTGGCATGCCATTAGTTATCCCACCTAATATCCCTCCGTTATTATTTGTATAGGTTTTCACTAAATCATTAGAATAAAACATTTCGTCATTTGCTTGGGATCCCTTTATTCTTGTTATATCAAAACCCTTTCCAAATTCTAAACCTTTTACAGCAGGTACTGAAAATATTAAGTGTGCCAACGAACTTTCAAATGATTCAAAAAAAGGTGCTCCCAGTCCAGTAGGAACATTCATGCAAAAGCACTGAATCACACCTCCAGTAGAGTCTCCTTCTGTCTTAGCGTCAAGAATATACTTCTCCATTTCAATGCCTTTTTCTTCATTTATAGTTGGTATCTTCTTTAGTTTGAATGATTCAACAATATCAGCTTTGAGTTCAGTATTTAATTCTATCTGTTCATCAATTATTGTACCAATGCTTTTTACTCTGCTTCCAATAATAATACCTTGTTTTGCTTTTATGTATTGTTTAGCAACAGATCCAATAAATACTAAAGGTGCAGTTAACCTACCTGAAAAATGCCCACCACCTCTGTAATCATTATACCCGTTGTATTTAACATTTCCTGTATAATCTGCATGACCTGGACGCATTAATTTTTTCAATTCATCATAATCCTTTGAACGATTATTTGTATTTCTAATAATAAAAGCCAAAGGAGTTCCAGTCGTATGTCCTTGAAAATATCCACTTAGTATTTCAAATGAATCCTTCTCATTTCTCGTTGTTGATAAATTGTTTTTCCCCGGTGCTCTTCTTGCCATTTCAAAGTTTATTTCATCTAAGTCTAAATGTATGCCTGCAGGAATACCGTCTAACACACCACCAATTGCGCTACTGTGAGACTCTCCAAATATAGATATCTTAAAATTATTCCCCCATATCGAGCTCATTTATCTTTCCTCCCAAACCAGCGAAATCTTCCCAAAATATAGGATAAGATTTTTTAACACTTCCTGAATTACATATAATCACTTTCTCTTCACATTTTATAGAGGCTATTGCAGCTGCCATAGCTATGCGATGATCATTATGACTATCTACTTCGCCTCCGATTAACTTTTCTCGTCCTTTTATTATTAATCCATCCGTATATTGCACTATATCTGCCCCTAGTATACTTAATACCTCGGTTATTGCTTCAAGTCGATCAGATTCTTTTATTCTCAATCTTTTTGCATTAACTATCTCAGTCCTCCCATGGCTAAGTGCAGCCATTACACTCAGTATCGGAACTAAATCAGGACACTGTGAAGCATCGATTGTAATGCCTTTAGTACTAGACATAGTGGTCTTATAACCTAATAAAATCTTCTCTATTTTTCCACCCATTTTTTCTATAATATTTACTATTACCTTATCACCTTGTAATGAATCGGTTTTTAAATCGTTGCAATATATGTCTCCACCCAATACCCCAGCTGTTAACCAAAAAGCTGCTTGTGAATAATCGCCTTCTACAGTGTAATCTGATGCAGTAAACTTTTGATTACCTTTTATGCAAAATGTTTTGTAATCATCATTAATTATATCTATCCCAAATCTTTTTAGCATTCCTATCGTCATGTCTACATAAGGTTTTGATTCTAATTCAGTTGTAATAATAAGTTTTGAATCACCTTTGATTAGCGGTAATGCAAACATTAAACCAGTTATAAACTGTGAACTTACATCACCTCTTATTTCATATTCTCCAGATTTCAAGCGTCCATTTATGGTCAACGGTAATTCGCCATATTTATTTGTATAATATATTTTGTTTTTATCAAAAATTGAATAATATGCATCTAAAGGTCTGCTTACCAATCTTCCTTTCCCAGTTACTGTAACTTTTTTATCTAAAATTGCTAGTAATGGAATAATAAATCTCAATGTAGAACCTGATTCTTCACAATCAATACTTTCGTTAATCAACTTCATGTTTGATCGTCCTTGTATTCTCAAATTATAAGTGTTTTTGTACCCTTGAATTTTTTTATATTTTATTTTACATCCAAGAGATTCTACTGCCATACAAGTAGCCTTTATATCTTGAGACATTAAAATATTCTTAATATTACTAATTCCATCTGATAATGCGGCACAAAATATTGCTCGATGGCTCATGCTTTTTGAAGGTGGTATATTTACCGACCCTCTTAAAACAGTAGGTGTTACTTCTACTTTTTTCATATAACTTCCTCCAAAAACTAGATATACTCTTTTAACTGATGTTTATCCACTGATATTATTAATGATTTTCCTATTTCTTTTAAAAATACTAAGTTTATTTTATTACCATCAAATTTTTTATCCCTATTAATAATTTCGAATGCCAATTCTTTATCTAAATCTGGATAATTTACTGGCAAATTAAATTTGATAAGTACTTTTTTCAACTTTTCACTAGTACCTATTTTGGTAACTCCCATTTTTTCTCCTACAACCGAAAAACAATACATCCCAATAGCGACACTTTCTCCATGAGAATATTTTTCATAATTGTAGTATGCTTCAATTACATGACCTAAAGTATGTCCAAAATTTAATATCCTTCTCAAATCTTTTTCCATTTCATCTTTTTCTACTACTTCTTTTTTTATTGTACAACATTTTTCAATAATGTCTTCGATATTATTCAACAATTCTTCTGTATCGTAATCAATAAGTTTTTCAAATAGATTTCTGTCATAGATACAACCATATTTTATTACTTCTGCCATACCTTCAGCAAAATTACTTGAAGGCAATGTGTCTAAAGTCTTCGGATCAATTATTACAACTTTAGGCTGATAAAAACTTCCAACCAAATTTTTCCCTTTAGATAAATTAACTCCTACTTTTCCTCCTACACTACTGTCGACTTGCGCCAATAGACTTGTAGGTATTTGTATAAAATCTACGCCCCGAAGGTAAGTTGAAGCACAATATCCTGTTAAATCACCTACTATACCTCCGCCTAAAGCAATTATTACATCTGATCTAGTTATATTATATTCTAAAAAATGTTGATATATCTCTTGAACCTGCTCAAGACTCTTGCTTTTTTCACCAACTTCAACAATTATCTCATGCATTTTGCATCCCATATTTTTTATTTGTTTGCTTATATGTTTAAGATATATTGGAGAAACATTCTCATCTGATATAATTACAGCTTTTTCATATTTAAAAAAAGTATTCTTGAGTATATCTAATTGATCTAATATACCTTTTTTTATCATAATTGAATAATTATGTGTTCTATTTATTTTTACTTTAATATCCCTCATTTGAAACTCCTCAAAAAGTATTTTATATATTATAACATACAACTACTTAATTTTTTATAATTTTATAATTTATCACTCTTTATTTGATTCCTATGAATTCTCTATAAACAAATACTTCAAAAACTTCCTCTAGCTTAATTTTAACATTGTATACGTAATTACTAAAATAATATTATACTCTGGCAACTCAGTTTATCTTTCCTTACCAAAGTATAAATTGCTTTACTCTTTATGTAAATCTATTGAAAAAGTCTACTCCATAAGTAGACTAGATGTTATTGGAAATTTCAAAGTTTAAATTGCGCCTAAAATGTAGTAGCAAAACTCGTCAATGGATACTTAAGTATTACAATGAAGGTAATAATTCACAAGTTCGTACTTTTTCTACCATCTATACGACAAGAACGTCTTCTTAGCTATTACATACACTTATTTATTCGTATATTTGCAATACTCTATTACTTATTATTAGTCTGTGGTATTGTACCTACAACTCCTTTGACAAACCAATCCATAGTTATTAAGTCTTCATCCAGAAGAACATCCCCTTCTTTTGCTCTAATATTACCATCTTGATCTTTTATTTCACCAGAAAAAACTTGAAATTCTTCTAGCAATATTTTTTCCTTTATCTCAATTACTTTTTCTTCAGCTCCTTCAGGTGCAAGGGAAGTTAATTTATCTAAATAAACTATGCCTTCACTCAAACTACCCCAATAAGGTATATTAGTCCATGTACCATCAATTACTTGTTCTACAGTATTCAAATAGTAATTATCCCAATTCCACATAGGTGCAGTGATATATGCATTAGGTACTAATTCTGCTGCACTAACGTTGTACCCGATAGATGTTGCATCGCTTTCTCCAACGGCAATCATAATAGCTATAGAATCTTGATGTTGCGCAGTTACATCACACCCTTCATCTAACATTTCTACTACCGCGGCTTTTTCTGCTGATGGATCATCCAATATATTTGTCCATCTAACTTGCACTTCTACTTCAGGGTTAACAGATTTTGCTCCTAAAGTAAAAGCATTTATTCCTCTTATAACTTCAGCATTTGGAAAAGTAGCTACGTATGCAATTTTATTAGTCTCCGTTTTCATACCTGCTACAATTCCAGACAAATATCTCGCTTGGTACATTCTCCCATAGTAATTTGTCATATTATCAGTTGTTTCATAACCTGAACAATGTGCAAATTTAATGTTGGGGAATTCTTTAGACGCTTCTATAGTTCCCTCCATATATCCATAGCTTGTAGTAAATATAATTACTGCTCCCTGATCCACCATTTCCCTAATAGCTGTTAAGACTTCACTTTTATCTTCTGGTACATCCTCTTTATAAATCGTCTTAACTTGTTCACCTAGTTGTTCTTCTAAATAAACCCGACCATTATCATGGGCAGTAGTATTACCACCATCATTAATTGAACCATTATATATAAATCCAACCACTATGTCCTCAGTTCCATTACTATTAGTTTTTTGTGAACATCCCATCAACACAATAGAGAATAATATTACAGTTAATAATAAAGTACCAACTTTTTTCATTTTTTCTCACCTCAAAATTTTCTCTTACTGTAAAACAATAAAAACTTCCATTTAAAACCGAAAAACAATACATATTTTAGACATATAAAAAATCATCGAAAGCATATAGATGGATATTTTTATATTTTCTGCATAGTATCCGATCTTACAATATTTTTTTCACATGTTTATTCAATAGAATAATTGAATTATTTGTATAAAAACGTGGGTAAAGTCACTCCTTTGTTCAATCCTGATACTACTGCTTTCTGCCCAGCTCTTGAAAGAATTCCCTTCATCTTACCCTGGTACATATATACTCCGGTAATATTCCTAAATTTTTCCACTCTAAATTCGTCACCATAAAATACGGGAAACTCAGACATATAAGGATCACAATATTCCTGTAATAAGTAATCATTTCCTGCACATTCATCTATTATTTTACCCCAATTATTTTTATCTAAATCTAATCCCGCATATACGCCCTTAGATCCATATAAATCTATGGGTTTTATTATCCACTTATCTTTGTTATTTATTATATCTTTTTCTTTGATAATCTTTCTTGTCAGTATTTCAGTATATGGAATATGTTCTTCAATAAATAATTTTTCTTCATTATTTAAAAATGATAATGTTTTTTCATCATGAAGTATTTTAAAAATCATTTTATTATGTGCTATTTGAGTTTTAATAGGTCCTACAATGCATACTTTTCCACTATTACATGCATTTATAAATTGACTTATATCACTATAACTACTGCTAATCTCAGTTGTTACTGCTCTTCTATATACCAAGTCAATAATATGTCCATCATGGGATAACACCTCTCCATCAAATTTAATATCACGAATATCAACAATTAATGTTTTATAACCTCTTTTTTCAAGATATTCTTTAAATACTTTAAATTCATCAATTGTAGCCTTATCTAGAAAGTCTATAATTGCTATTGTAGGGTTTTCTTTATTAAATTTTGAATTCTTATATATTTTTATTAATTCATCTATCCATGAGTCTATTAATTCAAATGAATACAGATTATACTTCTTAGTTATTTTTTTAAATATATTAGAATCAGAAAATACTCTAACCAATTCTCTATCTTCATTCATAGCCGAAGTACCATCGGTATTAAATTCACAAAATTTAAAGTTCCCATTAGATTCATTATAAAAAAAATCTATCCGAGCAATAGGCACTAAATTGGAATATCCATGATCAGCCAGTATCATTTCTTCTAATGATTCTGAGAAAGGAAACAATCCTCTATAGTGTTCATTATTGATATACTGTTTTGTAACTTTATTTATTATTTTCATCATAGTATGTGTAAGGTTTTCAAATGTCTCTATTTGTTTTTTACTAAAAAATTTAGGCATAAATAGAGTATCCACTGGAACACCGTTGTATATGGCAGTTGATTTAGATATTTTTTTTGTAATATCTTTAAACTCTTTGCTATAATAAGTTGCATTTAATTTTATTTCTTCTAAATACTCACTATTTATGGACACTATTTCTCTCTCCTTAAGATATTTAAATTCAATGCGTGCATATTTATTTCTTTATATTCACCTTTTTTTAATTTTTTTTTCATTTTATTCGATAAATTTATATCTGATTGTTTCAGATCAATTAACGGTTGTAGATATTTTTTTTCCTCTTCCATCAATCCTGATTGTGATTTTTTAAGTACCAAATCAATTAATTCACTTACCTCTTGAAAAACTTCCTTCTCATTGCTAATTAATCTTTTTTTAATATCTTCTACAGTATTATTTGAATATTCTTTTGATAAATTATAAAAATACTCTAGATTTTTATTGTCATATAAAATACCTTTCCAAAGAGATGCAGCAGCAATACTATAAGGATAAGGAACACTATCTGCCATGCGAATTTCTATATATTTCTTTGTTCTAACATCAGGAAAAAACATTGTCAATAGATGAATTATTTGTTCTTCTGTCATTTCTATTTCATCATATATCTCTTTAATCAGTTTTTCTTCTGTGTAAACAAATTCACCATCAATTAGCGAAATAACACTAGGTTTGTTTAACATATATGTAGCATAATCTTCGTACTCAAATTCAGAATCAAGTACATCTGGAATAATTCTACATCTGTCATTATCAACATTATTCCATACATTTACTCTAGCAATATTGCCTTCCCACAACTCACCTTCAAAAACAGGAGTATTGTCAAATAATAATGAAATAACTGGAGATAAGAAGTTAGCTACTCTAAATTTTTTCCTATAATCAATATTATCTGTATAGTCAACAGCAACTTGTAAAGATGCAGTTCCTTTCATCATGTTTAATGCTAAATTCCCTTTGCTTTGTAAATAATTAGACATATATTTATATCTTTCTTTAGGTATAAAGGGTATCTCTTTTATTTTTGTAACTGGATGATAACCAAGACATAATAAACAATAATTGTTTTTTTCTAATATTGGAAATATATCTTTAGCAAAAGAAATGTATCTATCATCAATCTCCTGTATGCTATTACAATTTTTCAAACTTACCTCTATTTGAGCTCCAGGTTCTAAAGTAATATTATCATCATTTTTTTCTAAACTTAAGATATTCTCACCAACATTACTCTTTTCCCAACCATATTGTAATAATTGCTCCAATATATACTCTACTCCTTTTTCTTCATCATAAGTAATAGATCTAAGAGAATCTTTATTAACTATAATATGCTCGATCTCTATTCCTATAGTTAAATCCTTTTTCTCTTTTTCACCTTCTTCTATATATTTTATTATATTGTTTTTATTTATTTCAAAATATTCCATAAAGCATCTCCCTTCATGCTTTAAATATAACACAATTAAGTAAATTAATTTATTATTATATACAATTCTTCTATTTATTTTTAATATACGTACCGTTATAATATTATTTAAAGTATTTTTAGGAAACATGAAAAGGACATAAAGTAGAATTACATGAATATATATGTGAAATAAAAAGGAGGAAAATGCAATGGATTTATTAAAAAATAAAATAAAAAAAGATGGATATGTATTAAAAAATGAAGTTCTAAAAGTAGATTCTTTTTTAAATCACCAAATAGATATTTCTCTTTATAATGAAATAGGAAAAGAATTCAAAAAGCTCTTTAATGATAATAAAATTAATAAAATACTTACAATAGAAACCTCAGGCATAGCTATAGCTGCTATAACTGCTCAATATTTTGATAATATACCTGTAGTTTTTGCAAAAAAAACCGAATCTCTTAACTTGGATAAAGAAATTTACTCTAGCGAAGTATATTCATATACAAAAGAAAAAAGCTATAATATTATGGTATCAAAAAAATATCTAAATAGCGACGATAAAATTCTATTTATCGATGATTTTCTAGCCAACGGTAAAGCTTTGCTTGGAATAAAAGAAATAATAGACAAAGCTAACGCAACATTAGTCGGAGCTGGAATAGTTATAGAAAAAGGTTTCCAAGGTGGTGGCGATATTATTCGAAGCATGGGAATAAATATCAAATCATTAGCTAGAATTGAATCTTTGAACCCGGAATCCATAGTTTTTTACCAAGAATAAAAAAAACATTTTTTACATAACCTATCATAATGTATGGTAGGTGATTTATTTGGCATATTTTAATATCGGTTTAGAGCTAGTTGTTGGGTATATATCTTTATTTGTTATTACTAAGGTCATTGGAAAAACCTTGATAACACAAATTACTCCTTTTGATTTTATTTCAGCCATTGTGCTTAGTGAATTAGTGGGAAATGGTTTGTATGATGATAAAGTAGGAATTCCGAAGATACTTTTCGCTATTTGTATTTGGGGAATCTTAATCTATACAACAGAAATACTAACTCAAAAGTTTAAAAGTCTTCGCAGTTTATTTGAAGGCAGACCATCAATCCTAATTCATAAAGGTAAAATAGTATATAAAGAACTTAAAAAAAATCATATCGATATAAATCAACTACAACATATGTTGAGAATGAAAGATGCTTTTTCTATTAGAGAGGTAGAATATGCTATTTTAGAGACTGATGGGTCAATAAATATATTAAAAAAATCAAAATATGCATCACCAACTATAAACGATCATAAATTACCTGAAAGTCCTATAATTTTGCCTGTCACATTGATAATGGATGGTGAAATTATAAAAGATAACCTTACAGAAATAGGTTTTTCTGAAGAATGGTTAAAATCACAAATAAAACTCTATGAACTAACAAAAGTCAAAGATGTCCTCTATGCAGAATGGCAGGAAAATAAAGGATTATTTATTCAAGGTTATTAAATAATCCTTTTAAAAATCATGACAACATTTTACTTAATAATCCATTTTCTACTATCATATCTTGAATTTCATAAATTGGTATGATAGCATAAGGAAATCCTACATAATAGGGGGCAACTTCGTATAATTGAAAATATATTACTAGACTCTTATCAGCAATATAATAGTCCTGATCTGGTTTAATTCCAGGATATTCATCAAATAAGGGTAAATCTTGAGCCTTTAATTGAACAAGTACCTTTTCAGATAAGACTTTAATATAATTGCTATTCGGTTTAAACAATTCTGATAATTTATAATTTTTCCCAGTTTCAGTATCAAAACTTAGAGAATTTATAATAGTCATAGGATGAGCTCCTTTAAAATCACCTAATCCTATTAAAGATAAACTAAATACACCTTTTTCATTTGTTTTAATCTCATAAGATCCACTAATATAAGTTTTTATATCAGGCATCACAAGAGATTTGATTAGTTGTAACATGCTTTTGTATATAGTACAGTTCATAACTTGAAAACTATCTATATTATACAAGTATGGATAACAAAAATTAACTGTTTCTGCTAGATAAAGTCGATTTCTAGTAGGTACGGGTAATTTGATTGATAACATAAATATCACCACATTTAATAAATTATTTATTACAATGTATTCTTATATAAAAGATTAAGTGACTAAAAAACGTTACAACCCCAAAAAAAACAACCTATTACTTGGTTTCATAATAGATTTAGGTGAATTATTTACACAATCATAAACACGCTTACAACAACACCAACTGAAAGTAGAAAAGTAGAAAGTTGGACAGGAAAAGCCTATCAAAAGATGCTATACCCAAAAACAATCCTTTTACCCAACAGAAAAACTACTAACTAGCTGAATGAATGATTAATTATCAAACCAAGCTTTTTAAAATATTTTAGTAATTATATTTATTGTTTTTTAAAAAAGAGCTTTGAATAGCTAACTTTGAATAACTGTTCATGCGATTGCCGTGGGACTTAAAATATAAACCCTTGAATTTCGATTATGATATGTTATAATATTATATGCACTTCAAAAAATGCATGCGCCCTTGGCTCAGCTGGATAGAGCGTTCGGCTACGAACCGGGAGGTCGGGGGTTCGAATCCCTCAGGGCGCACCATTATCTTATATATCATAGGTTTTAAAAGATTATGATAATGCAAATTTTTATTTAGCCACTAATCACATTAATATATGTGATTTTTTTAATATACAAATTTTTGTATCTAAATGTGCATATTAAACCACAGGTAAAATCATTATAAACAATACCTCTTTTTTAATTCAATCTCATATTGTCTTAAATTCTATCCTATTTAACCTATGAATTAAATTTTGTGTAATTCACAATAATACATATAACCTATATTTTCAATATTGCAACTCATATATTATATATCAACTCACATTTCCTATAATTCTGATTAATTCTTTTATTACTTATAACCTCTGAAATACGTATTTCAGACTATAAACTTGTTCAATTACTAATGTCTCAATATATAAAATTACTATAGGAAAAACAAAAGAGAATATCTGTAATCATGTTATACTTAAGGTAACACATAAAATCGAAAAAACAAGATGAGTATAGAGTTTGCGAAGTTATTTTTTTTTAGATTCAAAAGTTATAAAATATTATATTATTTACTATTAGTATTCTATAGTAATTGTATTTAGTTGTCTTTAGACACACTAAAATTTATATAAAAAATTTGTAACGAAATTACATTAGTACAGTCTTATATATGAAAGCGCGGTGAAGATGTGGCTAAATTTGAAGAAATATATTCTGAATATTTCACAGATGTTTTTAAATATGTATTGTCATTATGTCAAAATGAATCTATGGCAGAGGAAATAACACAAGAAACATTCTTCAAAGCTTTAAATAATATAAACAAATTTAAAGGTGATTGTAGAATACGCGTTTGGTTATGCCAAATAGCCAAGAATACCTATTTTTCAATTTATAAAAAGAACAAAAATATTATAAATAAATCTTTCGAAGAATTTAAAAACAATAATATTGAACTAGCATTTATAGATAGTGAAATATCTTTTGAAATACACAAGGCTCTCCATTTCTTGAAAGAGCCCTACAAAGAAGTTTTCTCTTTAAGAGTGTTTGGAGAATTATCATTTTTACATATTGCTGAACTTTTTAATAAAACAGAAAGTTGGGCACGTGTCACATTTCACCGTGCAAAAATAAAACTCAAGGAGGACATAAAATGAAATTATCCTGCGATATTATTAAGGATTTACTGCCACTTTATCATGATGACGTTTGTAGTGTTGAAAGTCATATCATAATTGAAGAACATTTACGGGAATGTGAAGAATGTAAAACCTTCCTGCAAAATATCGATAACGATTATTTTGTAAAAGAAGATAATCGCAAAGAAGATCAGATAAGATATAAGTCATTGAAAAGACTAAAGAAAAAGCTACTTGGGAAAAATATATTAATATCAGTGATTTCGATACTATGTACTTTTACAGTAATTCTTGGAGGGTATTATTTAACATTCAGATATCAATTGCCAATCGATTATGTAGATAGATTAGTAAACATAACTATTGCCGATGATGAAGTTATTGATATTGTATTTAATGGAGATAATTATAGTTGCTCATATGCTTTTACTAAGACTATTTCACAAGATGGAATAGATCAAAATATTGCATATATTTATTACACAAATTCTCTCTGGACTAAATATTTTTTTAAACCACAAAATCATAAAGAATATCAAATATCAATAGGAAATAATATAATAGTCGATTACTCTGAAAAATCTAAAATTGTAAAATATGAGCATGATATTACATCAATTTATTATCTAATAGGTAATTATTCTAATCTTTCTCAACTAGATTCTGAAGAATTCAATGAAGCAACCCAAAATGCTACTCTTCTATGGGAAAAATGATTTGCAAGTTTTTAAACACAAAATTTTAGTATTTTTATTTAAATTAATTATATTGTATATAATATATTACAAGTATATCGAGGGGAGCAGCAACTCCCCAAAATCTTAATATTTTTATTTTTCAGGCAAACGTTTTTGACTTACATAAACAAATTTACTACTTTTAGAACAGAAAATTTAATTTCTATTATAGCGATACTATTTTTTATTATTGTTGGTTCAGCAAACAAACATTTTCTTTTCATCCCTACTTATTTCAAAATATTTTGATAATGTTTAGCAAGATTAACTAGACACGTGACAAAAGATTTTAAGTATACTGTTTTTCAGATGTGAATAACTTAAACATCCCTTCTCGGAGTTAATATGTTCTCTATAAATTTGTATTCCAAAATCAGAATGTGCATCAAATATCATATTTGCCTCCCAAAGTTTTAAAATCTTTTCCTTTAATATACATGTTTATTTTTTATAATTTATATTTTATACTTTAAAAAAGATAAATCAGTAAATGTAAAAAATTTGCCATGAAAACACAATAAAAAAATAATTATGTTGTTAAGATGTAGATTATTAATTATTCTTTTTAGCTCTCAATTTATCAATAATAAACCGAGCAAATAACATACCAATAACTGTACTTAAAAACACACCGTCAGTAAAAGGTTTTCTTGTTATACAAATGTATAATAATCTTAAGGTAATTAGAGCAAAAACTATAATAATATACTCAAATATTCTCTTTTTCATTAAAACCACCTAAATATTGATCTCAAAATATTTAATATACTTTTCTTAGAATCATTTTTTTAATATTGCCATGAAATTTCATACATTAATAACTATATAATAAATGAATTTTCACTAATACTACTACACTTATTTGCGTTTCACTTCTTCTATTATTGAATAAAAAAGAGCACTCACTGCTAAGGCGATAGAAATAAATATAACAACATTTAGAATCCAATCAATGCTAAAAAATATGCTCATCGCTTCCATCAAAAAAATCACTGATATAGATAACATGACAATTCCAGTGAAACGATATTCAGCTTTGGTTTTCATTTGCTTTCTATCTTCAGGCTTTCCCAATATGTACATAGTAGTCGGGATAGGGCCTTTTTCTTGAAATAAGAATACAGAATATACAAAGGAACTTATAGAAATAATAACCAGCAGTACAGCAATCAACATATTATTTACCCCCTATAATTAATAATTTTTATTTTATGACTTCAACTCATTTTTACCATTATAACATATATTACCATACTTATTTATATCTTACATAATATCTCATTCTTAATACTATTTTCATTATTAATTATTGCTTTTACTAGTAACTAATAACGATTCCTAATGTGTTCAGCTTTGCAATTATAAATACCTAATATAACTTACATACAAAATTTCAATATCAGTATATGTTATAATGAATAAATACATTATTTGTATAATTAAAAAAAGGGGGGTAAATACGTATGATATTTTATGGATGGGGCAAAACCTCAAAATTAGTTTACGGTGAAATAACCAGCCAGGTATGCGATAAATGTAGACAAAGCAATAAATACAACCTTGTACGAATAATAACTTGGTTCACACTCTTTTTCATACCTATAATACCTTACAAGTTCAAATACTATCGGGTATGTAAAAACTGTGAATCAATGGATGAAATAAAATCATCTGAAGCACGGAAAATAATAAATAGTGAATTTTACAATGTAAAGTCTAAAAATATTATTAAGGCAATTACTAAATATTTTCTAATTATTGTCGCTATTTTTTTAATTATACTTGCTTGTGATATATTTATTGACAATGAAGAAGATCTTACAGATGTTAATTATAAAAATTTAGTTGATTGTAGTAACTCAGATTATTTTAATATTTACGATATTAACGGCAATTATAAAGCATCAATCGAATGTAGTAATAATACAAAACGATATGATGTATTGGTCCAAGAGCTTCCTTATACTGATGAAGTAAATCAATCAGATCACATATTTACAGAATATGATTATTATTATGAAAGAGCTGAAGACGAATTAGTTTTGGATGAAGAAGAAGCAGCAGTTATTGTAGATGACAATAATGTTACATTAAGATATTACTGGTATGATACATATGATAATACACTTTACTGGCATACAGGTATAACAGACCTGAGTAAAATCGTTTATTCGCAGAATGAAGCCCTTTATAGCTTTGAAATGTTTGATGAGAATAATAACTCAGAATACTATGTAAGAAAATATCAAAAAAATAACGATTATAGAATGATTACTACCTTCTACGTTGGTTACAATATTGACAATGAAAAAGAACTTGTTAGCATAAACATTGATAGTTTAAATGATAATATCGTAGATCGAAATAGTATATATTATATTGAAACTAAAGAAATAACTCAAGACAGCTCAATTAATGATATTATTAAATATATTACTTCAAATAATATCTCTCCAGACGAAGAAAGCACTTACACATATTATAATGACACAAGTATTCCTATAAAGACGGTATATACATATTATGATTCAGAAACTTGTAATTATGAAACTGAAGAGTATCTATACACTGTAGATGAAAAGGACAATTATTATATACAATATATAAAACAAAACTACTATAAACAAAATTAACTTTTTGCTAGTCTATTCAAATCACCCCTATGGGTGATTTGAATTTTTATATTATTCCGATATAATATCAATATAATAGATAGTGGGGATAATAAAATGCTCAACAAATCAAACAAATTAATAACTTCACTATTCTCAATAGTAATAGTAATTGAATGTATATTAAATTTCAGCTATGAAAGAACTTTAATTTTTTATTTGAGCTGTATACTAATAATCCTTATTATCAATTATATTTCTTACAGGCTTATATGGATAGTTAAAAGTAATTTACTAATATTCTTTACCTATTTATACATGTTTTTATCTTTTTATATAGGTTTGTTGATTGGACTATATAGACTCGTTTGGTTTTGGGATATACTCATACACTTTTTCTCCGGCATATTACTAGTGAAATATGGGGTACTTATATGCAATTATCTTACTTATAATGATTTAATAAAAAATAAATTAAGTTTTAAAACTACTATTATTTTTCTATATTCTTCTACAGTGGTTTTACTATGGGAAGTAATAGAATTTATATGTGATAAAATTTTCTTAACTGACTATATGAATGTAAAATTAACTGGTGTCAATGATACCATGACTGATATTCTAACCGATTTAATTGCAATATTAATTACTTTATTAATATATATAAGAAAAGAAAAAAAAAGGGGGATTAATTGATGAAAAAAATTATATTCGGAATAATTATTATATTAATTGTTTTACTTTTAATAGGAGGATACTTAGGTTTTGTACCTATATTATCTGATATATTGGATAAACCTAAAGATTTAGGAATTAAGTATAGTCAAGAAGACTTAAACAGTATATTTGAAAAAGCACCCTATGTTATTGAAACTGTTCCAGAAGGAACTTTAGCTAATGGTGAAAAACAATATGAAGGAAATCAAGTAATAAAAACAACATTTAGCTCAGAAGAGGTAAGTGCCTGTATATCATTAAGCAGTTGGTCTGCTAATCCATTTAAAGACGTTCAGGTTAAATTTAATGAAGATGGTACAGCAGAAGCATCAGGCAAAATTATTTTTGATAATGCTATTAATTATGCGAACAGAATTGGCTATTCTACCAGCAAAGTAACAGATGCAATGGATAAATATAAGATACCAAAATCCAATATATCTTTTTATATATCTGGAACTTTTGAAATAAAAGATAATACTCCTAAAATAAACGTACAAACATTAAAAGTAGGAAAAATAACTGTTCCAAAAAATATTTTTAACGACGACATGGCTAATACCGTAACTAGTACATATCTCAACAAAATACCTAATTATAAAGCAAACAATATCTCGATTGAAAATTCTCAACTTGTTTATGATGTTGCAACCCCTAAAAAAGTAATTCGAGAAGGAAATTAATCAAAGCCTGCTAGGCAAATACCTAGTAGGCTTTGTTATTATGTTAAATGTTTTCAATACAAAATTAATAAGCTCTAGCAAAATAAGCCATTTCTTCAGATTTTTCTCCGCAACATACACATTTTCCTTCACCAATAACTTCTTGTTCAAATGGTATGCATCTTAATGTTGCACCCGTAGTATCCTTTATCTTATCCTCGCACTCTCTTGATCCACACCACATAGCTTTAATAAACCCGGGATTTTCTGCAAGTTTTTCTTTGAATGCCCCCATATCTTTAGCAATAGATGTTTTCTCTTCCCTCATCTTAAGAGCTTTATTGTACATATTTAATTGGATATCCTCTAATAAATTACTAATTTCTTGCTCTAATTCATCTAAAGATACTTGTATTTTATCTCCTGTATCTCTTCTAGCAAGAATGCATTGATGATTTTCAATATCTCTTGGTCCAATTTCTAATCGTATTGGCACACCTTTCATTTCCCATTGGTTAAACTTCCACCCAGGTGAGTAACCATCTGAGTCATCTAACTCAATACTAAACTTATCCTTTAATTTATCATTAATCTCACTTGCAGCTTGTAAAACACCTTCTTTATGTTGAGCAATTGGAATAATAGCTACTTGAATTGGTGCTATCTTAGGAGGTAATACTAAACCATTATCATCTCCATGTACCATAATCAAAGCACCTATCAATCGAGTAGAAACCCCCCACGATGTATGATATGGAAATGACTGTTTATTATCTCTATCCAGGTAATTTATTTCAAATGCCTTTGTAAAATGCTGTCCTAAATTATGAGATGTTCCCGATTGTAAAGCCTGACCATCATGCATTAAAGCTTCCATTGTGTAAGTTGCATAAGCCCCAGCAAATTTTTCTTTTTCGCTTTTCTTCCCTACAACCATTGGTATTGCCATATATTCTTCTGCAACTTTTCTATAGATATCTAACATTTGCATTGTTTCTTCTTGAGCTTCATCGTAAGTTTCATGAAGAGTATGCCCCTCTTGCCATAAAAACTCAGATGTCCTTAAAAACGGTCTTGTAGTCTTTTCCCATCTTACTACACTACACCATTGGTTATATTTAAAAGGTAGTTGTCTATAGGTATTTAACCACTTTGAATACATACTACAAATAATAGTTTCAGAGGTAGGTCTTATACACAACCTTTCTCCTAATTCTTTATTTCCACCATGAGTAACCCATGCCACTTCTGGAGCAAATCCTTCCACATGTTCTTCTTCTTTTTTTAGTAAGCTCTCTGGAATAAGAAGTGGAAAGTACATATTTTGATGTCCTGTTTCTTTAAACTTTTTATCATACTGATTTTGTATATTTTCCCATATTGCATATCCATATGGTCTGATTACCATAAATCCTTTTACAGGTGAGTAATCTACTAATTCTGTTTTTGATATAACATCTGTATACCACTTTGCAAAATCCTCATTCATTGGTGTTATTGCTTCTACCTTTTGTTTCTTTCCCATTTTTCAACCTCCTTGAGTTTGTTATTTAGTTGGTTAGTCTGGTAGTCTATTAGTATGTTATGATATGGTAATTCCTTTTGTATTAATATTAACCATCGTTGAACCATCGTTAAACCCCTCTCACTGTGTCATCCAGAGGAGCTTGCGACGAAGGATCTGCTATCCTAGAGCAATGCTATAATAGTCTTTTGCCCCCAGACGTTTTTGGCAGGGTTAAGCTGTGGAGTCAAAAATTGTACAGAACAGTATATAGGAAATAAGATTCTTAACTTCGCTCTGAATGACATTTAAACTATCGTTGAGGCTGCGGTCAAAACTTAGAAAAATGTTTTCTTTTCCAGCTTTCCAACTTTCCAACTTTTTTAGTTAGTCTGTTAGGGCATTCCATTTTCCCTCAAGCATAAAAAAAACCGTCCTTATATTATAAGGACGGATATAACTCCGCGGTACCACCTTTATTAGCTGCATAGCTCCACTTAATCAAGATAACGCATTGTCGCGGCTGTATTTTTACAGCAACTCAAAGGTGGGTTCAATAAAATTGCAATACAGATCTTTCAGCCTCTGATCTACTCTCTAAAAAGCTAATTATTATTTACTATTCCTTATCAAAGTTTTTATTTTACTTCTTATTATTATATTTTAGCATAGTTTTTATGTCAATTAATTTCAAAATATTATTAATCATATGTACTCTATATACATCTCATCTTTTTATTTTCTTTTTAACTTACTCTCACGAAATCTATCCCATATAATAATTATGGATAAGAATGAAATAGAAGAACAAACAAAAACAAGTTGAAAAAAAGGTACTCCCATCTTAATCACATAAATATATCTTAATAGTAGTAGTGCAACAATCATTAACAGGTATTTAATAACTTTATTTTTCATTTTATATCTCCTTCATACAATAAAATTATAGCAAGTTCCAACGTACTATAGACTTATTTATTTTTATATGTTTAATCTAGTATAAAATTATTATCTCTTTATTTGTATCATTATATCTTTGTTTTTATTAGTTTATATTATTATCTTCATACTGTACAGTAAATTCTTTAATTATAACGTAATAATACTATCTTTAAAACAAGATATTATCCAACAATGAATAACTATTCACTATTATGTATAATAATAATAAATGTACTTGTTTTTTTCCTATACACTATAACAATACAAAATAATACTCAATTGCATTGGTAACAAATGTTATATTTTTTTTATTATTATTGTTGACATAAAAAATATGTGATGGTATAATAAATTTTGTCTTATTCCGAGAGGTACCGAAGTGGTCATAACGGGGCGGTCTTGAAAACCGTTAGGGTGAAAGCCCACGTGGGTTCGAATCCCACCTTCTCGGCCATTTTTTTTATTACAATTAAATTATCAAATAAAATATTCAGGAGAAGTACTCAAGTGGCTGAAGAGGTGCCCCTGCTAAGGGTATAGGTCGTTTACGCGGCGCGAGGGTTCAAATCCCTCCTTCTCCGCCAGTTAATAAAATTATTCCATGACAATGGAATTATTTTTTTG
>JBMNCR010000113.1:0-2605 GCA_049366695.1 Eubacteriaceae bacterium
ATAAAACGCAAAGCCTTGGTATTATTGGCTTTGCGTTTTCTGCAAATGCCTAAAAACCCGTAATCACTGGGGACGGTTCTTATTGCTTACGGTCGCTTTACTGCAAGTTTATTTCATGAACCAAACTACTACTTATCTCTAGTAATTTTGAAATTTGTCTATGCGTAAGTTTTGTATTCGTTAACAACTTCTTTACTATTTCATGAAGATTAGTTTGATTTTTTATTATCTGTTTTCTTTTTGTTATACCTTTTTCTTCACAGTACTCAGTTATCAATTCTTGAGCATTCTTTATTCTAATGTTTTCAATTGTTTCTTTTGTATCTAGGTATTCATACCTATCCTTTTTAACATGAAAATTCTTAAATACTTCTTTATTATTTGAAAATAATTTCATTATAAATTCTTTTTGTTTTCTACTTATTATTTTAATATTTCTTAAATATTCATTATAACTACTCCATGGGTAATTTTCTGCTTTTTCAACTATCTGAGCGGCTACTGGATTATTATGTACATATCTAATAACTTCGTTTAAATATATTTCACTAGTTATTATTTCACTTTTATATCTATCTTGAAATACGTGTGCTACTCTATTATTCAAATAATTATATTTCATTGCATATCTAATATTTAATCTTTTTATTGCTTTTGATAAATCAGTTATTTCGCATTTTGTTATAATATGAACATGATTATTCATAATACAATAAGCGACAATTTCTATTAATGCTTCTTCCTGATGTAGCAAACTCAAAAAAAATTTTTTTTGCTCGTCAAATTCAAAAATAGCTTCTGCATTATTACCTCTCATCATTATATGGTAATATCCTGTAGGACTTTCCGCTCTTGCTTGCCTTGCCATTATTTTCACCTCTGTGTAAACTATATCACAATGTTTTATCATGAGCAACAGGAACCGTCCCCATTGCTTTCTTCCTAAAGTTATTTTAAGCTTGTAACATGGGTAATAAAAATTTATTATAGAATTTATTTAATTCTTTTGCTATATCTATTTCCCCATTATTGACATTCCATAAATAAGATACTCCAGATATATAAGTGTAAATAAAATTAGACATTTCTGTTGCATCTATATCATTTTTGAAAGTTCCATTTTGTATACCTTTATTAATAATATTATTTAGAATCATTAATTGGGCAATATTAGTTATGGAATACTTTTTATTATAATTTTCTAATTGAGTTTTTGTAAAAACATTGATCTTCTTAAAATCTTCTGAAGAAAAATACGAAATATACCAATCAAATAGTGCTTTTAACTGTTCTTTAACTGGTAAATGGATACGATCATTATAGTAATTCATCAAATTTCCTTCAGAATACATGTAACTTTTTAATAATATGTCTGATTTTGATTTAAAATAGTAATAAAATGCTCCTTTTGTTAGACCTAATTCTCTACAAATCTGATCAATGGTAACATTATCATACCCTTGTGATTCAAACAGATCAAGCGCCTTTTTTTGAAGTTCTTTTTTTGTTTTTTTATGTTGTTCATTTCTTATCATATTTTATCTGCCTTATTTAATTTTTATTTCTTTTATTATACCATATCTTACTACATATCATACGCTTAAATATAAGCAAGTTTAAATTTTAATATGTTAAATTTTAATATGTTAAATTTAAATTGATTAACTACAATGCAATAAATGACTTTTTCTAACATACAAGAACGATTTCATATTTTTAGTATTTGTTTAATACAACACATCCCATGCATCCAAATCTATTATTCGATTAAACGTTGAGATATTTTAAATTAAATAATTCTCAGATAATCAGCTATATATGACTTTTGTAATTTAAAATATGTAAATTATATTTATTATATAAAAACTATTGACGTACATACTTGGGTATGCTACAATGGTTTTAAACATACCTAAGTATGTTGTAAAAGGAGGGAATTTATAATGTTGAATTTAAAAGAATTAACACAAGCTGTAGGAGAGCTTGAAGAAGACAAAGTACTTGAGTTATTAAACGGTTTTATAGCTTCTAATCCTACAGAAGAAGAAGGACAAAAAGCTGTAGCTGCATGTCAAGATGGTATGGCAATAGTAGGAGATTTATTTGAAAAAGGTGAATATTTTGTAGGAGACTTGATTTTCGCTGGCGAATTACTAACTGATGCAATTAACTTATTAAAACCTGTTATAGGTGGTGGTGCATCTACAACTGTAGGAACTATCGTTTTAGGAACAGTTCATGGTGATTTACACGATATCGGAAAAAATATTTTTAGAAGCATGAGTGAAGCAGCTGGATTCGAAGTTGTAGATATAGGAATTGACCAACCAGTAAGCGCTTTTGTTGAAAAAGTAAAAGAAGTAAAACCAGTTATAGTCGGAATGAGTGGTGTACTTACTTTAGCATTAGAAGCAATGAAAGATACTGTTGATGGACTTAAAGAAGCAGGACTTCGTGACTCTGTCAAAGTTATTATTGGTGGAAATCCTGTAACAAAAGAAGCATGTGAACATATCGGAGCGGACGCTTTCACAACAAATGCAGCTGAAGGTGTAAAAATTTCTCAAGGTTGGGTAGCTCAATAATTTAATTTTATTTAAAATAT
>JBMNCR010000114.1:0-41000 GCA_049366695.1 Eubacteriaceae bacterium
TAAATATGAAGATTTGTATCATTGTAGAAGGTTGTTATCCCTATATAATGGGTGGTGTTTCAAGTTGGGTACAGGAACTTACTACTAATACACCTGAAGCTGAATTTTATATTCAAGCACTTATAGTTGATAGAGAACAGAGTGGTAAATTTCTCTATGATTTACCTGATAATGTCGTAGAAGTAAGAGAAATTTATCTTCAGGATATGGATTGGCTGGGGAAAAAAAATAATAGGAAAGTAAGATTATCAAATGAAGAAAAGAGAGTACTTAGAAGTTTAGTTTTTTCAGAAAATGTTCAGTGGGGAGCTTTATTTGAACTTTTCAATAAAAAGACTATTTCCGTAAATGCTCTTTTAATGGGAGAAGACTTTTTTGAAATTATAAGAGAGTATTATAAAACTGTATATAATCGTATTGTTTTTACTGATTTCTTATGGACAATGAGATCAGTATTTATGCCTATGTTTTTAGTATTGAAAAATAAACCAGTAAAAGCTGACTTGTATCACAGTGTTGCCACAGGATATTCAGGTTTATGGGGTAGCATGGCCAAATATATACATAATGCACCTTTATTAATATCGGAACACGGGATATATACAAGAGAACGTGAAGAGGAGATTATTAAAGCAGATTGGGTGAAGGGAATTTACAAAGATGTGTGGATACAGCAATTTGGAAAACTATCACAATGTGCTTACGAACACGCTGACAAGGTTATATCTCTTTTTGAATCTGCAAGAAAACTTCAGATAGAAATAGGATGCCCTGAAGAAAAAACTCAAGTAATACCAAATGGTATTAATGCAAAGCGGTTTGAAAATATTGTTAAAGAAGATAAGAATGATCTTTATATTGACGTAGGTGCAGTACTTCGTGTAACACCAGTAAAGGATGTAAAGACTATGATACATGCCTTCTATTATGCAAAACAAAAGGAACCAAGGCTGCGTTTATGGATTATGGGACCATTAGATGAGCAGAAAGAGTATGCAAATGAGTGTATTGAAATTGTGAAATCATTAGGTTTGAAAGATGTTGAATTTACAGGACTTGTTAATGTAGGTGATTATTTAGGAAAAATGGATATTTCTATATTGACAAGTATTAGTGAAGGTCAACCTTTATCTATATTAGAGGCTTTTGCTGCTAAGGTTCCATGTGTTGCTACAAATGTGGGGAATTGTCATGGATTAATATATGGAGAAAGAGATAAATACGGTGATGCAGGTATTGTAGTACCAATTATGTCAATTTCAAAAATTGCTGATGCTATTGTTAAATTAGCACAGGACAGTGAACTGCGAAAAGAAATGGGAGAAGCAGGCTATCAAAGGGTAACGAATTGTTATACAAATGATAATTTTTTAGAAAAATATCATAAACTGTATAATGAGCTTGGTAAAGTAGAAATAAAACTGGAAAATAGAAAGAGGAGAATAAAATGGCTGGCATAGGGTTTGAATTAAAAAAGATATATAAAAAAAGAAATATTTTTAATATCATGCGAGGCATAGGATATAGTTCAATTGTAACAGTAGGACCTACACTAATAACGATAGGAACTATTTTATTTATGTATAAGTTTTTGCAAATTGTTAACGTTCCTTATGCTGATAGGGAATTGTTGTCGTCCACAATATTATATGTTTTTATTTTTTCTTTGATTGTAACTACACCATTTAATACTGTATGGTCTAGGTATATTGCTGATAAGCTATATCAAAGGAAGATAGAAGATATTTTGCCATCATACTATATGGGATTGTTTCTTGTAGTTGCTTTTTTGGCCATACTGGCAGTACCTTTTTTCATCAGGTTATTTCTTGTAAGTAACTTGGGAGCTTTCTTTGTTTTTTCTTCTTATTGTTTTCTGATGGCTTTAGGGATTGTATTCTATTCCATGACATTTTTAACAGCTACTAAAGATTATAAAATTATAACAATAAACTTTGTAATAGGTATGCTTATTTCAGTAGTATTAGGATTTGTATTTGTCAAAGTATTTGCAATTGATATCATAAAAAGTATTTTGTATGCATTGACTATTGGTTTTTTCTATATTGCGTCAGGTCAATTTGGTTATATTAAAAAATATTTTTACGAAAATAGCGGAAATTATAAGGAAAGCTTTCTATATTTATTTCAATTCAAGAGATTATTTTTTTCTGGATTGTTTTATATATTAGGATTATATTGTCATAATTTTGTATTTTGGACAACACATCTTCAAATTATCGTTGAAAACAGCTATATTTCCGCACCTACATATGATATGGCTACTTATTTAGCAATGCTTTCTAATATTTCTACCATGATAATTTTTATAGTTATCGTAGAGACGAATTTTCATGATAGGTATCAAATTTATTCAGAGGCTGTAATACGTTCTACATTAAGGGATATAGAAAAAGCAAAAAATGATATGTTTCGTTTGTTGATACAACAAATATCTTATGTAGTGCAAGTTCAGTCAATTATTACTTGTATACTTTTTTTACTCGTCGTTATTTTTCTTCCCTCTCTTGGATTCTCTGGAATTATTATGAAAATATATCCGGCATTGACTGCTGCATATTTAGTCATATTTATTATGTATTGCAATATGATATTTTTGTATTATTTTAATGATATGACAGGAGCTTTTTTTACTTCTTTTTTATTCTTTATAGGAGTTTTGTTGGGAAGTATTATTGCTAGTAAATTTGATGTACGATTTTATGGAATGGGAGCATTTTTTGGTGCATTAGTAGGATGGACTTTTAGTTTCTTTAGGATTCATTATTTAGAGAAACATTTTGATGCACATATCTTTAGGAAAGGGAACTTGATCCTTACAAAAAAAGAAAAAATGCCATCACAAGTTGTCTATGAGAATAAAAAAAATTAGAAATATTATATTTTAGGTGATATTATGGAAGAAAAAGACTTATTGTTAAGCGTTATAGTGCCGATTTTTAAAGTAGAAGAGTATATAGAACAATGTATTGATTCTTTATTAAAACAAACATATGAATTTATGGAAATAATTTTAGTAGATGATGGTTCTCCAGATAAATGCGGTGTTATTTGTGATGAATATGCTAAGAAAGATAAAAGAATTCGTGTTTTACACAAAGAAAATGGAGGAGTTCATGATGCTGAAAACTATGGATTTCAATATGCAACAGGTGATTATATAGCATATGTAGATGGAGATGATTATTTAAATAATGAAGATAGCTTTCAAATTTTGATGAAAGAAGCAAAAGAAACAAAAGCAGATATTATCGTCGGTAATTATCATAAAGATATTGCTGGAGAATTAGTTTCCACTAATCCCCATGGATTTGATGAACATACTGATACTTCAACTGTGGATTTTCGTTTTAAAGGTATGTATTCTATTGGTCATTTAGCTTATTATTGGGGGAAAGTATATAAAAAATCTTTTTTAGTAAAGCATCATCTTAAAATGAAGCCTTTTGTATATTCGCAAGATAAGTTGTTTAATGTGGAATGTTATGTTAATCAACCCAAATATAGTTTTGTACAAGAATCAGTTTATGTGTACCGCTCAAATATAGCATCTATATCTCATCAATATAAAAAAGATTTTACTAAAATATGGCTGGATATTTCTGAAGAAATGTACGGAAATATGCAAAATATTGAAAATGGAGAACGATATATGGATATTGTTGCGTTCAATCTTTTTTTTGCATTATTTTTTAGTAGTAAACAAGAATATATACATTCAGATAAAAATACCAAAGCTGTAATATCAGAATTAAAAAAATTTGCAGCTAATGATTTAACTAAAACATTTATGAAAGATATGGCTCGTGGCAAATATATTCATTCAATTGCATCATTGATGTGGAAAGTTATGATGTGGTTTTTTTCATTCGGTTTTAGCATAAAATTGTATGGAATATTATCACTTATTATTAAGATCGTTATTAATTTAGATATAGATAGTATGTTATCTAGTACGGGTAAATATCGTAAAAGGATTTGAGTATAAAAATTAGTATCTAAAAAATAAGGGGTTAATATTTTAATGAGACTGTTTAATTCATTAAGGAATACATTTTGGAATTTTATAGGACAAATTATCTTAATTTTTGCTGGATTATTCATGAAGAGAGTTCTATTACAAACCGTTGGTATAGAGAACATTGGATTGAACTATCTTTTCAACGATATTGTAATTTTAATTTCTATAGCCGAACTAGGGCTAAGTGGTATCATCGCTTATCGTTTATACGATCCTCTTGCTACAGGTAATGAAATCAAAGTAAAACAAATAATGGATTTTTTTAGAAAGGTTTATGCCTTTATCGGATTGATAGTGATTATGCTTGGCTTTGGACTCATACCTTTTTTGGGTTATCTAGTTGGGGAAACAACTTTGCCTTACAATTATATTATTATTGTGTTTGTACTGTTTTTGATTCGTAGTGTGGAAGGTTACTTTTTTTCTTATAAGCAAATATTAATTTTTGCTGATCAGAAAGGTTTTATTATTACTGTTGTTGATATTTTTACTTCTATTATCTACACAATAATATCAATTATTGTTTTACTTTATACTAAAAACTTTATATATGTGATTGTTTTTGAAATTATTAAAAAAATCATTAATGATATAATTATAATAGGTATTGTTAATAAACAATATCCATTCATAACTAAGAAAGATATCAAGGCACTAGAGAAGTTAGAGATTAAGATGATTATTATTGATATCAAAAATGCATTTATTAGTAGGATGTCTAAAGTTGTTGTACGTGCAACAGATAATATTGTGATTTCTATATTTCTTGGTATTTCTACAACAGGAATATTTGCTAATTATGCATTATTATTTGATACTATTGTAAATTTGTTGTACCAATTAATAACTTCTATTCAAGCAAGTGTGGGAAACCTTTTGGTAGAAGAGAAGAGAGAAGTCATTTATTCAGTACTAAGAAAGACCACATTTATATCTTTTTTTATGGTTTCCATTTGTGGTTGCTGTTTATTACAATTGTCTACTCCATTCGTAGCGTTATGGTTTGGTAGCAAGTATACTTTGGCTGAGAATATAGTATGGATTTCTGTTTTTAATATTTTTTTACACGGTACTCAGTTGGCAATAGCTCAATTTGCTGATGCTGGAGGTTTGTTCGAGCAGAACAAAAAAATAGATACAATGGGGTGTATTATTAATCTTATTCTGTCTATCATTGGTGTTGCATTATATGGGATTGTGGGTGTTTTGATTGCAACTTTTATAGCAATTGCATTAGAATTATATTTAAGGATTCGGTTAGTTTTTATGGAAATTTTGAATATAGATTATTCTAGATATATAAAGCAGATTTTATTATATTTTATGTTCTTTACCATTGAAGTTGTGGCAGTATGGGTAATTGGAAAGAGTATTTATATACAGAATCCTATCTTAGAATTCGTGATATACGGGTTTATTGCTGCGATTGTACCATTAATAATTAATATTATAGTGTTTCGTTCTTCAGAAGATTTTATTTATATGATAGACATAATAAAAATGTTTTTTAATAAAATTAAAAATATTAAAAATTGAAAAAATAAAAGGAGATTATCGTGGGAGAAATAATATTAAGTTTAGATATATGGGATACGGTATTACGCAGAAGATGCCATCCAGATGAAAGTAAATTCGGATTATCTAAATATGTGATATTAAAATACTATTATTTATTGAAAGAGGAATATAAAAATGTTTTACCCTATGTACTTGTCAAGTTAAGAATGGATTGTGAGCATATTTTAGCAGATGATAATATGAAAAAAGATCTTGATGATGAGTATGTAATTAATGATGTACTATATATGTGGATAGATCAAATAATGGTCAACATACCTAATATGATTAAGGATAAATTAGTAGATGAGTTTATTGAATATGAATTGAAACACGAGATTTACATTTCATATCTAGATCCAAGCATATGTAATAATATTAGCCAAAAACAATACGATAAATTGATTTATATTTCAGATTTTTATATGAGAAAAATTTATATGGATAAACTTATTGAAAGATATAGTGATGACCTAAGATTTGATGATGGTTTTGTATCTTGCGATTATTACTTGAACAAAAAATCAGGTAGATTATTTAACTTAATAAAAGAATTGAATGGAGTGCCTTCATATAATCATACTCATATAGGAGATAACATTAAAAGTGATATAAAGTGTCCCCGCAAATTAGGCATAAATGCCATAAGATATCTTCCTTTAAAAGAGCATGTTATTAGAAATATACATAGAATAAATTACTATTTAAGATGTAGGTTGAATTTTCATTCAACTGGGAATATTTTTGGATACATATGGGCAGTAAAAAAACAATTGAGGGGTTTAAAGTCTGAAGATACTTATAAAAATCTTGGAATAGACAATTCTTTTTATTTTATTACTTATATTATGGCAAATATTGAAACTGCTATCAAGGAACAAGTTCAAGAGATATATTATTTTACTAGAGAAGGAGAATTTTTTAAAAAAATTCATGAGGCTATAGAAAAAGCAGATGTATTTGGTTTTCCAATACCAAAAGCTAAGCTTTTAGAAGTAAGCCGTATGGCAACATATGCACCATCTATAAAGGAAATATCCATTGATGGAATGATGCGCTTATGGTCTCAATATCCTAACCAATCTATAGATGCTTACTTTAAATCATTAAATCTTAGCATTGAATGTTATATGCCATATTTAACTAAATTTGGGTTAGAGAATATTGCAATACCATTGGAGAAAATATTTGCTCAAGAAGCTGTAATCAACTTATTTAAAGATGAAGATTTTGTAAAAAAACTTGAGGAAGACATAGAAAAAAAACGATGTTTATTATTAAAGTATCTAAAACAAAAAGGTATCCATCAAAATAAAGAAAAAATTTTTATTGTGGATATTGGTTGGAGAGGATCTATTCAGGACAATATAGCATTACTTTTTCCTAATATGGAAGTGGTAGGATACTATATGGGCTTATTTCGAACATCTCATGAAAAAATACCGAATACTAGAAAGATTGCTTTTGTATCAAGTGATGAACAGAAAAATTATTTATGGTACCTTAGACACCCATACCCTATAGAGATGTATTCAAATTCAAGAAACGGAAGTGTGGTAGGATATATAGAGATGGAAGATGGTGGAGTGAAAGCCATTAGAAACAATTATTCTTCAGAGGATATTATTTATGACAATTATGTAGATGAATTTCAGCAAGGAATACTTTTAACCGTACCTGCTTATGGACAAATGATTAGAACCTATTCATTTTCAAGTAATGAGTTAAGAGATAATGCTATTAGAAGTTTAAAAAAATTTATAATTAAACCAAGTAATACATTAATAAAACCGTATTTTGAATTAGTGAATAATAGTATTTTTGGTATTGGAAAAATGGAAGATTTGTCATTAAAATTTAGTTTAATGATATTATTAAAAGCTTTTATTTCACCTAAAGGATTTAGGACTCTGATAAATAGTATTGAGGATTCTCATTGGCCCCATGGATTATTTATGAAGTATCATCTGACATTTTTTAATTGGTATTATAGTAGATTTGCAGGGCGAATGTATCTTCACTATAATTGTATAGAACCATTAGGATACAATAAGAAAGTTAAAATTTCTTTGAAATCGTATGAAGAAATGGATTTAAGGATTAAGTATAAAAGGGATGTACTTATAAGTAATTCAGTTTGTCGTTATATTCGTGGATATATATATTTACCAAAAAACTTAAGCTATAATTATGAGATATTTATCAAAATAATGAATAATAGAAGAACATTATTCTTTAATACTACTAGAATAATAAAATATAAAAGTAGTAAAAAAGATCAAATTTCTTTTGAAGTAAAAATACCGTGGCGTAATAGAAATATCGAAAGAATGAAACAAGAAGTTATTGTGGTAGATCATGAAAAAAGTGCATACATGACATTTGAGATATAACTGATAATAATGACTGTTTAATCGTTTACATAAAAATAAAAATGAATAGAGGTGTTATTTTGAACTATTTTGAAATATTTAAACAGCTTTCAATTATTAAAACTCTGTGGTTTAACTTATATTATTTCGGTTTGGGGACACTGATTAAAAATGGTCCGTATTGTTTTATAGCGAAAAACGTGAAAATTTCTTGTATGAAGGGTCAGGTTATTGTTCGTAATCCAAAAAAACATAGAATTCGTTTAGGGTTTGCTTTTGATATCTCTTATTTTGATAGGCGTTATGAAAGATTCATTTGGCATAATACTGGAACTATTGTATTTAATGGGCATGGACAAATATACCTTGGTTGTAGAATTGAAAATTTGGGTTATTTGGAATTTGGTGAAAATATTGAATGTACTGCATCAACAACATTCATATGCCATAAAAAAATTGTTATTGGAGATAATTGTGGCATCTCATGGAAAGTTTTAGTGATGGATACTGATTATCATTCTATTACCGATGAAAATGGTACTGTAATAAATAAGAATGATGCAATTATTATTAATGATGAAGTATGGATTAGTTGTAATGTTATTATATTAAAAGGGACAGAAATAAATTCACAGTCTATAGTGGCAGCAGGATCAATTCTTAGCGGCAAAAAATTTACAGAGCAAAATATCATTATTGGTGGTACAGGTAAAATATTAAAGAGAAATATTTTTTGGAATCCTGAAGGACCTAATTAAAATATGCTAAATGACAGAAATGCTTGTAGAGGAGGTATGGTATGAAGAAAATCATAATAATATGTTTGATTTTAATTACTGTGATATTAGGACTAACATGCATGAAGTTTTTATGGGGAACTTTACGTCAAGTGTCATTAGATTTAGATTATAGTGAATCCACAAATACTATTATTAACCCTGAAAGAGGCTGGTATTTGATACATACTTATATGGTGAATAATGATTCAGATGCTGGAAAGACTTCATACAATAATTTCAAAGATGCGTATAATTCGGGAGATTCTTTAGTATTACTAATGTTTAACTTGCAGAAATATCGTAATGGAGATATAACCAATGAAGGATTGACATATATCAACAATGTACTTCAAAGTGTGAGAAGTGCAGGTTCAAAAGCAATTCTGCGATTTGTATATGATTGGGATGGAAATGGAATAGAAAGTGAGCCAGATGATATTAGTATTATTATGAATCATATGGAGCAATTAAAGACGTCCTTTAATACATATGAAGATATTATATATTTAGTACAGGGGATTTTTGTTGGAAGCTATGGAGAAATGCATTCATCCAGGTATTTGGATGAAGACAGTGTAGCAAAATTAATGAATAAGTTATTAGAATGCACTTCTGAAGATACAAAACTATCAGTGAGAACACCTGCATATTGGAGGTTGTTATGTAGTAGAGAAGATCCAATAAGTAGTTTAACTGAGTTACCGGGAGCTAGAATTGGTTTATATAATGATGGTTTATGTAGTTCAGACTCTGATCTTGGAACTTATTGGGATGGTACAGGGGGAGAGAATCGGAACTATGCTAGTAGCTGGTTACGCTTAGAGGAACTTAACTTTCAATCAGAATTATGTGAATTTGTCCCTAATGGAGGGGAGATTGCTATAGAAAGTGAATATAATGATTTGGAGAATATTGAAAAAGAATTTCCATTACTACATATTTCATATTTGAATAGAGACTATAATAGGGATGTATTAGAAAAATGGAAAATATCAACCTATTCATCGGAGATTGATGGAGATCCTTATGATGGAGTTAACGGTTATAAATATGTGCAAGATCATCTTGGATATCGTTTTGTATTAAGAGATGTATCCATTAGCAAACGAATCTTTTTAAATATGCCTTCAACTCTTGAAATACAAATAGAAAATACAGGTTTTGCAAATATGTACTATCCAAAGAATATTTCAGTATTATTTAAAGGAATAAGTTCAGGAAATGAAATTACTATACCCATAGATGCCGATATAAGAACATGGCAATCCGGAAATATTACTAAACTTAGCATTTCAATTCCAACTAAGGAACTAAAAGATAGTACATATGAGATATATCTAAAAATAGCCGACGTGAACGAAGATGTGATACAACTAGCTAATTCTAATATTTATAATGACGTGCTTGAAGCAAATTTTGTTGGTGAAATCCAGATACAAAGTTTTTCATTTAAAAACATTTGGAAATAAGATACTGTAGTAAAGAATAGGTGGTAAGTATTAAAATGAATAAAATGATTTCTGTTATAGTACTTGTTTATAATATGGAAAATTATCTTAATGAATGTCTTAAAAGTATCAGTATTCAGACATATAGTAATTTTGAAGTAATCTTAGTAGATGATGGATCCAGTGATAATAGTGGTGCTGTTTGCGATTTATTTGCAAAAAATGATAAACGTTTTAAAGTTATCCATAGGGAAAATGGGGGTGTGAGTATAGCTAGAAATACTGGTTTAAAAGCTGCTAAAGGTCGGTATGTATGCTTTGTAGATAGTGATGACTGGATTAGAAAAGAATTATTAGAAGAATTAATAAATCTATTAGAAAAATATTGTGCTGATATTGCTGAATGTTGTTTTTTTACAGAAAAAAATGATTGTTTATATGAGAAAGAAAAAGTGCATTGCTATTCTAAGCATGAATATATGATAGAATTACTAGAACGAACAATTGATAGCTATATATGTGGTAAACTATATAAAAGGGAGTTGTTTAATAATAATGCTTTTCCTATAGGAAAAACTCTTGAAGATATGTTGATTATGCCTGAAATAATAAAGAAAACTTCAAGGATTATAAAAACTAATCAAAAGTATTATTATTATCGGACAAGATTAGATAGTATAACCAGACATTCAGATTATGAATTAAGAAACCATACCGCTTTAGCTGAAGCATTTAGATTAAGGTATTACATAGCGCAAGATGAATATAAAGAAGCTGAGGATATAGCGTTAAAAAATGCTACTATTTATTCAATACATATATGTAGAGTGCTCAGAGATGAAGAAAAAACTAATGAACAATTCAAAGAAGAATATCAGAAAAATTATCAATTTATAAAAAAAAATTTTTCAAAAATAATGACCAATAGAAAAGTGCCCATATGTTATAAGTTAGCAACTTTTTTAACACAGTATTTTCCTAAGTTGTTTTGCATATCTGTAGGAATGATGATTAAGTTAAAATCAAAAGTCATCTGTATTTTTGGAAAAATTTGATTTGTTAGTCAAAACCTTGATTAAGTATTATAAATTTCTAACCATTGTTTGAAAGAAGGAGTTAAAATGAATAATATTATATCTGTTATAGTACCTGTTTACAATGTGGAAGAATATTTAGAAAAATGTCTTAATAGTATCAGTATTCAAACATATACTAATTTTGAAGCCATTTTAGTAAATGATGGATCTAGCGATTATAGCGGAGATATTTGTGACAAGTATGCAAAAAAAGATAATCGGTTTACAGTAATCCATAGGCTAAATGGAGGATTAAGCGCAGCTAGGAATACTGGTTTAAAGGTTGCTAAAGGTCAATACATATGTTTTGTAGATAGTGATGACTGGATTCGTGAAGAATTATTAGAAAAATTAATAAATTTATTAGAAAATCTTGAAGGGGATATTTCCCAATGTGATTTTTTTTCAGATGAAAATAATGATTTTTATGAAAAAGAGGTAATACGTTGTTATTCTAAGGACCAATATATGATTAAATTGTTGGAAGACCAATTGCCCAGTTATTTTTGGGGTAAATTATTTAAAAGAGAGGTCTTTAATAATCAAATTTTTCCAGAAGGTAAAACCTATGAAGATTTGCTTCTTCTTCCTAAAATTATTAATAATACTAAAAAAATTATAGTAACTAATCAAAAGTATTATTTTTACTATCAATCTAGATTGGATAGTATTACAAATAATCCAAGTAATCGAGTAAAAAATCAAGTTGCTATAGCTGAAGCTTTAAGATCAAGATATATTTTAGCGTATAATTATTACGAAAAAGTAGATGATATAGTTTTAAAAATAGCAGCGTTATCTAGCATATGTGCATTTATCTTATTGGGCAATCTAAAAAAAATGGACGAAAAATCAAAAGAAGAGATGCAAGCTAATTATCGATTTATTAAAGAGCATTTTTCAATAATAAAAGCCAATAAAAAAGTGCCTGTATTGTATAAGGTGGGGGCTTCAGTTATGTTGCGCTATTCGAAGTTATTTTGCATTGTAGCAGGAGCTATTATGGGAATGAAAAATATATTTAGAAAAATTAAAATAGTAAAATAGTGTAGTTGATAATATTATACTATTTTCACTTTAACAAATTTTCATATCTTTTTACATTTTCTTGTGGAGTAGAAGAAGAGCAAATTTGTATTCGAGGTATCATATAACCATGGCTTATAAACTTATCAGTAACTATGCCTTCCCAAAACATGCTTCCACTCATATATCCAGCCGATTTTACTGCTTTGAATTCTCTTGTATAATTATCATCAAATCCTCCAAAAGGATAGGCAAAATGTTTAACGGGTTTTCCGGTGATATTTTCAAGTGCAAGTTTGACATCTTTTGTATTATGAAGCAACTCTTTATTTGTCATACGCCTCATCTGTGCATGGTGATAAGCATGGGCTCCAAATGTACATAAAGGATCTTTTGTCATATTTTTCACTTGCTCTAAGCTCAAATAGAGTTGATCCATTTCATTAATAAGGTCTGTAGTGTTTTCATTCATAAAACTTACTTTAGCTTTCTGTATATCCTGTAAAGTAGGTGCATTTCTGGCAGTATTTACAGCCTTCTCTATAGATTCTCTATTCTCTACAGGTGTATTTCCTTTATCTATTCCTTTGCATTTCCAATTGGAATTATGAAACATATATTCAGCCATTGCTTCTAATGACACATACTCTCTTAATACAAATCCCACTGGCAGATAAATACAATATGGAATGCTAAATTCTTGAAAAATAGGAATTGCCTCATGTAGATTGTCTGCAAATCCGTCATCACATACTACTGAAACAGATAACGGTTTTAAAGGTTTTTTGCTCATAACTTCGTCAATTGTAACAAACTCAAAACCTCGTTGTTTCATTATCTTAAACATCTCTCTCAAATATTCAGGTGGATTATTGTATGCATTCTCCCAAACTTTTCCAGACGTCGTACGGTGTACAACAAGAATAATAGCTCTTTTTTTACTTGAATATAAGTACCATCTTCTTATAATAGCAAAATGTACTTTTTCTATTAACTTTCTTAAATATTTCATTATTTCCCCCTTGAATAATGAAAATATGCAAAATACTGAATAGATTTGTGTGAATTTCAATCTTTTTTTATGAAGTAAATAATCTGTAGTGTATTTTTATTACATATTTTTTTTATTTTAATAATTAATTCATAAATAATCTAGTAATAAATAAAGGTAGAAATAGTATATATATTTATTACTTAGCTTAATTTACCAGTATATTAATTTTAAATGATATTATCTAAGAGTTCAAGGATGATTTGATTTTATATAAGAACCTTAAACGGAATTAATTTTTGGCAATATATATCATTTGTTTTTACAGTCTATTTATAAGATTAAAGATATACTATAATTGATATCACATGTTTTTTTAATAGATTTATTATAGATTTATTAAGAGTAATGAGATAATTAAAAAAGCGATGTTGTCTATTAATATACAATAATGGTATAATTAAATAGAAATATATGGTAATAGAAGCTTGTATTTTATATGAAACGATATTATCAATAAAACAAGAGATAAGGAATTGTATGAGGTGAATTATGGATTCAAAACGTATTTTAAAAGAGTATTTTGGTTATGAAAGCTTTCGAGAAGGTCAATATGAACTAATTAATGGTATATTAGCGAAACAAGATGTCTTAGGCATTATGCCTACAAGCGGGGGTAAATCTTTGTGTTATCAAATACCAGCCTTATTATTGGATGGTGTTACTATTGTTATTTGTCCCTTGATTTCATTAATGAAGGATCAGGTAGATGCGTTAAGAGAGTATGGTATTTCTGCAACATATTTGAATAGTACCCTAACGCACCGTGAATATAGAATACGTTTAGAAGAATTGCAAGAAGGATCTTATAAGCTTCTCTACATTGCTCCAGAAGGATTGAATGCTGCGCATTTTTTAAATATTGCTAAGAATATTAATATTCCATTTATAGCCATTGACGAGTGTCATTGTATTAGTCAATGGGGTCATGACTTTAGACCTGAATATAGAGAAATTCCTAGATTTATTTCAAAATTGAGCCGAAGACCTATCCTGGGCACTTTTACTGCAACTGCTACTGTAGAAATTAAAAAAGATATAAAAAAGATTTTGAATCTTAATAAACCATTAGAAATAATAACGGGATTTGATCGTCCAAATCTCTATTTTGGCGTAGAAAAAGGTATTGATAAAAGAAGGTATATATTTCACTATTTAAAAAAACATCGAGATGATTCTGGGATTATCTATTGTGCTACTAGAAAAGAAGTAGAGAGTTTAGGAAAGGAAATAAAAGATAAAGGTTTTGCAGTTAGCGTATATCATGGTGGTATGGGAATACAAGAACGTCAAGAAGCTCAGGATGCATTTCTTTATGATAAAAATACAATAATGGTAGCTACTAACGCATTTGGTATGGGCATTGATAAATCCAATGTGAGGTTCGTTATTCATTATAATATGCCCAAAAACATAGAAGCATATTATCAAGAAGCTGGTAGGGCTGGTAGAGATGGTGAAGATAGTGAATGTATTTTATTATTTTCTCCTCAAGATGTGGTAAAACAAAAATATCTTATAGAGCTCAATAATATGGAATCGCAAAGGGAAATTATTGCATATAAGAATCTTCAAAATTTAGTAGATTATTGTCATACCCACGATTGTCTCAGGGAGAGACTTTTAGAGTATTTTGGAGAAGTAACAGATAAGAAATTATCATGTGATAAATGTAGTAATTGTTTAGACCATAGGGATAAAGTTGATATTACAGTAGATGCACAAAAGATTTTATCATGTATATATAGAATGAAAGAAAGCTATGGCGTTGCTATGGTAGCAAGTGTATTAAATGGGTCTAGGAGTAAAAAGGTTTTAGAGTTAGGTTTTGACAAACTTTCTACTTATGGGATTATGAGTAATTATACAAAAAAAGATATACAACAATTGATTCTTTTTCTTGTTGCAGAAGGCTATTTAGCTTTAACAGAAGGCAAATACCCTATAGTAAAATTAATTAATAGATCTGTAGATGTCTTGAAGGGGAAAGAACAGGTATTTAAACGTGGAGATGTAGTGATGATAGAGAGTCAAAATGAAATGGAAATTCATCATGAATTATTCAATAAGTTAAAGCAATTAAGAATGAAGATCGCTCTAGAAAAGAATGTTCCACCCTATATTATTTTCCCTGATACAACTTTAAAGGAAATGTCTATGTATCTACCTAAAAGTAAGGAAGATTTTTTAAAGATAAAAGGGGTTGGAGTAGTTAAAGTTGATGCCTACGGAGAAGTATTTATAAACACTATTATAGAATATATTAAAAGCCATAATGTTGACTCTATAGTTGTAGAAGATAAAAAAACCATACAAAAGAAATCAACTGTATCAGGTAAAACTAAAACTCACCATATTACTTATGAATTATATCTGCAAGGATTATCTATAGAAGCTATTTCAGAAGAAAGAGATTTTACTATAAACACTATTATAACTCATTTAGAAAAATGTGTTGATGAAGGAAAAGATATGGATTGTTCTAGTATTATCGATGAAGATATTGAAAGACTGATTATAGAAGTAATAGAAGAAGTGGGTAATCAATTTCTTAGACCGATAAAGGAAGCTCTGCCTGAGGAGATATCATATTTTGATATTAAGAAGGTGCTATTGAAAAATAGAGTGAGTATTGGCAAGGTTGAGAGTTTAATGAATGAATAGGGAATATTTACTTTATAACTAAGTTGAGTTTACTTATAACCCGGACAAACGTAAGAAAAAAACTACCCGAAGCTTGGTTGCATAATATGCCTATATATTCTATATAATAGTTTATTTTGATTGAAGCTTGTAATTAAATAACTGCTCATGAGGTCACAGTGTCATATAATGAAAAACCTGTCTATTTATATAGAAATTTGTTATAATAGTTATTATCACATAATATTAATTTCATATAGTAGTAGGTAATAAAATGAACTCACTTATATTAGCATTTAAAAAATATAAATTTTTGATTTTCATCTTAGGATTTTCGTATTCAGGAGAATTAATTTTTCCTGCCTTTGGTCCTGTTTTAAACTCAGTAATAGGTGGAAAACAAGCATTATATATGAGCAGTTGGTCAATGATTTTTCTTATTAGTAGTTTCATAATACCTACTGGAAAAATAATGAAGATTGAGAAAAATAAATATTATTTACCTGTACTTGTTTTTATAGTTGGACTGCTAGTTTGTTTCTTTTTTTATTTTTCAACGATTATTCAATGGGTTCTATTAGCTGTATTTGGTTTTACAATAGGACGTATTGCAATTAATTGGTCTCGCATGTTTTTAAAAGAAGTACCATTTGAAGATAGAGGAAAAGTAATGGGTTTGTGTTTATTTGTATGCTATGGTTTTTTGTATATAGGTAATGTAATAGTTCCTTCCATACCAAAAGAAATAGCACCCATTATACCTGGACTCTTGTTATGGTTTTCGATGACACTTTATATAAGATATGAAAAATTTGAAGTTATAATATTTGAAGATAGTAAAAATAACTACAAAACACTTCCTTGGTCTTTTTTTGGATTGATATTCATGATATATATAACTGCTGGGATAACATATGCAGGAGTTTATCCTGAATTTATGAATTATAAAGTATTTGAAAGATATTATAATGTATTGCCTTTTGTATTGAGTGCTTTGATAGCTGGACATATTGCAGACGTTTATGGTCGAAAATACCTTTTGTATGCAGGAATAGCCCTTCTAGGTTTTTCTTTTACTTTTCACACTTTACCATATGGTATTTGGACATATTTTCTTACTCAAACAACTCTACAATCAGGTTGGGCTTTTTTAGATACTTATGTATGGATTATGGCTGGGGATATGGCAGTTGAAAAGAAAAATCCTCGTCTCCATATTTATGGAGTAGCTGCATTTTTATCTGGTACTATTTTTGGCTCTTTTATTGCGTTTTCTTTAAGTAATACTGCTATAAGTGTATCTCCGTTTTATGGGATAATTACACATATGCCTTTGTTTGCTGCTGTTACTTTATTATTGATCGTTCCTGAGATTGTTGATAAAAGAAAAATACTATGGCATCAGGTAGAAGAAGAAGTAACTATACTTCATCCTTTAATGGCAGAGAAACTAACACCTAGGGAAAAGGAAGTAGCAGAATTATTGATTCGTAATAAATCGGGAAAAGAAATATGTGATAATCTTTATATATCAAATAATACTTTGAAGACTCATTCAAGAAATATATATAAAAAATTAGGAGTTTCTAATAAAAGAGATTTGCAAGAAAAACAAGGGAAATTTATTTAAAGAAATTTTGTATAGTAACTTACCGTAATCATAATAATGTATTTTGATTTTACTGTTATTATTTGATAAAGTAATGCATGAATTTTTATATAATATTTTTGATCAAGCACACAACTTTAATCAATTTTTAGAATTATATTTTGAATATAATAATATGATAAAAATGTTCATATACATTATAAAAATCTCACCCTTAAAGGGTGAAATTTTTTATGCTAGAAAATCAACCCAATTTTATTATTGACATAAGATATTATCATGTTAATATAAAAATGTTGCTTAAGAAATAGTTTCAGGAGGAGTAAAGATGAATTTACAGGTTTCAGAAGTTAAAAGAAATAAAGATTTTACATCCATTGTACAATTATTCAAAGCTGTGATAAGAGATATAAATAAAAACACTAAAAAAAGATTGATTAAAACAGCAATCATTTCCAGTGGTGTTTTTTTGGTGAACCTTATTTTTTTATCAGCTTTTGAAGGAACTACTAATAGGTATATAAGCTCTATACTTTTAAAACCTGGTAATATGCTAAGTGGTACGATGTTTTGGTCTTTGATCGGGGCAAATATTGCAAATATTACCGAAAGAAATAAGGAATTAGAACTGAAAAACCTAAGACCTATAATAAATAGTGTTTTATCATTTAAGAGAAATCCTAATAAGAAGAAATATTTCCTTGGAGTTATCATTTCACTTATTATAGCAATGATATTAGGGAATCCAATGTTATCTGCTATTACTGCTGTAACGTTTTTTATGTCATCAGTACACGCATATAGTAGTAAGTTGTTTTTCATATTTAGATTGCTAGGCAAGAAAAAAGGTGAACTTCCTGATCTGAAAAATGTTATTAGTACTGTAAACGGTGTTATATTTGGATTTGCTATCTATTCTTTCGTAGGTGGTACAAGTTTTGGCATAGGTATTTCAGTAGCATTAGTTGTTATCTTTGGCGTTTTATTTATTAGGGCAAACAAAAGCGGTTCAAAAGGACATTAAAGGATTAACTTGGAGGTAGATTATGAAGAAAATTATGTCGTTAACAATAATAATATATTGTATGCTAGGAATTTTAGTACTGCCATTAGTTCATGCTAGAGATAAAGTAGATAAAGAAGAAGTGGAAGATTATCTAAGAGTACTAGAAGTGGACCTTAGTGATTTTAAAACAAGCCTTGAAAATTCAAAAAAAAGTGTCGATGAAGAAATTGAAAATTTTCAAGATGGGATAAGGATAAATGAAGAAATATTAAATTCTCCTGATCTCCAAGAGAAAGCAAAGTATGCTGCTTTGGCTCATGTGGCAGAAACTCCTGAGGATTATATAGAAAGTTTACATAAGTCTATTGAGAGAAATAACGAACTTATCGGAATACTTCAAATGTATAGAAATACAGGATTAAGTGTATCTACTGAACCTGGGAAATCTCTTTTTATAGAATACGAAACAGCATTATTAAGTTTAAAAAGTGTATATTATAATTTGTTTTGCATTGAAAGAATTACATTATTAATAGATACATGTAATGAAAAAATTACAACTGGAATATCCATGGAGGAATATGAAACAATTATAAATGAAGCAGAAATTAGGAATAACTCTCTTTTCATTGATGGGGTGCAAAATACCTACGGGTGGTTACCTTTAGACCTTGAAAAGGATCTGTATGGTATGTTAGTTGTAGAAAATGTATCGAGTAATATCAATGGAAATAACGTATCAGGAAATGAATCAGATAGCACAGATTTTTCAGATAATGTAAAAAAATCATTGATAGGAGGCTTGCTTGCTGGACTTGGTGTGTTAGGAGCAAGCGGTCTTAGCGGAGCTCTAGGTGGTACAACTAATAATAAAGGGACAAACAATGATAAAGATACATCACAGGATGAAAATTCATTAGAAGATACAGAAAATGATATAGAAGAAGATGCAGAGGAAGATAATAAAGGTCAATTAGTATTAGAGTGCGATATAGAGGACGAATCATTAGAAGTTGGTGATAGTGAAAAATCCATTACTCTCTTTGCAAGGATTAAGGCTAATCCCGAAGATAATATCGAATTAAAAAATGCTGCAGAGTTAGCAATGACTAATATAGATATTAAGCCTCAAGGGAAGGCAGCTAAATATGTTTATATTGAAAAACAGATAGATAGTAATGAATGGATTCGTTTTAATATATCATTTACATATAAAATGGATTCAAAATTCTACAAGGGTGATGAGGGATTGACATTTCCAATGAAGATCCCAGTATTAGTTAATGCTGGGCAAGGGGTATCTCCAAATAGTAAGACTTTATATTTACAGATTAATAAACCAAAAGCAAGAATACTATTAGACCCTAAAACTATAGTAATGCCTGATAACTCAAATGAACATCCAAAAATCGAAGCGAGAATACGAACTATGGATAAGAATGGTTGGTCATTTAAAACAGAGGTCGTAGATTCTTTGGAAAATGCTATTAAAGAAGTTAATATTATAAATCAGAAAGAAAATAATTCTGAATGTAGTATAGCAGTAAATTCCAAAAAAATAGAAGAAGGAGCTGGATCTTCTATAACTAATAGTATTAAAGTTATGGCGTTAAATACTATTACTGGGGAAGAAGTTGAAAGAATTTTGAATGTAACTGTAGCTAGAGAAGGTTTTCTAGTAGTCTCGCAAAGACCAGTCAAGTTGTACGCAGATGGGTATTCGGAGACAGAACTTGAATTAACAGCAATAAAAGCACAAAATGGACAAATTTCTACTGATTATGAATTACTTAGAAGTGTTGAGTTTGAAAGTGTAATTCACTCAGACAATAAAATTGCTCAAAATGCATTCGAAATGGCTGGATTGGAATTTTCAGAAGGAAAATTAAATAAAGTAGTTGGACTTACAGAAGAAAATGTTAATTCATATATTTATAAAATGAAAAGCAAAAGGGAAGTTCCTGGGGCAGGAGAAAATTATTATGGAAGTCTTAATATTAAGGCTACAAATGGTATAAAAAATTATATGGTCAATGTACCTATATTATTAGATGTATCTACAATGGGACCAGGAAGTAAAATATGGCAAAAAGAGTTAGAAAATTGTTATAAAATCATTAAAAAGATACCAAAAACGCATCAACAACGGATGTTGGATTTAGTAAACAATAAAAAAGAGCTTTTGGGAGCGCGAGGATTATACAAATTAAGATGGCGAATATGGAAAACAGGGCAAGCCCTTTGGGAAGCAGAAGGATTATCTGGGTACGAAGATGTTGAAAGATGGGCTGGTTACATAGAAAATACATTGAATATTGCTCAATGGATGGGGAAAATGGCAACGGATGTGCTTATCTCACAATATACGGGAACATTTACTGCAATAGCTGTGGGAGAGCTATATGATGTGGTTGTATCATCAATCAATGCTTATGAAGATGGACTAAGTTTTGAAGAATGGTTTGACAAATATTTCAAGAATGACATAATGGAGATTATTGAAAATCTGGGAGCAGAGGCTCTTGATCCAGAAAGAGTAGTGAAAAAGATAGGCAAAAGTCCTAAAAAAGTTGCAATAGCGATTTTGGCGTTATTTGGATATTATTTTATATTCAATATGTCAGTGAAAAAAATGGATATAATTGATGCTGCAACAAGTGCTGCAAAACAAGTGGCTTTTGCAGGAGCAGTCAAATTCTTTTCTAAGAAGGTATCTAAATATCTGGGTAAAAGAAAAGGAAGTAAAACAGACGTTGAGATAGAAAATAGCAAAAAATCTCCTGATATTGAATTGGGAGACGACGCCGCACACAAGTTAGGATTTGAAAAAGCGAGGAAAAAAATAAATGCATTGAAAGATGCAATAGAAAAAGGCGACGATAAAGCAATAAAAAAATATTCAATAGAAATAAAGAAGGATAAGTATGCAATTGCTGAAATCAATGGTAATTTAGATAGAAAAATGAAATATCCAGATGATCTTAAAAATACAGTAAATAAAGTATTTAATAATGAAATAAAGGCTCCTACTGAAAAGATATTAAAAAACAAGGTAACTGAACATTTTGAAAAAAAAGGATTCAAAGATGTAGAAATTATTTTTGATGGTAGAAGTAATCCAGTAAAAAAAGTAAAGGTTGGTTCTGATTGGGATGTAGGATATAAAGTAAAATACAAGACAAAAAGTGGAAAGACAATAATAAGAAAAATTAGTGAGAAAGATTTGAAACCGATGTTAAATGATTCTTTATATGAAGCTGCAGGAAACAAGTTTGGTAAAGGTTTAAATCCTAATGAATTTGCTGAGGATTTGGATGTTGCTGCAATGGGACCTGATTCGGCTGGTGGGTATGGAAAAGACTTAGATAAAGCTTTGGAGCTAAAGGATAATGTGCAAAAATATATTAAGGATAATAAAAGCATAAAATTAGAAGATCCTCAAGCCCTTGGAATGTCGACAGAACATAAGGTTTTAGAATGGCTTAATAAAGCTGATGATATGGCAAAGACATCTGGGAACAGATCAATGATTCAAGGTACTAAAATGGAAGGAATAAAACAAATAAGCAAGCAATATAAGAACATTTTAAAACCTATGAAGCAAATTTCAAAAGGCAGAAACCTTACAAATAATGATCTACCTAGTATTCTTAAAGATGCGGTGGGATTAATTGATAAAGTTGCAGCAGGAGAAAAATCTCCTGAATATTTAGAAAAAGTACTTAAAAATAAAGGATATAGTTTACGGGATATAGCATCAATGTTAGGTGAGCAAGTAGAAGGCTATGGAAAAATACTTTCATAAAATTATTTGGAGTTGATTGATATGACGTTTGCAGAAGTAGAATTGGAATACGAAAGACTTAGAATTTCTTATATAAATGAGGTGATCGATTATGAAGAATTTATGGATTACATTGAGGAAGTATTGCAAGTAACGGATGAAGATGGTGTGTTATGGAGAAAAGATATAAATGGGAACTGGTTGTATTTTAGTACTGAAAGTAATGAATGGCTTATTAGTGAAAGGATGAATGAAATTAATGAAGAAGATTACATTGTATCATTTGAAGCCCCAAAAGCTCCTGACATTTCAAAAGATAATATAGAAGAAAAAAAGCCCAATCCTTTGAAAAAAAAGCCAGGGATGATGGATAGTCAAAAAAATGAAGAAGAAATGGAGCATACGAAAAGTCATATTCGATATTGTACTGGATGTGGAGAGCAAATTAAAGAAAATGAAAAGTTTTGTACTAATTGTGGTAAAAAAAAATAAAAGCTATATATGAATAGTCTTGAGAAATAGATATTAGTCAAAATATCAGAAAAAAATTCAATTTGTATGTTACTTAAGTATAATTGCGAAAGGAGAATATACTATGAAAAATATCTGTGAAAAATGTGGAAATAAATTATCAAAAGATGACTTGTTTTGTGGAGAGTGCGGAAGTAAGGCTACATCTGTTAATCAGTCACATAACGAGTTTACTGAATTTTCTAAAGACATGACAGATAATAGTTATAATAAACGAAATCAAAGAGCAGGTTTTGGACTAGGTATAGTAGCGGTATTGATGATAATTGCAATATTAGGTTTTTACATAATAAAAATATTAAAATAAAAAAAGGGGTGTTTAATATGTGGATTATATTTGTATTAATTGCAGTACTTATTTTAGTAATATTTATCGCAACATATAATAGTTTTATTGTATTAAGGAATAAAAGTGATGAGGCTTTTTCAACTATGGATATATATTTGAAAAAGAGATATGATCTTATACCAAATCTTGTAGAAGCTGTAAAGGGATATGCTAAACATGAAAAAGAAACGCTGGAAAAAGTAGTACAGGCAAGGAATATGGCTGCATCTTCAGAAGGTATATCTGAAAGGCAAAAGAATGAAGATATGCTTTCGAATACTTTAAAATCTTTAATTGCCATTACAGAGAATTATCCAGAGTTAAAAGCTGATGGTGGATTTATGAATTTACAAAACCAACTTCAGCAGATCGAGACTGATATTTCACAAGCAAGAAAATATTATAACGCAGTTGTTAAAACATATAATACTAAGACGGAATTATTTCCATCAAACTTATTCGCTTTAATCCTTGGATTTAAGAAATATCCTTACTTTATGATCAATCAGGGCGAAAGAGAGAATGTTGAAATAAAGTTCTAAGTATTTAAATAATAAAGAATTGAAGAACACAAATTATATAGATTAATAAAAAAAATATAATAGATACAAATAGATATAAGATAATAATGATGGTATTTTATGGGGGATTCTATGAAAAAAAAAGTAATTTTAGTTGTAATGCTGATGTTTTTAGTGTTTACAGGTACAAATGTAGCAGCAATTAATGAAAATTTTGAGATAGAAAATTATGATATAAGTATAAATGTAAGAGAAGATAATAGTTACGAAGTAACAGAAACAATTCAGGTAAAATTCAATATAGAGAGACATGGTATTATAAGAAATATACCACTGAAGACAAATACCGGACAAAATGCAAAAATAAATAATGCATCTGTGGAAAATCAAGAGTACGAGACATATAAAGAATCAGGAGATTTTAAAATAAAAATAGGTGATCCTGATAGCTATGCAAATACTAATGAAATCTATAAAATATCCTACATATACCATATGGGAAATGATGCAATAGAAGGATTTGATGAGTTTTATTTTAATTTGATTGGACTTCAATGGGACGTAAATATCAAAAACATTACTTTTGATATAACTATGCCAAAGGAATTTGATACTTCTAAAGTTAATTTTACGTATGGAAAATCAGGAAGCACTGAAAATTCTGATGTTAATTATAAAGTAGAAGGAAATAGAATCATTGGCAATTTAAATAGTAATCTTGGACCACAGGAAGCCTTAACCGTCGCGTTGCCTTTGCCAGAAGGATATTTTATTAAAAAAAATCCTGTGATAGGGCCTTTTTTATTAAATCATTATGAAATCTTTTATATAATGACTGCTCTTATTGGAATATTACTTTGGATATTTTTTGGAAAAAACAGAAGGATATTTCCAACAGTAGAGTTTAATCCTCCCACAGGCCTTACACCTGCTGATGTAGGATATATTTATGATGGGGCAGTTAATCCCAAAGATATTACATCATTGATTATATATTGGGCTGATAAAGGATACCTTGAAATAGAAGAAAAAGGCAAAGCAAAGGGATTCTTAGGTAAACGAAAAAAACCTGATATTTTACTTCGGAAACTTAAAGACTTAGATTCAAGTGCAAAAGAATATGAAGTGAGAATGTTTGAAGATTTATTTAAAAACAAAACAGTAGAAATCAAACATCTTAAATATAAATTTTATGCTACAATAACTGCAGTAAAAAATAGTCTTTTGAGATTATGGCAAAATGATAAAGAGAATAGAATATACTCTGCAGGAGGAAAGCCATTGGCTGTACTCATCCATTTATTTTCTTTTATCACCGCCGTAGGAGTAGGATATGGAGTATGCTATAGTCATGAGCAAACATTCTTTGGAGATATCATCATATTTGCTTTAATCATCGGTATCATCATGGTATTTCCAATTATTAAAATATCAGGATTAATCGTTAATTGGAAACAATTTTCAATAAAAATCAGGGTAAAACGGCTACTAAAATACAGTTTTTTATTGGGATTGACAGCAGGCTTTGGAATGTGGAATATGAACTGGGATATTAGAACAATGATTATAGCTGGCTATATAACCTGCTTTATTATATCTATATTTGCAGAAAACAGTATTAGAAGAACAAAAACAGGTGATGTATATATGGAAAAAATCATGGGGTTTAGAGATTTTATACTCCATGCAGAAATTGATAGAATCAATATGATGTTAGAAGAGAATCCAGAATATTATTTTAATGTACTTCCATATGCGTTAGTATTAAATATCACAGATAAATGGGCTAAAAAATTTGAGAATATTACACTAGAACCTCCAGAGTGGTATAAACATAATGATATAGGTAGAAGTTTTAATACTGTTGAATTCACAGAGATCATGGTTGCTAATACTGCTGTTATGGCTAACACATTATCATCTGGTGCTCCAACATCATCAGGCGGAAGTGATGGAGGCGGAAGCTGGAGCGGTGGTGAATCAGGCGGTGGTTCTGGCGGAGGCGGAGGCGACGATTGGTAGATAAGTTTTCGTTAGGTATTATATAGGTATCTATAAATAAAGGAGTAACAATTTTATGAAAAAGAAATATAAAATTTTTTTATTAGTACTATTATGTTTATTTATTTTTACAGGTTGCGGTTATATTGAAATAGCAGGATGCGATCATACACAATTAAGTGGTGAGATAGTAATTACGGATAAAGAAATAAAAGTTGGAGATAAAATACCGCTTACATTAGAAGTGCCTGAAGAACTATCGGGAATCTACCGTACAATGTGGGATGTAACTCCTGATGATGTAGGAAAAATAATTGAGGGGGATCAATTATTAGAAGAATTTTCAGATGATGAATTGGAATTGTATTTTGGAGAAAGTGAAAATCTTAATCCTGACAGGATAGGCCTCTTTATAGCAAATAAAAAAGGTGAGTGCATCATATATACCGCGGGATTTTATAAACAAACAAACCCTCAGGGCATTACTTATCTGGAAATAGAAGTAAAATAATCAAATTGATAAAAGGGATGAATATATCAGGAATTTAGTAATGATATTGAATTATTATGAACACATTTATTGAGTTCGTATAAGATATTATAGAAGAAGCACAATAACGATTAATATCTTGGAGGAACAATTTATGCAATATTATTATGATAGTATAGATAACTCGTATATGGTACCGATGATGCTACAAAAAACCTATAAGAAGATAAATGATCCATGTACATATTCACAAAATATTCCTTTGGAAATTAAATTGATTAGAGAGGCAGTATCAGATGAGAAGTATGATCAGATGTTTTATGACTATCTAATAAGTATAACTCCTACTCAGGAGAATAAGGATATAATACTAGGTATAAGAAATGATGAAATGAAACATTTTGGTCTTTTGCGTCAGATTTATTTTGATTTAGTAGGTGAAATGATATCAACAGTACAAAATAGTGAATTTGCAATGCCAGCTTCTTACAGTCAAGGTTTACAAAATGCAATGACAAGAGAATTAGGAGCAATAGAAAAAAATAGAAAAATTCTGTTTGCTTTAAAATGTAAAAAACATATAAATATGATAATGGAGATTATTTCGGATGAATTAAAGCATGTTAATCTCTATACTGTATTAAACTCAAAATATGCTTGTCACAATGATTAATTATACTCCCAGTGATATTTTTCATATATAACTGGGGGTAGTTTTTTATTTTTATAAGTAAAATAATATTTGAGTTATTTTTATGTTGATTTTTTTGTATAGTATTTAATTTATTATGCATATCAGGGATGTTAATTATATTTAGAATCTTTTTAACAGAAAATTTGAAACAATATAATATAATTAAAACCGTATTTTCAAGAGTAAATTCGTTAAAAAATAGCTTGATTATTTGAAGTTATTGACAATGTAGGCAAGTCTGAGACATTATTCAGTTTATTTGAAATCTTCATAAATTATATGGATGAATGATAGGAGAAATATAATGTATGCAAATAATCGGTTATATAAAGTCTTTAATACAGCACCAGAAATTCCATTTGATAATTCATCTAAGTTTGTTTTAATGAGCGATTGTCATAGAGGAGATGGAAGCTGGGCAGATACTTTTTCAAAGAATCAAAATATATATTTTTCTGCTCTAACATACTACTATAATGAAAACTATACCTATATAGAAATTGGCGATGGAGATGAACTATGGGAAAATAAGAGTTTTTTAGAAATCATAGAAAATTATAGTAATATTTTTTGGCTGTTATCAAAATTCTATAATGAAGATAGGTTATATTTAATATATGGAAACCATGATATGGAGAAGAGCAACAAAAAATTTATTAAGAATAACTTGTATTACTATTATAATGAAAGAAAAAAAGAATATATTCCTTTATTAAATAATATAAAAATTCATCAAGGATTGATTTTGGAATATACCATTACTGGAGATAAAATATTTTTATTACATGGGCATCAAGTTAATCGTTTTAATGATAGTTTGTGGAGATTAGCTAGATTTTTAGTAAGATATCTATGGAAACCTCTGGAGTTAATTGGTATCAATGATCCAACCAGCACAGCAAAAGACTATAAAAAAAGTGAATTTGTTGATAAACAATTAAGTGATTGGGTTATTAGAGAGAAACATATGCTTATTGCTGGTCATACCCATCGACCTAAATACCCAGAGATAGGTGAAGTACCGTATTTTAACGATGGAAGCTGTGTTCATCCTCGTTGTATAACAGGTATTGAAATTGAATACGGTTTGATAACATTAGTTAAATGGACTATAAAAACAAAAAGTGACGGTACGTTATTTGTAAGTAGAGTAGTGTTAGCTGGACCTAGAGAATTAAAAAATTACTTCAAAATATTTAAAGAGTATAATAAATAAACTAATCACCCATAGGGGTGATTTAATTATGATACTTTATATGTTAGTATATTGTAAATTATATAAATGGAGGATTATATGAAAAAGAGGATTGTAATATTTATTGCATTATTTTTTGTATTAATATTTGCTAGTGCGTGTTCAGGAGATGATGTGAATAATAATAATAGTTCACAATTAGAAAATAACGATGAGTCTAATATTATTGATGAATCTCAGCAAGTTAAATTATTAGAAGGTTATCCTGCTGATGTTTTGCCTTTATACAAAAATGTGGGAATTACACTATGTAGTTTTAGTTATAGAGATGATTATAATTACGTGATTGGTAAGGATATTTATTCTGTAGATTTTGAATCTGAAGGGACATTACAGGAAGTTTCTGAGTATTATCAATCTATTTTTACAACTATAGATGAAGAATATTTTGAAATTGACGATTTTGAAGGTTCTATTGGGGATAATAATGCATTTATTGGATTTAGTGAAAATGACGGTACAACCAGTGTGTCTATGACTATTGGATTAGATGAAGATGAATATCTTGATGAAAATCCCTATTTTAGCGATTACCCTAAAGATTTGATAGAAGTATATGCTATGACTGAATTACAAGATATTATTTATGAAGATCGTAATTTTAGTACTCGTGAAATTAGGTATATTACCACATATGAAACAAATATATCACAAGAGGAGTTTATAGAATTTTATTATCCCAAATATAGTAATATGGAAAACTTTCGACAAGATGAAGACCAATATGGTATAAGTTATTATTGGGATAATATGGGGTATGAGTGTTTAGTTTCATACTCAGGTGGAAATACACGTTTTATTAGTATTGAGGCAGATATACAACCTTAGTAAATGTAAAAAAATTATGAAATTATTGACTATTATTGAATAGTATGTTATTGTATATACAAGTTATGAAAACGATTAGTTTAATTTATAAATGTAAACCCACGAAGGGTTATCGGTATACCGATGATTTTTTGTGGGTTTTATTATTTTTAGGAGGAATACAAAATGGATAGAGAACTATGGGATAAATGTGTAGATTTTCATGGACATGAATGTCCAGGGCTTGCTATTGGGTTTAAGGCAGCAGAAGGTGCGATGGAAGAATTAAAATTAAATTTTTCTCAAGATGAAGAAGTAGTATGTATTACAGAAAATGATGCATGTGGAGTAGATGCAGTTCAGTTTATAACTGGATGTACCTTTGGAAAAGGAAATTTGATTTATAAAGGTACTGGAAAAATGGCTTTTATTTTTTATGATCGAAAAGCTAAAAAAAGTGTTAGATTCATGTTAAATCAATTTAATGACGAAATGGATCGTACTCAAAGACAAGAATTTTTGCTTGAATCAAATTATAAAGGTTTATTTAAAATAACTTATCCAGAAATAAAAGAACCAGAGTCGGCACGAATTTTTAATACTATCATATGTGAAGAATGCGGAGAAGGTGCTCCTGAACATAAAATGCGATTAGTTGATGAAAAAAAACTATGTCTAGATTGTTATAAATCTTATACAAGAGGATGGGAATAAATTATTAATATCAATAATGAGTTATAGTATTTTTAAGCATAAAAGCGAGGTGGAAAATGGAAATTGAAAGTATAAAAATGAACTGGAAATCAAAACGAAAAGATAAAGAAGCTACAATTTCTTTATGGAACTCTGTAGCTGAAGATTATGATCAAAGTGATTTACCAAAAAAAGAAGAAAACTTTGCTTTAAGAATCATAGATGAGATAAAAATGATCTCCACGGATTCTACAGTATTGGATGTTGGATGTGGTGCCGGCAGATACACAATGTATTTTGCAAATAAAGCAATGGCAGCTACAGGTACGGATATTTCAGCAAATATGATAAATTACGCTCGAAAAAGGGCAAAGAAACACAATATGAAAAATATAGGTTTTCATATTGGAGATTGGCATTCTATGGATTTAGATGAATTAAATTGGAAAAACTCTTTTGACCTAGTTTTTTCTCATATGACACCTGCGATACAATCTTTAGAAACATTTGAAAAATTTATTGATGCAAGTAGAGGCTGGTGCGTAATGTGTAAACCTACAAGACGTAACGATTCTATATCTGATAAGTTAAGAGAAATTTGTGAAATTAATAATAATAGTACAAACTTTGATAGAGAACTTTTATTTGCTTTTGATTATCTTTGGATAAAAGGATATTTACCCAAAATTGAATATGATAAACAAGTTTGGAATATAGAAAAACCTATTGAAGAAGCGAAAAAACACTATGTAAACTTTATTAAAGCAAGTAATATAATTAATGAAAAACATGAAAAAGCTATTAGAGAATATTTAGAGTCAATTAGTATAAATGGAATTGTAAAAGAAAAAATTCAGACTACAGTATCAATGTTATATTGGCATGTTTAATTATAGTAAGAAGGAATGAATCCTGTTAATAACTCATGAAGAGTATATAAAAACAACATACTTTATTTATGAGTTTTTTGTTTGTAATTTTTTATGGAGGGAATATATGAAAATTACTATTTTATATTTTAGTATTACTTGTAACACTGAAAAAATGGCACATTATATAGAAGACGGTATAAAATCTGTTGAAAAATTTGAAGTAAAAATGATGAATATAAATAATTATGAAAATATAGATAGAGAATTTATCCATGATAGTAGGGCTATCATATTTGGAACACCTACATATTGTGCTAATATATGTTGGCAATTTAAGAAGTGGTTTGATCAAGAGTGGGATCTTGATTTATCAGGCAAGATAGGAGCAGTTTTTGCAACTGCTAATTGTATTCATGGTGGTGCAGATGTAGCTCTTCTAGGTATGTTGAATCATATTTTAGTAAAAGGGATGCTGGCTTATTCATCCGGAGCAGGTTGTGGAAGACCTTTTATTCACCTAGGTCCAATTGCCATAAAAGACGAATTAGAAGAAAAAAAAGACTTGTTTGTTTTATTTGGAAAAAGGATAGCAGAAAAAACAAGTGAATTATTCAAATCATAAGATAAAATGCACAAGGGAGTTGGACAATAATGTCAAACATAAATAAGAAGGAGATAACCGAAAAAGTAGACGCTTATCGCCAGTATACAAAGAAAAAATGGATTATTACATTCATATTATTAGTTTTAGTTTTTTTACTGTCATTGATAACTGTAAATGCAGGTGCTGCTGAAATCAACCCATTGGAAGTACTAAAAACAATACTAGGTTATGGGAGTGAAAAATCAGCGATAGTTATTTGGCGAATTAGAATGCCTAGAGTAATCACTGCTATAATTGCTGGTGCTGGCTTATCTATTGCAGGTTGTGTTATGCAAAACAACTTAAGAAATCCTTTAGCATCACCTCAAACAATAGGTATATCACATGCAGCTGCTTTTGGAGCTAACGTTGCAATCATCGTATTTGGAGCTGGGAGTATTCAAAGTACAGGAGGAAATGCAGTAATTATAAATAATCCATACATCGTAACAATTTGCGCATTTACTTTTTCTATGTTAGCAACATTGATTATTCTATCATTGGCAAAACTAAGGGGATTTTCTCCAGAATCCATAGTGTTGGCAGGAGTGGCTTTAGGATCATTATTTACAGCAGGGATTACTATTATTCAATATTTTGCACATGATATTGAGATAGCAACAGCAGTGTTTTGGACTTTTGGAGATTTGGGTAAAACATCTTGGGATGAAGTACTTATTATGACGGTAGTATTTATTGTTTCGCTAATCTATTTTATTTTTAGGAGATGGGATTATAATGCTTTAGATAATGGCGATGAAGTTGCAAAGAGTCTTGGAGTAAACACAGAGAAAGTTCGTTTTCAAGGGATGTTGATCTCTTCATTGATTACAGCTGTAGCTGTATCATTTCTTGGTATGATAGGTTTTATTGGTCTTATTGGACCACAAATTATGAGAAGAATAATTGGTTCCGATCATAGATTTCTAATACCAGCATCGGCTCTTGCAGGTTCTGTATTACTTTTATCAGCCGATACATTGGCAAGAGTTATTATATCTCCTGTGGTACTACCGGTAGGTGCAATAACTTCAATGCTAGGAGCACCATTGTTTATTTATTTATTAATGAAAGGAGGAGTAAGAAGATGATATCAGTAGATGGATTGTCATTTAATTATGCAAATAGAAAAGTATTAAAGGATATAACATTTTCTATGGGAAAAGGAGAATGTTTAGCTATCTTAGGAACAAATGGCGTAGGTAAGTCTACATTATTAAAATGTATTAATAGGATATTAAAACAAAAAAATGGGAAAATTGCTATACAAGGTGAGAATCTACACGCATTAAGTAAAAGACAATTAGCACAAAGATTAGGATATGTTTCACAAAGTAATTCATTTTCTAGAAGTACAGTTTTTGATGCTGTTCTATTAGGGAGAAAACCATATATTAAGTGGGATGTTACTACGAAAGATTTAGATATAGTACATGACGTAATAGCAAGGTTAGGCTTGGAGGATTATTCCCTTCGACTTGTAGATGAACTGAGTGGAGGTGAATTGCAAAAGGTATCAATTGCTAGGGCGTTAGCTCAAGAACCAGATATATTGATGTTTGATGAGCCAACTAGTAATTTAGATTTAAAAAATCAATTAGAGGTAATAAGTATTATTAAAAGTATTGTAACGGAAAAGGACATCTCTGCTATTGTTACTATGCATGATTTAAATCTATCTATACGATTTGCTGATAAATTCTTGATGTTTAAAGATGGTAAGGTATTTGCTTCTGGTGGTATGGAAATAATGACTACAGAAAATATTATGCAGGTATATTCTGTCTCTGTAGCTATAGAGAATTATAATGATATTCCTGTGATTATACCAATATAAAAAATGTAAAAGGGAGAGAATAAAGATGAAGAAAAGTATTGCACGGATACAAATAATAATATTTTTAATATTTGTACTTATTTTAACTGGGTGTACACAAAACACGTCGGCTGCACTAGGAGATAGTGAGGAAATAGTAATTACAGATATGCTTGGAAGAGAAGTGACACTTACAAGTACAGATAATACTGCTGTTGCCATTGGTCCGGGGGCTTTGCGACTTTACTGTTATGTTGCAAATACTGACGATTTGGTTGGGATAGAGCAATTGGAAATTGATAATCCTATTGGAAGACCTTATATGATGGCAAACCCTGCTTTGGTAGATTTACCTATCATAGGTCAAGGTGGACCAGCAAATGCGCCAGATCCTGAAAAACTTATTACCGCTTCTCCAGATGTGATTTTCACAATGTATAATTCTGATGCAGCTGCAGTCGATGAACTGCAATCAAAAACAGGGATACCAGTTATTGCACTAACCTATGGTCAAACAGAAGCTTTTGACCCTGACCTTGATAAGTCTTTAAGTATTATTGGGCAAGTAATGGGAGAGGAAGAACGTGCTCAAGAAGTAATAGATTTTTTTGCACAGTGCAAAGAAGATTTAAATGATAGAACAAAAGATATTGCCGATGAAGATAAGGCTACAGTATACTTAGGGTCACAATCTATGAAAGGAGCGCATGGAATTGAAAGTACCAGTGGGGATTATTCATTATTTAATGTAGTTAATGCAATAAATGTAGTTGATTTAGAAGGAATAAGTGAATATGTAATGTTAGATAAAGAAAAAATACTTGATATGGATCCAGAGTATATTTTTATTGATACAGCGGGGTTATCAATTGTAATGGAAGACTTTAATAATAATGCAGAGTATTACAACGGACTTTCAGCTTTTAAAAATGGAAAAGTATATTCCCAACTTCCTTATAATTATTATTATACAAATATAGATGTGGCAATTAGTGATGCTTATTATATAGGAAAAATTATTTATCCAGATAAATTTGAGGATATTGATATTCAAACTAAAGCTGATGAAATATTTGAATTTTTAGTTGGAAAAGAAATATACACTGATTTGGCTAATGATTTTCATGGAGGATTTATGCAATTAACTTTTGAATAATAAATGTTTATTGTTATAATTTTTTTGAAATTATAAAATACAAAAAAGACTTCGCTAATCACATTAACAGTTATTAAAAACTAAGCTTTTCAATACTTTTTCTATAAACAATGATTTAAACTACTAAAATATTTTGAATAGCTTAGTTTTCTAATTATCTTTTCTTTTTTTAATTCTTTCCTATCCAATGAAGGTGGATGTAAATAAATTACAAAAATAGTCATTGTTCATAGAATTGTTTTCACCGATTATAAATAAAATTATTACTAAACAAACCTTTGCGTTGTAATAAAGCGCAAGGGTTTGGTTAATTTTTTCAAGGTTTTTTCAAGGTTAACATAGTATAATAAAATCACAATCAATTAGGGAAGTGACTATATGAAATTAAGACATGAGTACAAACATTATATAAATTATTCTGATTATTTAATTTTAAAGCAAAGATTAAAAGTAATTATGAGCCCTGATAAATATACAAATGAAAAAGGCCAATATCAAATTAGAAGTCTGTATTTTGACAACATATATGACAAGGCACTTAGAGAAAAAATTGACGGAATAAATTGCCGGGAAAAATTCCGTATACGTATTTATAATAACGATCCATCACTTATTAGGCTTGAAAAAAAGAGTAAAATAGATCATTTGTGTAATAAAAAATCAACCATTATATCAAAGCAGCAAACACTGGATATTATTGATGGGAAAGTTACATGGATTTTAAATAGCAATGATGATTTATTGCTGGAGTTTTACAGTAAAATGAAAAGTCAGTTATTGAAGCCTAAAACAATCGTAGAATATACTAGAGAACCTTATGTCATGCGAGCTGGCAATGTACGTGTAACTATTGATAGTAATATAAAAACAAGCATTTTAAATACAGACTTTTTAAACATGCAAGCTCCATTAATAACAGCTGGTGAAAAAGATATAATCTTAGAAGTTAAATATGACAATTTTTTGCCTGAAATCGTACATAATGTAGTAAATATAGGGAATTTACGTACTACTGCTTTTTCAAAACATGCTGTTTCTCGTATATATGGATAGATTATCGTAAGATAAGCGCGTAAGAGTATTTTAACTACTCATTAATATATAAACTAATAAAATCAACTTAAAAGGAGAATTTAACATGACTTTCAACGACATTTTTAAATCAAATTTTCTAGAAAACATTACATCAGTATCAATTTTTGATATGGTATTAGCATTAGTATTGGCATTTGCCATGGGAGTATTAATTTTTTTCATATATAAAAAGACTTTTTCAGGAGTAATGTATTCATCGAGTTTTGGTGTATTAATAATAACGCTACCTATGATAACTGCATTGGTTATGTTGGCTGTTACAAGTAATATAGTACTATCTCTTGGAATGGTAGGAGCACTATCAATTGTTAGATTTAGGACAGCTATCAAAGAACCTTTAGATATTGCTTTCTTATTTTGGGCAATTGCAGTAGGTATTGTTTTGGCTGCGGGATTAATACCATTGGCAGTATTTGGTAGTACGTTAATTGGAATAGTTATGGTGTTATATTCCAATAAAAAATCGTATGATAATCCGTATATTGTTTTAGTTATTTGTAATGGAGAAATAGCAGAAAATAATGTACAAAACTTTTTGGCAGATACTGTTAAGAAGAGTGTGATAAAAAGCAAAACAGTAAATAAAGGTATTATTGAGTTGAACTACGAGATAAGATTGAAAGACAATAATACAAAATTTATTAATGAACTATCTGATTTTGAAGGAGTGGATAACGCTATACTAGTAAGTTACAATGGCGATTATATGGGATAGAAAAAGGAAGGGAAATGAAATGAGCAAACATAAATATACAAATATAGTCAGCATAATTATTATTTGCTTATCATTGATTGTTACAATATTATTTATGAACGGCGAAGCCCTAGGCATAAGCAATTATTCAACCAGTCTTTCCTATGAAACACAGCTTTTTGATGATAGTTTTGTACATACTGTAGATATTGTTATTGATCAAGATGATTGGGATGATATGCTTGAAAATGCAGGAGAAAAAGAATATATAAATAGTACAATTGTAATTGACAATGAAATCTTTAATAACGTTGCTATTAGGACAAAGGGTAATAGTTCTTTAGATAATATATTAAGGACCAACTCAGACAGATTCAGTTTTAAAATAGAATTTGATCATTTTGATAATACGTTATCATATTTTGGCCTTGACAAAATATCGTTAAACAATATTTATCAAGATAATACATATCTTAAAGATTATTTAGCTTATGATATGTTGAATTCTATGGGAGTTCCTGGACCTCTTGCAAGCTATGTATACATTACTGTAAATGGTGAAGATTGGGGACTATATCTAGCAGTTGAGGCAGTTGAAGATTCATTTATTGATCGTGTATACGGTAAAGATTCTGATGGAAACCTATATAAACCGGAAACTACAGAAGATATGATGCCCAAGCAACAAATGGGTATGACTGAGATTAATAATGGAGAAATACCTAACTTTGATGCTGTACAAGGTAATGACGGTGAACAACCTACTTCAGTAGTAGATAGTGGAAATAATCAAGATATATCTGTTGAAGGCACTGATACTAACGGTAGTAGACCTCCCATAAGACCAGATATGAATAATAATGATTCAGATAATATGGACAATATGGACAATATGCAAGAGTTTGGTGGAATGAATAGTAGTAATACTAGTGCTAACGGTGCCACACTAGAATATACAGATGATGATTATAGCAGTTATTCAGATATTTTTGATAATGCAAAAACTGATGTGTCAGCAAGTGATAAAGATACACTTATTGAAGCACTGAAACAATTGAGCACTGGTGAAAATATAGCATCTGCTATTGATGTTGATTCAGTAATTGATTATTTTGTTGTACATAATTATTTATTAAATTTTGACAGCTATACTGGTACTATGTTGCATAATTATTATCTCTACGAAGAAGATGGTTTGCTCTCAATGATAGGATGGGATTATAACCTTAGCTTTGGAACTTTTACATATGAAGCAAATGAAACAGCAACAACATATGTGAATTTTCCTATCGATACGCCAACAGTAGGCAATGTTCAAGAGCAGAGACCAATGTTAGATAAGCTATTAACAAATGAGGAATATCTCAATCAGTATCATGATGAATTTTTAAAATTTATTGATTTATATTTTGAAAACGCATATTTTGAAGAAACTATTGATAATGTTACTGATATGATAGATCCTTTTGTAAAAAAAGATCCTACTGCATTTTGCGCCTATGAGGAATTTTTACAAGGGGTGCAAACTTTAAAAGAATTTTGTTTATTGCGAACTGAAAGTATACAAGGACAGCTTGATGGAACCATTCCATCAACAATAACTGAACAAGTTGATTCAGCAGAATTAATAAATGCAGATTATCTTGAAATGTCTGATTTAGGTCAGAAATAAATGGTATTGGTATAGTGGATATTAAGGCGTATTTGTAGAACAATTACAAATACGCTTTCTCAATATAAATAGAAAGAACGGTTGCGCTATCACTATACAATAGTAGTAATGAGAAAGTGGAAAAGCAGAAAAGCGGGAAAAGTAGAAAAGTCGAGTGTGCCACTCACTAATAGGAAGCCTTGGGTTTCATTTGGCAACAAATAAAGTTAAATGTAGGCAAGGGAGATAGTAGTCCGAAATCGTAAGGTGAAGAGATGAAAGCTATCTGGAACACTCATGAAACACAAAATAATCTGTTTCACCATTGTATTCTATAAATCTTTTGCAACCCTTCAATTAAAGATTATGGAAAGATTACTAATTTGATAATATAGTGTTGTATAATTAAATAAGAAGTTATATAATATTTTTCGGTTTTTTAGTAGTACAAAAATAAGTTAGTTATCTAAAGGTGAAAATTATGTTTTATGTTTATATGTTGCGTTGTAATGACAATTCTCTTTATACGGGATGGACTACGGATTTAGATAGAAGATTAAAAGAGCATAATAAAGGGACAGGTGCTAAATACACTAGGGCAAAGTTACCTGTTAAATTGGTATATCATGAACAATTAAATTCTAAAAGTGATGCAATAAAAAGGGAATATCAGATTAAGCAATTAAAGAAAATACAAAAAGAAAAGCTTGTTAAAAAAAATAATCAATTTTAGTATTCTTATAAAATTGAATAATATTCCAGTACAATAAAATGTAGAATTTTGTTGAATAATTAATTGCATGATGGTATATTTATTGTATCTAATAGTTTTCTCAACGATAATAGCAAACTTATCGAAAGATAAGGACGCAAAACTAAAGGACCTTACGTTATTTTGTATGGTAGCCAGTTGCCGAAGGAGAATATTTTATTTCTCCTAAAAAAAGGAGGATAATAAAATGAAAAAACTTATAAAAACTATTATCACTGTAATATTATTTTCTCTTATATTATTTAATTCTGCATATGCTTCTCCAGTTGGCACACAAGTAACTGTTAAAGCAGGTATAACACCGGATAGCTTTTGGTATACTTTTGATCAATTTTTTGAAGATATTCAATTAGCTTTGTCATCAAATCCTGCAACTGATACTGAGCTTTTATTAAAGTTTGCTAAAGAACGATTGGCTGAAGCTAAAGAGATGAATTTAGAAGAAAAAAATGAATATGTTGAAGAAGCTATGGAAGAGTACTTGGGAATATTAGAAGAGGCACAGGAAAATATTTCTGAAATGATTATTGAAGAAGAGGTAGATGAAAGCGATTTAGAAGATATAGTAAAAGAATTAGATGAAGCTACAAATATTGAAGATGATGTAAAAGAGTGTATTGAAGAAGAAAATAAAGATTTAAAAGAAAAATTGGATAATGCATATCTTGTATCAAATGTAGTCAAAGATTTAGATAAAGAGCAAGTTATTTCTCTTAGAGAAAATGAGATGGGATATGGTCAGATAGCTCAAATATTTGCATTAGCACAGTATACACAAAAAAGCGTCGAAGAGGTTGCAAGTTTATTTTTAGATGAAGAAGTTGGATTCGGAGATGTTGCAGAAATATTAGAAGTAAATGTTTCAGAATTAAATAAATCGATAAAAGAGAATAAAAATAACGAATCGAGTAATAAGAATAACCAAAATAACAAAGTTAAAGATGATGCTACTCAAGAAGATGAAAACGATGAAGATCAAAATAATGAATTAGATACTAATACAAACGACGCAACAAATATAGATAATGATGTGGACGAAGATAACGAAGATGATATGGATATCAAAGAAGATGATGATGAAAATGATGATGATGAAAAATCAAAAGAGTATGATAAAGATAAAAAAAAGGAGGAAATAGAAAATAGAAAAAGTAATAAAGAGGACAATAATTCTAATATAAATTCTTCAAATAAAAAAGCAGAAGATGATAAAAACCGCGGATTAGACTATAAAGATAGTGATGAAGACGATACAGATAAAGATAGTGATGACGATGCAGATGAAGATAGTTATGATGACGATGCAGATGAAGATAGTTATGATGACGATGCAGATGAAGATAGTTATGATGACAATGAAGATGAAGATAGTGATGATGACGATGCAGACGAAGATAGTTATGATAACGATGCAGACGAAGATAGTGATGATGACGATACAGATGAAGATAGTAATGATAATAAAGTTGATGAAGATTAAAAAAACTGATAAAACATACTTTACAGCAGCTTAAAATCTAGGATAATTCCTAGATTTTTTTCTTCTAATAATGTGTTATCAAATACAAATACTATTATATGAATAATTTTATATTAGGAGGAAATTAAATGGGATTTCTAAGATGGCTTGGCGGTATTGTTGTGTTTTTTTGGTTAATAGGAATAATATTTAGAATAGGTGGAGAATTAATTCATTTTTTACTTATTGTTGCTGCAGTAGTATTTCTTTTTGATTTTATTACTGGGACACGAAAAGCTAAAAATAAAAAGTGATTGTATTATTTAGACGGCACTGAAAAAGTTTTTACTTTAAATTTTGATTTGATATATATAGTATTCATTACGTTTTTTAATAATGTATATTGTATCACAAATATTAATTTTAAACTTTTTCAGTGTATTTTTACTGAGAAAATAAATATATTATTTAAAGCTTAAAATTAATAATATTTTTATAAATGAATTAATAGGAGCAAAAAAAATCTTTAATAATACATATTATTATAAAAAATAATCATTATTTATGAATATCATGCATTCTTATGTGGAAATTAGAAATATTAACTAATACATTGTCTTTTGTTTATATTATTTATAATACAAATATTTATAATATTTGCTAATAGTAAATAATATAATAAAAATAATATGATTTAAGGTGATGATATTATGAAGCGTTTTATTATATTGATGTTTTTAATTTTGTTATTAATATTCTCTTCTGCATGTACAGTAGTATCATATACTAACATAAGTTATCAAAATCAAACTGAAAATATTAATGAAAAATATCAAAAAACATCAATAGAAGAGTTTATAAATATTATTGGAAAGAACAAAGAACAGGTAATTTATAAATATGGAGAAGCGGATTTAGAAGATTATCTATATGGAGGTCAAATTTACTATTATAAAAATTATAACGTTGCATTTGGTATAGATAATAATGTAGTTTCAAGTTTGATTATCTATGAAGGAATAATTTGTCAGAATATAAAAATTGGATCGAAGCTAATTGATATAGTAAACATTCTAGGTTATAAAATGGAAGATATTAATAAAACGGAATATAATCAAGATTATATTCT
>JBMNCR010000115.1:0-23672 GCA_049366695.1 Eubacteriaceae bacterium
GATAGTTCAGTAATGTTTTTAATGTCATTCAGAGCGAAGCGAAGAATCTTATTCCCTAGTAACTGCTCTGTACAATTTTGTTTGCGCGGTTTAACCTTGTCTAGAAGGAACATGGTCAAAAGACTGTTATAGCATCTCTCTAGGGTCACAGATCCTTCGTCGCAAGCTCCTCTGGATGACGTAGTAGGGCGTGTTTAACGATTGTTAGTATTAATCTCCAAAGGAATCCCCAAATCCTAACGGACTAATAAACTATCCTCCCAAACTTAAACTAAATTTAATTGAAACCTAACATAAGTAAAAACTTGAAGGAATATAATTAAATAGATAGTATAAGGAAGGGAGATTTACTTTTTGAAAATAGGTGTTATTGGAGTTGGATACGTAGGGTTAGTTCATGGTGTTGTCCTTGCTGATCAAGGACATCATGTGATATGTGTAGATATCAATATAAAAAAAATAATAAATCTTAATGATGGTATGATACCTATTTATGAGCCTGGACTAGAAGAATTGATAAAAAAAAATATACGTTTGGAAAGACTGACTTTTACTAATGACATAAAACATACAATAAAGAATAGTGATGTCTTATTTGTAGCTGTAGGTACCCCAGCTAAAGAGGATGGAAGTGCCGATTTAAAATATATATTAGAAGTTGCTAAAAATATAGGTGAATACGTAAATGACTATAAAGTTATAGTAAACAAATCCACAGTTCCTGTTGGTACAGGCAAAATAGTTAAAAATATAATAAGACAAGAAATATTTCAAAGAAATTTGAATATCCAATTTGATGTAGTTTCTAATCCTGAATTCTTAAGAGAAGGAAAGGCATTAGAAGATTGTGAAAAACCTGATAGGGTAGTTATTGGATCAGAAAGCACAAAATCTTTAGAAATAATGAAGAAAATTTATTTTATGCATATTAATAACAATGTGCCCTTTGTGTATACAAATATAGAAACTGCAGAAATGATAAAATATGCTTCTAATGCATTTTTAGCAGTAAAAATCTCATTTATCAATGAGATGGCATTACTTGCAGAGAAAGTTGGTGCAGATGTTGATGTAATTGCTTCAGGGATGGGATTGGACTCAAGAATTAATTCTAAATTTCTTAGAGCAGGAGCTGGTTATGGTGGAAGTTGTTTTCCGAAAGATACTAAGGCAATAGTAAATGTAGCTAAGAAATACAGCGAAGAAATGTATGTAATTAATGCTGCTATAAAAGCAAATAATAAACAAAAAATAAAGATGGTTGAAAAAATAAATATGAAGATGGGTAATCTTATAGGCAAAAAAATAGGAATACTAGGATTATCTTTTAAACCTGATACAGATGATGTGAGAGAAGCACCATCATTAGATATAATTAGAGGGTTAATTAAAAAAGGAGCATTAATCAGGGTCTACTGTCCACAAGGAATGAAAGAGGCGCAGAAATATTTAAAAGAAATGAAAAATAATATTGTATTTTGTAATGACGAATACGAAGCAGTTATGAAGACTGAGGCAATTGTTATAATTACTGAATGGCAACAATTTAATTATTTGAATTTTTCTAAGATTAAAAGCAATATGACTGAAAATTATTTCTTTGATTTAAGAAATCAATTTGTCAACAATGATAACATAAGGAAATTATTTAAATACTTTTCGGTAGGAAAACCAGTTATTTCAAGTGTAAAGCAAATAAATAGAATTGTTGACAATCCTCAGATATCTAAAAAATTGTCACTAGCTATAACTCCTAAAGTCAATATGTTTGATTCAATAAAAAAAATATGACATTAGAATACAAAAAACTTCACATACATTGTGAAGTTTTAACTTTTTTGTAGTATAATGAAGCATATAATTGACAATAGGGGGATGAAATGGTAAAATATACTAAAGTTGCTTTTATTAGTATTACTATGATAATATTACTGTGCTTTTCAAACGTACAAGCATTTCAAATATCTCAAGAAATAGAAGGAAATATTAGTATTGTAGACTCTAGTAATATCAATGAGTTCGACGACGAAATTTCGCAAAAAGATATAAGTAATAAAAAGAATGCTAAAAGAAAAGTGAAATCCAGTAATTTAGTTGACAATGAAGAATACATAAGTGATAACATTATTATTACATTTCAGAATCGTAGTTTCTTAGAAAAAGCACATATTGACGAAGAAATTGTTGGTGAATATGAATCATTAAATTCAATAGTAATTAAAATTCCACAAGATTCAAACATAGAAGAATTAATAGGTAAATATAAAAAAAATGCAGGAGTTATTTCAGTAGAACAAGAATATTTGGCTATTCCTTCATTTATACCTGAAGATGAGTATTATTCAAATTTTCAATACAATCTCACATCTATTAATATGGAAGAAGCGTGGGATATTACAAAAGGTAGTAGTGATGTGGTAATTGCGGTAATTGACACTGGGGTTGGTCCACAAGAAGATTTAAATGGTAAATTGATTAATGGTGCATCTATATTGAGTGGAGAAATAAAAGTAGATAGTTATCCAGGGGAATTTTCTTATGATGGTGGAGCAAATGATGCTAGTTATTCCTCTACAAACCCCGTATTTCCTCATGGCACATCAGTATCTGCGATTATATCTTCGGAAATAAACGCAATTGGAATTGCAGGTATTGCTCCAAATATAAAAATTATGCCAATAAAGGTGTTTGGAGATACTCAAGGGTTATGTTCTTTTGTAGATGTTGCTTTAGCTATAGAGTGGGCTACAGAGCAAGGAGCGAATATAATTAATTTAAGTTTAGGTGGGGCATATGCACCTGACGTTTTAAAAGAAAAAATTGATTATGCTTATGACGAAGATGTTATTATCGTTGCCGCCACTGGAAATGATGGGTTAGAGAATATTAATTATCCTGCTTTATATGATAATGTAATCGCCGTAGGATCGTCAAATGAGAGTGAACAGATTTCAAGTTTTTCTAATTACGGTGGAGAGTTGGATGTAGTTGCTCCGGGAGAAAATATATTTTTGCCATATATAGGGGACAGAATTAATTCTCAAGGGTTTCTAGCTCAGAGTGGGACATCTTTTTCCTCGCCAACAGTTGCTGCAATAGCTGGGTTAGTTAAGAGTAAATATCCATCTTTGTCAAACTTTCAAATACAGCAAATACTGTATACCTCGGCTAAAGATATTACTCAAATAGCAGGTTGGGATATTGATAGTGGTTTTGGTCGTGTAGATGCTTTTGCAGCACTTAATTTAGCTTCAGATACTAGTATCTGGGACAATAACGATACAATGGCTACTGCTAAGACTATTGATAATAATGAAAAAATTACTGGGAATCTGTATCCTGCACGAGATGGTGATGCGTATAAGATCAACATAACAAAATCAGGAAATATTAAAATATCTGTGGACTCTCCTAGTGAAAATGATTTAGTTTTGTTGTTAACCGATTCTAATGGGAACTTAGTTGAATATATAGACGATTTTGACTCAGGTAGTTCAGAATTTATGGATGTTTATTTAGAAAATAAAGGTACATATTATTTATGGGTTTTTGATTATTATGGAAATTACAGTGAAAGTACATATAACTTGGTAATGAACCCTGTTAATGCAGGTGAAATTAGCAGAAATTCAGGAAGTAATAGATGGGAAACTTCATCACTTATTAGTCAAGATGGTTGGGTACAATCAGATAGTATCGTACTAGCGTATGGGATGAATTTTCCAGACGCTTTGGCGGGAGCACCATTGGCAAAGGCACTTGATGCACCATTATTATTGACAGATAAAGATACTATACCTATATCTACAATGGATGAAATACAAAGGTTAAATGCACAAAATATATACTTATTAGGTGGAGAATTAGTAATAAGTAGTGAAATAGAAAATACCCTAATATCTATGGGATATACTGTGAAAAGAGTATACGGAAATAATAGGTGTGCAACTGCAATTAAGATTGGTGAAGAACTGAGGGAAATAAATACGTCGGATACTGCAGTTTTAGCATATGGATTTAATTATCCTGATGCCCTTAGTATTAGTAGTATTGCAGCCGAAAAAGGTTGGCCAATACTTTTTACCGATTCTAACACATTACAAAATGACACTAAGAATGCACTTGGCAGTTGGAATATCAGCAATGTAATAATCGTTGGGGGGAGCCTAGTGATAGATTCTCAAATCGAAAATCAGTTAGAGCAAATGGGTATAGCAGTTGAAAGAATTGCTGGCAAAAATAGATTAGACACTAATATTAAAATTTTACAAAGATTTAAATCTACTACTGATGGAGTACTTATAGCGACAGGTTTTAATTTTCCTGATGCATTATCAGGGGGGGCCCTGGGAGCAAAATTTAAGTATCCGGTAGTGTTGGTAAAAAAAGATGACGCCACTGATGCAGTATTAAATTATGTAGCATCAAGTGGTGTAGATAGAAGTATTATACTTGGTGGAACTTTAGCAGTACAAAACAATGTGAAAGATCAAATAGCAGGAGAAATACAGTAAATATTACCACGTTATTTTATCTTCTGATAATTTGACACCTACATTTTCAGATAATATAATTAAAATAAGAATAAAAAATGGGGGAAAAAATGAAGAATAAAGTCTGTTTAATTTTTACATTAGCTATCATGGTTGTGTTAATGTTGATTTCTCCGGTTTCTGCTTTGTCTATAGAAGAAAAGGAGAAAGATGTATTTGAAGATCAAAATGTTATTGTTAAAGAACAATTAGAAAATGAAGCGCAGGAGGTATTTGATTCTATTAATGAATCAAAAAATGAAAACATGACAACCTTAGCTATAACACCTTCCTTTACAGTTGCTATAGCTAATACGGATGGTTCATTCCACAACGTAAGTACTTTTAATAACTTTACTGATGCCAAAAATTCTATGAATACTAATTCTAACGAAAATGCAGTAGTATTAAATGACAATCGTAGCATCGGAAATCAGGTTGTTGCTATGAAAGATGGTATTGTCAGATTAGCGGGAGAAAAAAAAGGTAAGGCTGTTGTGACTTTTGGGAATACATATGTTAATAATGGTAATGCTGCATATTACTATGATAGTAGCGGATCTACTGTGAAAATAGGAATTTCTGGAGAAGTAAGTACTGTAAACGATACTTCAATTGATGGAAAGAAAGTATATGGTATAGAACTTGTAGAACTTATACCTAGAGCACATGTGACTCATCAATCATACTATACGAAGAATAGCAATAAAGAACTTGTTCACTATGTTGCAATGTATAAATATGACGGTAAAGATAAAGAATGGAAATGGGTATATGAAACTTTTACTATTTGTCAAGCTCCATCATTTATGTCAGAAGGTACAAAATATTATAGTATGGACGGACAAAAATTTTATAGTGATAATAAATTAGTAAATCTTAAAGGAACATTTTACCCTTACTATAAATTCTTAACTTTTAGATCTAAGACAAGTTATACCACGCAGCAGTTAAATAGTTATATTGCTTCATGGAATAAATCAGATAGTGTATTGAATGGGAGAGGTTCTGCTTTTATTAATGCACAAAATGAATTTGGCGTTAATGCAGCTTTATTATTGGCATTTGCTGTCCACGAAAGTGGATATGGAACAAGTCCAATAGCAAAAGATAAGAACAATTTATTTGGGGTTAATGCAACCGATAGTAACCCATATGGAAATGCAAATACATATAATTCTGTAGAGGATAGTATATATTCACAAGCAGATTGCGTTATCTCCCGAGCATATACTGATGCTATATTAGATAGCAGATATTTTGGAGCTAATGTTGGTAATAAAAATGCTGGTATGAATGTAAAATATGCTTCAGATCCATATTGGGGAGAGAAAATTGCTGGTCATATGTATAGATTAGATAAATACTTAGGTAATAAAGATAATAATAAATACCAGTTAGCTTTATCAAATAGTGTTACTTATGCTAGAACACAGGCGTCAACAAGTGCAAAATCAGTTTATAAATTAGCTGTAAAAGAGTATAGTTATCCAGCAGGCATACCTGTATTGATTGTTAATAGTAGCAATGGTTGGTATAAAATACAATCCGATATGGGAATGGATACTAATGGGGTTGCAAAGTATGATTATAAATACAATTATAAAATTAGCAAGGCATATGTAAAAGCATCAGATTTTACATTAATCAACAATTCTTCTCAGTGTAAAGATCCTGCTGATGAGGGGATGTATTTAAAAGGTATCTCATTAAGTACTGGTAGTGTTAGCCCAAGTTTTAGTAACTACAATACTAACTATACTGTCAACGTGGACAACTTGAAATATCAAATTACAGTTTCACCAAATTTAGATGAAGCGGCTACCTCGTATAAACTTAAAAATAGCGATGGTAGTGTAATAAGTAATCCAGTGAATCTTAATGTGGGAACAAATGTTATTGATATTGAAGTAACCAATAAAGATGGGTCACAACAAAACTATAAAGTAACAATAAAAAGATCAATGAACATAAATATATCAACAGGGTTAAAACGATTGTCTGGATCTAATAGGTGGGATACATCGTCACTAATTGCAGATTATGGTTGGGCAGTTACTAATAGTATTGTACTTGCCAGTGGAGTTAATTTCCCCGATGCACTTGCAGCTGCACCATTTGCATTTAAAATAGATGCGCCATTGATACTCACAGAAAAAGGATCTATACCAAAAGAAACAATGGATACAATAAATAAATTAAAACCAAAAACTATATATGTATTAGGTGGACCAATTGCTATAAAGGATTCCGTTGTAAATCAATTGAAATCTAATGGTTATACAGTTGAAAGAGTATATGGTACAAATAGGTTTGGAACGGCGGTAGCTATAGGAAATCAACTAAGACAACGTACACAATTTACAACAGCTATACTTGCATATGGAATGAACTATCCAGATGCATTAAGTGTAAATAGTGTGGCATCATCTAATGGCTACCCGGTATTATTTACAGAAAAAGAATCATTGCCAGAAGAGACGAAAAATGCTTTAAAATCTTGGGGTATAAAGAATGTAAAGGTAGTTGGGGGAACTTTGGTAGTGCGTGAAAACGTGGTAAATGAGTTGAAAAGCATGGGTATAAGTGTTGAAAGAATCTATGGAAGTAATAGAATAAATACTTCTCTAGCAATAGCAAATAGGTTTTATCCTACAAGTACTGGTGTTATTATTTCAACAGGCTTTAAATATACAGATGCGTTATCAGGGGGACCGTTTGCAGCGAAAGCAAATCAGCCAATATTGTTGGTTGAAAAAGATAAGGTATCACAAGGAGTTTTGGATTATATCAAAAACAATAAAGTTAATAAAGTTACAATTTTAGGCGGACCTTTAGCTGTAAGTGAAAATGTAAAAAAACAAATAGAAAACGCTATGACAAAGTAAATTAATACTTAGTTAGTTTCCGTCGTTGTTAGAATAATTATTATAAAAAAATGATAAGTAAATTTCAATAGAAGGAACTAAAAAAGTGAAGTAAATACTTTTTTTATAGTATGGTATAAAAATTTATTCGCTTTTTTAGTTTGTTTTTATTTATGTTAGAAGTATATAATAAAAATACGGGGCAAAAATTAACAGCTTTTAAAATATAAAATATTATAAACAAAATTATAACTATATTAGAATATATTGCATAAAATTAAAATGCAGTAAAAAATTATTGATAAATAATTACGCTTAAATACAATAATGGCAAAGGAAATATAATGAAAAAAATTAATAAAAAGTATTTAACAGTTACAATATTATGGATGAGTCTAATATTTTATCTTTCTTCGCAAACGGGTGGTCAATCAGGAGGATTATCATCTCAAATACTTGTCAATCTAAGGTTAGTTACAATAAAGGATGTATTAACACATTCATCGAGATATTTAATGTATCAAAGTATAATCAGAACTGGAGCGCATTTTACGGAGTATTTTATCCTAGGCATACTGCTAGTAAAGACATTTACATATAAAAAAAGTATATGTATAAAGACAGGGGTAATTTTTCTGATAGGAGCATTATATGCTGTTTCAGATGAAATACACCAATACTTTGTACCAGAGAGAAGTATGCAATTTGAAGATGTTTTTATTGATATTATGGGTGTATTAGTAGGTATTTATTTTTGTAAGATGTTTAATAAGAATTATAAGTAAGCTTTTGTTAAAATTTATGTCTACTCCATTAAGAAATATGAAATTTAATTTATCATTCTAAGAAATTATATTATACTTTATAATATATAAAGATAATGAGCAGTTTAGTTATTGTTATTTACTGCAATAGTATTAAGGGGGATGCATTTTGTTATGAAAAGAGTGTTTGTATTTATTATTGTGTTTGGGTTGTTTTTATCATCATTTACTTCAGCTCAGGCAATTTCTGAAGAAAATATCTATGATGAAAAAATACACTATTCAGAATTCATTGAAAAATTAGAGAAAGAAAAAGATGACAATGACTATATACGCCAAAATACTAATTTAAATGCTACTATACAAAATATTGTCACTAGTAACATTAATGATCCGGATTATAATGAACAATGGAATTTTAATAAAATTAATATGGAGGCTGCTTGGAATAAAGCTAGTGGAACAAATCAAGTGAAGGTAGCAATTATCGATTCAGGATTAGATATTTATAGTGATATAAATGGTGCAAATGTGGTTGATGGTTGTTCAATTATAAATGGAGTAAAAACAGTAGGGCAATTTTCTGATTCAACTTATCAAGGAACAAGAATTGCATCAATTATAGCAGCTCAGAAAAACTCTATAGGTATAGCTGGAATTGCGCCAAATGCCAAAATAATTCCTATAAAAGTATCTCAAAGTAACGGCAAGAATTCTATTTCCGATACAATAATTGGTGTGCAATGGGCTATGGAAAAAGGAGCAAATATAATTTATATCAATACATGTGGAGATATTGATGATTCAAATTTAGAATCAATTATTGATGAAGCTTATGAAAGTAATATTATTATACTGTCACCTACAGGAGATGGTAGTAGTAATGATGACATTGATTATCCTGGTGCGTATTCGAATGTAATATCAGTAGGATCAACTAATTCTAATGATAATGTTTCGTCTTTTTCAAATAAAGGTATGGAAATAGATATAACAGCGCCAGGGGAAAATATTTATCTTCCATCCTCTGCTAGCAATTATACAACATATAATGGTACATCATATGCAGCTGCCACAGTTGCAGGGGTTGCAGTCTTATTAAAAACAAAGTATTCAAGTTTGTCTAATACAAAGTTAGAGCAAATATTATGTACATCTGCATTAGATATAACTGACATCAAAGGTTGGGATTGGGACAGTGGTCATGGTAGGATTGATGCTTCTAAATCTTTTGATCTGGCAGAAAGTATAGTGTGGGATAATAATGATTTATTAACTTCTGCAAATTCTATTGTTTTTAATCAGAACATTACAGGAAAATTATATCCCAGTGATGATATTGATACATATAAAATTACATTAAGTAAACCTAGTAAAATAATAATTGAAAGTAGTTGTCCCACGTCAACAGATATTATGATTATTTTAACTGACAAAGATGGTTACCTATACGATTATGTAGATGCGAATTATGCAGGTGAAGCTGAATGGTTGGAAACTGAAATCTATGAGGCAGGAACATATTATGTGCAAATTCTCGATTTTTACGGTGATTATAGCATAAATGAAAACTATATACTAAATATTATTAAACCGGTTAGCAAGGGAGAGTCTCAAAGATTATCAGGTAAAAATAGATGGGATACTACATCACTAATTAGTAGAGAAGGTTGGTATAGTTCAAAAAACGTAGTTTTAGCTTATGGGATGAATTTTCCTGATGCGCTATCTGCAGCACCTTTCGCTTTAGCTTTAAATGCACCTATTCTATTAACTGATAAGGATAAAATCCCTACTGAGACGCTTAATGAAATCAATAGGCTTCAACCAGAAAATATTTATCTTCTTGGAGGAGAATTAGTAATAAAGGATTCGGTAGCAAATCAACTTAGTTCAAAAGGATATACAGTTAGTAGGATATGGGGGCAAAATAGATTTCAGACTGCAATACAAATAGGAAATGAATTAAGAAATATAGTCCAAACAGATACAGCAGTACTAACATATGGAATGAATTATCCTGATGCTTTAGGAATTAGTGGAATTGCTGCAGAAAAGGCGTGGCCGATATTGTTTACTGATAAGAACACATTGCAAACTGATACAAAAAACGCTCTAATAGATTGGGGAATAAAAAAAGTCAAAATTATTGGAGGAACGCTAGTTATTAGTGCTGCTATAGAAAATGAATTAAAGTCTATGGGTATCTCTGTAGAAAGAATTGCAGGACAAAATAGGATAGATACATGTATAAAAATAGCACAAAGATTTAAGTCAGCTACCGATGGGATTATAGTTACTACTGGATTTAATTTTCCTGATGCTATTTCTGGAGGACCTTTGTCAGGCAAATTAGGCTATCCAATCATTTTAGTAGAAAAGGATTCGGCAGCCACTATCATAACTAACTATGTGTCCAATAGTCAAGCAGATAGGGGTATATTTTTAGGTGGTACCCTTGCTATAAGTAATAACGCAAAAAATCAGATTACTAATAATTTAGATCAGTAGTATTTATTAATCAAAGAAATTCATATTTATTATAACTACATAAATTAGGGGTGATCAATATTAAAAGATACATAGGAATAATGATAACAATAATGATGGTGTTTTTTTCATTCCAGCCTATAATGGCTAATGAAGAGGAAACTTCAGTATTAGACGAGTCACAAATAATTGACGAAGTTACAACTGATAGTATAAACCTTATACAAAGTACAGAAAAAGCATATTGGATTGATAATGATTTACATATTGAAGGATGGGTATATTTAGAAGGCATAAATATTTCCACTGAAGCAAGTGTTGAAAAATCTATTGTAGTAAAAAATTCCTCTGGAAAAGAGATAGCTAAATACGATGCAACAGATATTAAGAAAACTAATATTACAAAAGCTAGAGGTCAAAATAAATACAATTACGATTATAGTGGCTATGTAGTGGATATACCAATTGATAAACTTACTTCTGATGGCATATATAATCTTTATATTGAAATAATAGCAAATGGAACAACGTTGCAGCAAGAAATAACGAATCCCGCTAAAGGGGCTTTGAAAGATACAAGGAAGAAAGGGATAAATAATGTTTCGTATTATCCTAAGTGGGATGATAAAAAATTTATAATTGAGAGACAATCATATACTTTAAATATCCAGCAGTCTACAGAAAAAGTAGATTGGAACGGAAACAAACTACATATTGAAGGATGGATAATACTAGAAGAGATTGATATGGCTATTGAATCAGATGTTGAAAAACACATAATAATAAAAAATTCTAGTAACAATGAAGTCGCAAGGTGCAAGGCTTATGATACAAGAAGAATAGATATAACAGAAGGAAAAGGTCAAGGAAATTACGATTATAACTATAGTGGATATAAAGTGGATATACCTATAAATAGTTTAGGTGCCGATGGTAATTATTTCATATATATAGAAGTAACTTCAAACGGTTTTAGCAAAACTACTGCAGTAACTAATCCGACTATAACATACAGTTCAAATTTACAAAATAAAGTTATAAGCAATAAAATATATCAACCTAAATGGTCGAATAATGTTTTGTTATTAGCAAAATCTAGTCCGACTATTCAACAAAGTACAAATAAAGTTTATTGGAATGGAAATAATCTATACATTGAGGGATGGATATTAATAAATGATTTGAATATATCATCAGAAGGTAGTGTAGAAAAGGATATAGTTGTTAAGAATTCTAGTGGTAAAGAAATTGCTAGATATAATGCTACGGATGTTAAAAGAACCGATGTAACAAATGCTAAAGGTAACGGAGTAAATAATTATGATTATAGTGGATATAAGATTGATTTACCTATTACAAAACTAACGTCTATAGGAGATTATAAAGTATTTATCGAGATAAAAACAGGTGGAGCAACTAAAATTGAACAAATAAAAAATCCTACAGATACTTGTAAAATAATAGATGAAAAAGAAATAAATAGTTCAATATATAAACCAAATTGGGTAAGTAATGCTTTAGTTATAAATAAGAGTAGAACTATAACTATTATGTTAGATCCAGGACACGAAGGAAAATATCCACTGGATCCAGGAGCAGTAAGAAATGGACTTTATGAATATCAATTGAACAATCAATTGGTAAAGAAAATAGCAGCCAAATTACAAGAGCAAGGATACAATGTAGTATATACTAGGAACCCTAGTATAGAAGCAATTGCTCCATTAAAGCAAAGAGATGAGAAAGTAAATGCAGTAATGCCAGATCTATGTATAAGTGTGCATCATGATTCTAGTTTAAACTCTTCAATGAAAGGCTATAGTATACATTGGAGCAGCTATAGATATAAGATAGATAAAAGTGGACTTTATGTTCGAATAAAAAATAAAAATTATGCTTTTGTTAAAGAAGAGAAAAAAATGGTAAACGGAGAAGAAGAAACATATGTAACTTACAAAGATAGTTCTGGAAAGAATGTGAAAGTTAATATTGATGGAAGCCTTGTTGTATTAGATAAAACTTTATCCAAAGCCGCGCTAGGTTCAAAAGAATTCGCAAATATACTTTATAAAAAATTACAAGGTTTAGACTATATTGGACCAAGGGTTAATCCAGTGAGTGACCATAATTTATATATAACTAGAGAAACAAATGTACCAACAGTATTATTTGAAGCAGGTTTTGTATCAAACTCTACAGAAGCACAAAAAATTAAGAACTCAAGCAATCAGAATAAATTTGCAGAAAAAGTTGTATTAGCTATTAATGAGTATTTTAATTAGAATGAATATAAAAGATGTATGATACTTCGCTACGCTCTGAATGACTGGGTGAAAAGTTGGACGGTTGGAATGTTTGAAAAGTTATCATCAAGAGGAGCTCGCGACGAAGGATCTTTGCCTTTGGTAAGGAAAATACTGTTTTTAAGTTTTTTCAATTCAGATTGAAACGAAAATAATCAAATAGATTTTATATAATAAACCAACACTCCAACTTAAGCATTATAAACACTGTTATATCAAAAAATACCTAAAGTAATTTTCTTGATTAACAGGTACAAAATTCTGAAATAACCATATATATAGTATATGTCAATTAAAATAGATGTTCATAAAATGCTTGGAGGTTTTATATGGACATTGACTATATTATAAAAGAAATTAAAGACGGCAAGAATGAAAAAAAAGTAATATTAATAGATATGGTTAGACCATTGATTATATCAATGGCCAATAAATATAGTGACAATAATTCTTTTGAAGACCTCTTTCAAGATTCCGTTGAAATTTTACTAGACAGTATCAATAAATATGATCCTTCTTTGAAGGTTCCTTTTATTGGTTTTTTTCAGAAGAGACTTCTGTATTTTCATTTGAATAATTGTAATAAAAGTATAGAGGCTTTGAGTTTAGATACAAAAATAAAAAATACACGAGAATCTTTTAAGGATATAATTCCTTCTCAAGACAAAGATAATTTGGATAGACTAATTTGGACTGAAGATAGGAATATGCTAGTAAAGGCCGTAGGAAATTTAACGGACAAGCAAAGATGGATAATAATAGAGTACTATTTTAAAGGAAAGAAATTAATTGATATTTCTAAACAGTATAAAATTCATTATCAATCCTTAGTAAAATTAAAAGCCAGGGCATTAAGAAACTTAAAAAAGTTCATTGATAATGAGAAATATAATATTATGTAATAATATCGCCTACTTCACAATTTGAAATAGGCGATTAATATTATAATAAAGTGAATTCAACTACTTCAGTAGTTATTAATTCTGCTTTTGATTTTTCAATTAGACTAGATCCGTTAGGCTCAAATACGTCATTTGTTACGATTAGATCCATTAAATCATTTGTTTCCGTTCCAGTTATATCACTTCTAGCATCATTGATACTGATTTTACTACTACCATTATCGGCTCTTTTAAAAGTCATATCAAGTTTTACAGTTGCCATAAAAAAACCTCCTTTATAAGAATTATTAATCTATTATAGATAAAAAATATTTTGAAATACTTATTAATTAGTTTTATACTTCCACTAAGATTATATCCTGTACCTTGTGGATTCCTTCAAGAGTATTTGATTGCAAAGCTGAAATAGCACTAGCTACATCATATATACTCTGGTCAGCCACATCTGTTTTAACATTTGAGTAAGTTTTAGATTTTATTATATTATTTCCGTTTCCATCTATACCATAGTTGTATTTTAACTGCAATTTAGAAGTGTTAACAGTAGAATCAATTGCCATATTGACACCTCCTTTCTACTATATAAATAGGAAATACTAAAATATATAACCCATGATTCTTAAATAAATGCTGTATACAAATAAATACAAAAAATATTTATTAATAACAAGAAATATATTTAATTATATAAATAAATGTTGTATAATTAAAAAATGCTATATATTAGTTAATGAAAATTTTACCAATTATTATAATAATGTAAATGGGAGAACAAAAAATGAAAGAACAAATAATATTCAACAAGTGGATACAACATCAAAATATCTCCCGTGAAATTAAAGAAGAATTATTAAGTATTAAAGATAATAATAATAAAATTAAAGATAGATTTTATAAAGATTTAGAATTTGGTACCGGTGGATTACGTGGGATTATTGGTGCTGGAACAAATCGAATTAATATTTATACTATAGCTAAGGCCACTAGAGGTATAGGAGAGTATATATTGTCATTAGGTGAAGAGGGCAAAGGACGAGGAGTTGTTATAGCATATGATTCTAGGCATATGTCAAGAGTGTTCGCTAAACAAACAGCTTTAGTTTTATGTGCCATAGGAATAAAAACGTACCTATTTGATGATTTAAGACCGACCCCAGAATTATCTTTTGCCGTAAGATATCTTAAAGCTACTGCAGGTGTAGTAATTACTGCAAGTCATAATCCTCCTGAATATAATGGATACAAAGTCTACTGGGAGGACGGTGGTCAAATCACCGATCAATTAGCAGATGAACTAATTGTAAGAATTAAAGAGGTAAATGATTATTTAAATATTGAGATATTAGATGAACAAATTGCCGAAGAAAGAAATTTGCTACACTATATTGGTGAAGAAATAGATACAGCTTATATTAACAAAATTAAGAAATTATCTATGGACACTTCTGATAAGAATGTTAAAGTAGTGTATACTCCTATACATGGAACAGGATTAATTCCAATTAGGCGTGTATTAAGAGAAATGAATTATAATAATTTACATATTCTAAAATCACAAGAAAAGCCTGACCCTAATTTTTCTACTGTAAAAAGTCCTAATCCAGAAGAATCTGAAGCATTATCATTAGCAATTGAATACGGTAAGGAAGTAGATGCTGATTTGGTTTTTGGTACAGATCCCGATAGTGATAGAATTGGAATTGCTGTAAAGGATAATAATGGGAAGTATCAGTTGTTAAATGGTAACCAAACAGGTGTGCTTCTATTGAATTATTTATTAAAAATGAATAAAGATAAGTTGACAGACAATAATGTGTTGATAAAAACAATTGTAACAAGTGATTTGGGTGCAGTAATAGCTGAGGATTATGGTGTTAAAACCATTGAGACATTAACAGGTTTTAAATATATTGGAGAAAAAATAAAAGAATTTGAGAGTACTGATGACAACTTTCTATTTGGATATGAAGAAAGCTATGGTTATTTGACAGGAACTTTTGTACGTGATAAGGATGCAGTAATTTCTGCAATGCTTTTATGTGAAATGACAAATTATTATAAATCCCTAAAACTATCGCTATTAGATGTATTAAATGAAATATATGAAAAATATGGTTACTATAAGGAACATTTGCAGTCAATCAAACTTTCAGGGTTAGAAGGAAGTAAAAGAATAGATAAAATAATGAATTATTTTAGAGATGATTTAAACTTAGACATAAAAGGATTTGATGTAGAGTACATCAATGATTACAAAAAATCTATATCATTAAATATGTTAATAAAAGAAGAAAATGTTATTCAATTACCTAAGTCAAATGTTCTAAAATACATTAGTGTAGATGGATCTTGGTTTGCTCTAAGACCTTCAGGAACTGAGCCTAAGTTAAAGATATATTATTCAGTTAGGGACGTGATGAAAAGTAGTGTAGATTATAAATTAGAACAAATAAAGGCGGGCATTAATCACATCATTAGTATTATTGAGTAATTAAGGAGGAACATTATGTTAACAGCGCTAATTATGGCGGGGGGGAGTGGCAAAAGATTTTGGCCTCTTTCTACAGAAAAAAGACCTAAACAATTGATAAAATTAATATCAGATAAGACTATGATTAGGGAAACAGTGGATAGGATTTCTCCCATCATACCCTTTGATAAAATATTTATTGCAACAAACATTAAACAATTCAAAGCAATTCATGCAGAATTACCAGAAATTCCTGAAGAAAATATTATTATAGAGCCTTCATTTAAAGATACAGCTGCTGCAATTGGATATGGCAGTATATATATTAAGAAAAGATATTCTGAGAGTGAAGTTGTAGTTCTTGCTTCAGATCATGTAATCAAAGATGAAGAAAATTTTCGTGATATAATTAATATCGCAGTAAAAGAAGCCAGAAATAATAAGTCAATTATTACGCTTGGGATAAAGCCAACAAAACCAGAAGTAGGATATGGTTATATTGAAACTCAAATCGATATTTGTATAGGAAAATCATGTGAAGTTGTTGCATTTAGAGAGAAACCAAATATTGATATAGCGAAAGAATACATAAGTAAAGGAAATTATCTTTGGAATAGTGGAATGTTTATTTTTTCAATAAACACTATTCTAGAAGAATTCAATAAGTATTTAAAAGATCATTATGCTGCATTAATGATTCTTTCAAAATATATTAATGAGATACAAACTGATTCCATTAATAATATAAAAAAATATTTCGACCAGTTCGAGAAAATATCTATTGACTTTGGTATAATGGAAAAAACTGAGAGGATTAAAGTTATTCCTGTGGATTTTGGTTGGAATGATGTGGGTAGTTTTTCTGCTTTAGAAGAAGTTTTTGATAAAGAAGGTCATAACTCATTAATTAAAGATATACAAGTGAAGGAGTATAACTCTAATAATAATTTATATATTGGAGAAAATTCTAGTCTTAATATTATGGCTTTAGGTCTAGAAGATTTAATAGTTGTTAATAATGGTAATAATTTATTAATTTGCAAGAAAGAAGAACTAGAAAATATAAAAAAACTTATTTAAGTGAGGTAAAGTAATGGAAAATAATATTGCAGATTTTATTGACTCATACGACGAAGATATTGACATAAATTCAGAAAAAATATCTCGAATGACTTCACAAGATATAAAAAAAGATTCTCAAATGTATCTATTTACCAAAAGGGTTATGGATATACTTTTATCAATGATAGGGTTAATTGCGTTGTCGCCTGTTTTTATAATAGTAGCTATATTAATAAAATTAGAAGATCCAGAGGGAACAATTATTTTTAAGCATATGCGAATTGGCGAAAAGGGAAACAAATTTCCTTGTTTAAAATTTCGTACGATGTTTGTAAATGCGCAAGAGATGTTATTGACACTTACACCTGAACAAATTACTGAGTTTAAAGAGACATATAAAATCAAGGATGATCCTAGGATAACTAAGGTAGGCAAAATTTTAAGAAAAACAAGTTTAGATGAATTTCCTCAGTTGATCAATATCATAAAAGGTGAAATGACATTAGTAGGGCCAAGACCTATCGTTGAGGAAGAACTTGAGTTCTATGGTGAATGTGAAAAAATTTATAAAAGCGTAAAACCTGGGTTAACAGGTTATTGGCAAGTCCATGGTAGAAGTGATACAACTTATGATCAAAGAGTACAAATGGATGTGAAATATATTAGTGAAAGAAATTTAATAATGGATATGAAATTAATAATAAAAACTGTAACAGTACTATTTGGAGATAAAAATGCTTATTAGAAGTAGAAAATTAAATTAAGGAGAAAATCAGTGAATATAGCTTTAGTACATGATTGGTTGACTAATATGGGTGGTGCAGAAAGATTAGTTATTAACTTTTTAGAATTATACTCTGATGCGCCTTTATATACTACAGTATATAATCCCGAAAAATTAGATGAACAACTCAAAAACATAGATGTTAAGACATCATTTTTACAAAAAAGTAAAAAAGCACTTAAAAACCATCAAAAATATTTTCCATTTATGCCGATAGCTTTCGAGAATTTTGATCTAAATGAATATGATATCGTGTTAAGCAGTAGCTCATCTTGTGCAAAAGGGGTAATAACAAATCCAGATACGATGCACGTATGTTATTGTAATTCACCAATGAGGTATGCATGGGAGTTTTATTATGAATATGCTAAGAAAGATATCTCAAATCCTTTAAAGAAAAAAATATTAAAATATTTTATGAATTACATGAGATTATGGGATAAGGTTTCTGCTGATAGAGTAGATTATTTTATTGCAAACTCTGAAAATGTTGCTAAAAGAATATGGAAGCATTATAGAAGAGAAAGCGTAGTTATCCATCCTTCAGTTCGCACAAAACTTTTCAATATTAATAATGATGTTGATGAAGAATATTTTTTGATTGTATCAAGATTAGTGTCTTATAAAAGAATAGATTTAGCTGTAGAAGCATTTAACGAATTAGGATTGCCGCTTGTTATCATCGGTGATGGAGCAGAAAAAGAAAAATTAGAATATATGGCTAAAGATAATATTACTTTTTTAGGAAGACAACCAGATGTAGTAATAAAAGATTACTACTCAAAATGCAGAGCATTTATTTTCCCAGGAGAAGAAGACTTTGGAATTACTTCTTTAGAAGCCCAAGCAAGTGGTAGACCTGTAATTGCATATGGCAAGGGAGGAGCGCTTGAAACAGTAAAAGAAGATGAAACTGGAATTTTTTTCTATGAGCAAACAGTTAACAGTTTGAAACATGTAGTAAATTCTTTTGAGGATTACAATTTTAATAAAAAATTTATTAGGAAACATGCTGAGACGTTTGATGAGAGCGTATTTAAGGAAAAGATAAATAATTTCGTTAATAATAGTTATGAAAAATTTAAAAATGAAAAAAAATGGAAAGTTATATAATAAGGAGGAATTATGAAAAAAGCGCTTATTACTGGAGTAACAGGTCAAGATGGGTCTTACCTAGCGGAATTATTGCTAGCAAAAGGATATGAAGTTTATGGATTACTTAGAAGAAAAAGTGTTGCTGATTATGGAAATATTGATCATATTAGGCATAAAATTGAATTGATTTATGGAGATATGACGGATTATGTCTCTTTAGTCAATGCGATGAAGATCTCAAATGCTGATGAGGTATATAATTTAGCTGCGCAATCTTTTGTTGGAACATCATGGGAACAGCCCATTGCTACTGCTAATATTGATGCTTTAGGTGTTGCTAATATGTTAGAGGCAATTAGAATTATAAAGCCTGAAGCACGTTTTTACCAAGCATCTACTAGTGAAATGTTTGGATTAGTTCAATCGGTTCCTCAAAATGAGAAGACTCCTTTTTATCCTCGAAGTCCGTATGGTGTAGCAAAATTGTATGGACATTGGATCACTAAAAATTATAGAGAGAGTTACAATATGTATGCATGCTCCGGGATACTTTTTAACCATGAATCTGAAAGAAGAGGAAAAGAGTTCGTAACTAGAAAGATTACTGATGCTGTTGTAAGAATTAAATTAGGAATGCAAGAAGTATTAGATTTAGGTAATCTATCATCTAAAAGAGATTGGGGTCACTCTATGGATTATGTTGAAGCTATGTGGTTAATGCTCCAAAAAGATGTTGCAGAAGATTATGTTGTAGCAAGTGGAGAAACTCATGAAGTAAGAGAATTTGTATACCTTGCATTCAATGCGGTGGGTATAGAAATTGAATGGCAGGGAGAAGGAATCAATGAGAAGGGTATCGACAAGAAAAGTGGGAGGGTAGTAGTAAGAGTTAATCCTAAATTTTTTAGGCCAGCAGAAGTAGAATTATTACTTGGAGATCCTTCAAAAGCTGAAAAAGAACTAGGATGGATCAGAAAAAATTCTTTTAGTATGCTTATAGATAAAATGATTAAGAATGATTTAGGTCTAGTAAAAAAAGAAAAAAAACAAAATTGTTTAGATGACGAGGCTGCGATAACAAAATAATTTTAGGATGTGTTGAATTGAAAGCTTTAATTACAGGAATAGAAGGTTTTGTAGGAGGATATTTAACTGAGGAGCTGTTAGAAAACAGAATTGAAATATGTGGAACTTACTTAAACAAAAGCTTACTTAATGATAATTTAATAGATAAAGCTAAACTTTATCAATTAGATATCACTGAGCAAGACTCTGTAGAAAGTATAGTAAAAGACATCCAGCCTGATTATATTTTTCATATGGCAGCTCAAAGTTCAGCAGCGTTATCTTGGAATAACCCTAATCAGACTATGTCTATAAATATTAACGGGACAATAAACCTTTTAAATAGTATAAGAAACTTAGCAAAAGAAGTAAAAGTTTTACTAATAGGATCAAGTGAAGAATATGGAGTTATTGAAACTGATAAATTACCTATAAATGAGAATCAAGAATTAAAACCAGGGAATCCCTACTCCATAAGTAAAATTACACAAGAGATGATTGCTAAGTTATATGTTAATGCTTATGATATGAATATTGTGAGTACTAGATCTTTTAATCATATTGGACCAAAACAAAGTTCAAAGTTTGTTATTTCAGATTGGGCAAAACAAATTGCAGAAATTGAAGTAGAGAACAACGACCCGGTAATTTATGTTGGTAATTTAGATATTGAAAGAGATTTTACCGATGTAAGAGATATTGTTAGAGCTTATGTAAAACTAATACAATATGGATCAAAAGGGGAAGCTTATAATGTTGGAAGTGGTAAATCATATATTCTTAGAGATATATTAAATGAACTTATAAGAAGAAGTAGTAAACCAATTCAAGTTATTACTGACAGAGCTAAACATAGACCCATTGATAATCCTGTTATTAGATGTGATAATAGCAAATTAAAACAATGTTTCGAGTGGCAAATACAGTATGATATTAAACAATCATTAAATGATATTTTGAAATATTGGAGAACAGAATATAGAAATTTATAATAGCATTTAATATATCACTGTAAGATTTATAATGAAGCATTTATATTACTGATTTTGTATTATAAATTTTAGGAATTACTTTGATTTAGAGATATCTCATTAATATAATAAAATAAATAGATTGTATTTAATAGAATTTAAGTAAACGGTATGATTAAATTATAAAATTGAAATAACTTAATAATTGTATCATAAGTATATTAATAATCTATGTTAAATAAAAAGAATTATATAAAATATATTAAAAAATAAATAGATATACTTTGATATAAATAGATGAAAGGTTGACAGATGGAAAAAATAAAACATGTAATCATTGATGGAAGAATGATTACTAAAGAATTACATGGTATTGCAAGATATACATATGAACTGATCAATAGAGGATCTATAAGCAATAAAATTAGATATTCTGTTCTTACTAATGATATAAAAAATACAAGAGAAATATTTAATAATAATAAAGAAATAAGATTTATTCAGATGAGAAGTAAATTTTTGTCAATAGGTGAGCAAATAGAATTACCATATATTATTAATAAATATAAAAATACAGCAATATTTCATAGTCCTTCATTTGTATCTAGTCCATTAATAAAAACAAAAATGGTTATGACTGTACATGATCTTAATCATATTAAATTTTCGCAATTTTATAGTAGATTTCATAAATTTTACTATAAATATATAGTAAAACCATCTGCAAAGAAAAGTGAGCGTATTATTACAGTATCAAATTTTTCTAAAAAAGAGATTATTGAATGGTTAAATTATTCTAGTGAGAATAAAATTATTGTTACATACAACGGAATAGATGAGAAATTTAAAGAAATAAAAGATAAAAAACTTCAAGACGAGATTAAAATAAAATATAATTTGCCTGAAAAATATATCTTGTATATAGGAAACTTGAAACAACATAAGAATGTTGAAACACTAATAAAGTCAATAAAATATTTAAAGAATGACAATATAAAATTAGTGATTAATGGTAAAAAAAATAAAAGAATTCAGAAGATAATAGAACAATATCATTTAATAAATAGAATACGCTTTATAGGTTATGTTGATGATGATGATTTGCCAACTATATATAGTATTGCAAAAGTCTTTGTTTTTCCTTCATTGTATGAGGGGTTTGGGTTGCCTCCTTTAGAGGCAATGGCGTGTGGTTGCCCTACTATTGTATCGAATATGGCTTCATTACCCGAAGTGGTTGGAAATGAAGGTTGGACATTTAGTCCAAAGGATTTTAAAGAATTGGCATATAAAATAAATATTTTATTAGATAATAAAGAATTATATACAAAACAAATGGAATATGGAAAACAGCAAGCTTTGAATTATACTTGGGAAAATCTTGTTAATATATCGTTAAAATTATATGAAGAAATTTATTAGAAGGAGAAATATATTGATTAAGTATAAAGTAAAGAGAATATATTTGTTAGCTTTATTTTTAATGATTTACATAATATTTGGAAATTTAACTAGGATAATACCGACATCCTTATTTAGCAATGGAATATCATTTTTTGAGCTATCACTTTATTTATTAACAAGCTGTTTTGGTTTACTAAATTTCAAGTATTATTATAATCTAGTAGCAAAAAACAAAGAGTTTATATATTTATTAGCCATAATTTTTGTTTTTTCTGTAATAGGTTTTATTTTTCACAAAGGACAAAATATTATTTTGTTTATTTATAGCATAAGATTAATTGCTCAAATATATTCTATATTTATATTTGGTGATATTTTTAATCGAATATTTAAAAAAGACATTGAAATGTTAATTAATTATATATTAATTATTTTTTTAATCTATACATTTGTTGGTTGGATAATTTATTTTTCTTTTCCCAATGCAACAGATTTATGGAATTTTTTACAACAATATAATATTACATTTGATGGAGATCCACATATAAATAGATTTATGGGAGGTTTTTTAGATCCTAATTTTACATCTAATATAATAATTTTACCAATTATTCTATGTATTTATAAATATTTTTACAGTGAATTAAATAAAATTTTTTTTCTTATTCTAGCAGATTATTTTTTTATATGTATGATATATACATATTCTAGATCAGGACTACTGGGATTATTTTTATCAATACTATTAATTTGTTTCTTCAACAGAGATACAATCTTAATAAACAAAAAACGATTTATAAAAAAACTTGTTCCAATGGTTTCTTTGCTGATATTTTCTTTAGTTATATTAAATTTTTTAGCTGGTCAACAAGTGTTGTTTAAATTTAATAATACTCAAACAGTAGAGGATACTCAAACAGTAGAGGATACTCAAACAGTAGAGGATACTCAAACAGTAGAGGA
>JBMNCR010000115.1:23772-42938 GCA_049366695.1 Eubacteriaceae bacterium
TACTCAAATAAAAAAAGAAAATCCCTTAAATAGGTTATTTGGAAGATTTATAAATATAAAAAATGATCAATCAGCATTACACAGATTTAATGACTTCTTAGTTGGAATTAGTTATATGATAGAATCTCCGTATATATTTTTGTTTGGAATTGGATATAATTATATCCAATATGATCTTAATACAAATTTAACTGCGTTAGATTCATCTGTTATTAATACTATAATTTGTTTTGGAATTTTTGGTACAAGTTTAATCTTATATGTATTAATTAGAATGATAAAAAAGACTATTAAAAATATTAGTAGATTTAGTACAAATGTATTACCATTTATACTTGCATATATAATAAGTTCAATTATAATTTCGAATTTTAATAATTTATTGTATTATCAATTCTATATTGTATATTTTGGGAGTTTTTTGGGGTATTTTTATTTATTGAATGAATATGATTAAGGAGTTATTTTATGAATATGTTATTTTTGTCAGAATGTTTTCCTTATCCTCCCATCAGTGGAGGAAAATTAAGAACATATAATATTATTAAGCAAATAAAAAAATTAAATTACGAAATAGATTTATTATGTTTAACAGACAGTAAGATAAATGAAAATGAGGTTGAACATATGAAAAGATATGTGAAATCATCAAAAGCAATTATAATAAAGAAAAAACATCCTATACTAAGAATTTTAAATATTATGAAATTTAAATCAGATAAAGAGTATTTATGCAAGTCTAATATATTTAAAAGACATATAAAAGTTCTATTAAAAAAAAATGATTATAATTTTATTTTTTGTGAATCCCTATGGATGTATCAATATTTATATAACAATAAATTAATTGATAAATCAAAGAATAAATTGATTCTTGATGTTCAAAATGTGGAGCATGAAATCATATACCGAATGATGCAGAATAATAAAAATACTTCTGTAATAATTTATTCAGCTATTGAGAATAAAAGGATTAAAAAATTAGAATGTAAATATGCTAAAGATGCTGATTTGTTTTGTACTGTTTCTAATAGAGATAAAGAAATTTACATTAAGTTGTATGAGTTGAATGAGAAAAAAGTTAAAGTAATAGACAATGGAATTGATATCTCAATATCCGATAATTATGAAAATAGTATTAAATCTGAAGATAAATATATCTTATTCATTGGATCATTGTGGTATAGACCAAATTATGAAGGGATACAATGGTTTATTAAAGAAATATGGCCTAGAATCAAAGAAATAAACACTGACTTAAACTTAAGAATTATAGGAAAATTTGAGAAAAAAATATATTATGAAGATAAAGATATAGAATTTCTTGGGTTTGTTAAGGATATTTATACATATTATAAAAATTGTGCTGCTTTTATTGTACCTTTAAGGGTAGGAAGTGGTACTAGATTGAAAATTCTAGAAGCTATGTCATTTAAGGTACCGATTATATCTACATCAGTTGGTTGTGAAGGAATTAATGTAATAAATAAGAAGAATATTATTATTTGTGATGACCCTATCGAATTTTCTAAAGAAGTAAATGATGTAGTGAATAATATTTATCCGAATATGGCCGAAGAGGGATATAATTTGGTTAAAAATAATTATGACTGGAATATCATAGGTAGAAAATTAGGAATTTATCTAGAAAATGTGTAAAAGTTCAATTATTAAAGAATTCATTGATAGTATTGCTAATTTGATATTAGTATGATTAGTTTGTTTTTAGAGGTAATTAAATTATGGGGAAAATGCATGAAAAATAGATCTGAGCGATTATACTTATGAGGATTATATTACAAATTAATTTATACTTCATTATTGCAGTGATAATAAAAATAAAGATTAGATCTACACATATAAAGATATAAAGGTTATGAAGTAAAATTGATTTTATTTTAGACATATAATTATAAAAATAAATTGATGATATATACGTATAAATAAAATTATTCTTATAGTTTTATTTATTTTTGTAGTTATTAAAGTAATGATTCAATTACATATAGGATAGTATTAGCTAAGTGAAAATGTTGCCATATAGATAATTTTAGAAAAGATGATGTCTAAAAAATGTAATTTACTTAATTGGTAAATTACAAAAGTAGGAGAGTAAAGGGGTAAATTATGGGTAATGAACTAAGAGAGGTGGGAAAAAAATCATCCATCTTTTTTGCAGGAAATATATTCGGGAAATTTATAATTTCTATAACAGGAATCATTATAGTAAGATACTTAGGGGCTGAAATTTATGGGCAGTATATATATGTTGTTAGTTTTTTAATGTTTTTTACCATTATACCAAAGCTTGGAATGGAAAATGGTATCGTTTCATTTTTATCACGAAAAACATTTGATAATGAAATTAAAAAAAGCATAGTATCTTCAAGTTTAATAATTACATTTTTATTAAGTACTTTTGTGGTAGTAATTAGTTATATAAATAAAAATTTTATTTATGAAAAATTATTGAATGAGATTAGATATAGTGAATTGTTTTTAGTACTTCTTCCATCAGTTATACTTGATTCAATTAAAGCTATTTTATTAAATTCATTAAGGGCCGTTCGTAAGATTAAAGAAATTACTTTTATAGAAAACATAATTAATCCCATAAGTAAAATAATACTAATATTAGCTTTAATTATATTATTTAATATTAAGAATTACTATAGTATAGTTATTCCTTTATATTTGAATTCTATTACTGCGATTATATATTGTTTAGTTAAACTTAAAAAATATAATTTAATTGGAAAAGTTGTGAAACGATTTGATATAAAACAATTTATTAAATTTTCTTTTCCATTATTGTTTGCGAGTGTTGTAGCTGTTATAACAGAAAATGTAGACATATACATGATTGGATACATAATGGATGCAGAAAAAGTGGGTATTTATAAAGTTGCTATTCAATTTGGCACACTGTCGAATTTTGCATTATTATCAGTTGATACAATATTTGCGCCCATAATATCAAATCTTTATTACGATAACAGACTTAAAGATTTATCTAATATGTATAAATTCACTACAAAGTGGATAAGTATTATTAATTTAATGGTTTTTGGAATGATATTAGTTTTTTCGAAGGATATTATGCATGTTGCTGGCGAAGAATTTGTTGTGGGAGGGATTGCATTAATTATAATTTGTTTTGGGCAGGTTATTAACTCTATGGTTGGTTCTGTTGGATTTATTAACATTATGACTGGGCATCCTAAATTAGAGATGTTTTCTGGTATAACAGCAATGATATTTAATTTGATATTAAATTCTATTTTAATTAAGAAGTATGGTATTAATGGTGCAGCTGTTGCTACTGCAGTAGCATTATTTACTAAAAATGTCATGAATTTTGCTTTTATGTATAAAAATTTAAAAATGAATCCTTATGACAAAAGCTATTTAAAAGTATTTGGAATACTTATTATAACGACAATATTTATTTATTTTACTTCGAGCTGTATTCATACAAATTACTTTATTAGATTGTTAATATGTGGATTTTTATATACTATTATTTTTATTTCTTTAATATACAAGTTTGCAATGAGTGAATATGAAATAAATACATTTAAAAGACAAATAAGTAAAAGAATTAAAAAGAAGTTGTAATAAAAATGAATTCAATATAAAAGAGAAATATTATACGTATCGACTTAAATGCTACAACTATTAGATGAAATTATGAAGATTTATAAAATAGACTTCTATATATATCTTATCTACAGTCCACATAAAAGATAGTAGAAGCGCAATATATCAACATATTTTAGAAGTATTAATTTGTATGTAATAATATTTATATATTCTAAAAAATTATTAATCATAACATAATAGATAGTGTGACATTAAAAAAGTTTATTTTTTTTGAGCATATTTAATTTATAAAGTTAGTTACTCTTGCATTTTTTATTGCTCTATCTTTAAACGATGGTTGACAGTTTTTTCTTCAAGTATAATTTGATTCAGATAAAGCTATGTTATTAACTATATTAACTGGTTTAAATAATATACATTGCTCTAAGTATTATCTTTTGTATGACCATCAATTGAGAGTCTAGTATCTTCTATTTCTTTGTTCCTAAAGTAAATATCGAAATATCAATAATATCATATTTTATTCACGGGATACTTATATATGAATCTTTAATTATATTGTAAGTAATGTTATTATAGATGAAGTATAATATAATCATTTTATAATAGATAGTAACGTTGTTTAATAATTAGATAGATTGCAAAAAAAATCAAGTGACATTAAGGAGAGTAAAAATGAAAGGTATAGTTTTAGCAGGTGGAAATGGGACTAGACTTTATCCAATAACTAAAGGTGTGAGCAAACAACTACTACCAATATATGATAAGCCAATGATATATTACCCTTTTTCTGTATTGATGTTATCAAAAATTAGAGAGGTGCTAATAATAACAAATCCAGAGTATTTATACTTATATAAAAATTTATTAGGCGATGGTTCTCAATTTGGTATGATTATTAAATATAAAATTCAAAAAGAACCAAAAGGTATAGCAGATGCTATTTTAATTGGTCAAGAATTTATTGGCAATGACAGTGTGTGTTTAATTTTAGGAGATAATATATTTTATGGTCAAGGCTTTACTAATACACTTATTGATGCCACTAATAATAAAGAGGGTGCCTTAGTATTTGGATACTATGTTACCAACCCAAATGATTTTGCTGTTCTAGAATATGATTCAAATAAAAAAGTAATTTCAATTGAAGAAAAACCAAAAGAATATAAATCAAATTATGCAATTCCAGGTTTATATTTCTATGATAACAGTGTAATAAATAAGGTTAACAACTTGTCTCCCTCGAAGAGGGGAGAATTAGAAATCACAGATTTGAACAAAATATATCTAGATGAAGGAAAGTTGACAGTAGAATTACTTGGAAGGGGATTTGCATGGTTAGATTCTGGAACATATGAAGGATTAGCCAATGCTTCTGATTTTGTAAAAACTATACAAAACAGAACAGGACTTTATATTGCGTGTTTAGAAGAAATCGCATATAAAAATAATTGGATAAGCAAAAATGCGCTTATTATGCTAGGGCAAGAACATGAGAAAAATGATTATGGTAAATATATTCTTAATATAGCAAATGAAGAAATTTAAGATGTGTATGTTTTAAAATTATCGAAGGGAAGGATATTATTGAATATATTAGTCACAGGTGGAGCAGGATTTGTTGGAAGTAATTTTATTTATTATATGCTAAAAAAATACCCATATTATAAAATTGTGTGTCTTGATTTACTGACCTATGCAGGTAATGTAGAAACTTTAAAGCAAGCAATGAAAAATAAAATGTTTACTTTTATTAAAGGAGATATCACTGATAAAGATACAGTTTTTGCATTATTTAAAAACGAAAATTTTGATATTGTTATTAATTTTGCTGCAGAATCGCATGTGGACAGATCTATTAAAGATTCTAGTGTATTTCTTAAAACAAATGTGCTAGGTACGCAGGTATTAATGGATGCTTGTAGAGAATACAATACAAAAAGATTTCATCAAGTATCTACAGATGAAGTATATGGAGATTTACCTATTGATAGACCGGATTTATTTTTTTTGGAAGATACCCCGTTATGTACTTCTTCACCATATTCTGCATCTAAAGCAGCTGCAGATTTATTAGTATTATCATATTTTAAAACTTACAATCTAGCAGTGACTATATCTAGATGTTCTAACAATTATGGTCCTTATCATTTACCTGAAAAACTCATACCACTAATTATTACTCGTGCTTTAAATGATGAGAAAATTCCCATATACGGACAAGGAAAAAATGTGCGCGATTGGTTATTCATAGAAGATCATTGCTCAGCTATTGATCTTATTATCCATCATGGAGTGTCAGGAGAAGTGTATAATATCGGTGGACATAATGAGAAGACAAACCTGGAAGTAGTAAAACTTATTTTAAATGAATTAAATAAAACAGAAGAGCTTATAACTTTTGTAACTGATAGACTAGGGCATGATTTGCGTTATGCAATTGATCCTACAAAAATATCTACCCAATTAGGTTGGGAAGCAAAAACTGATTTTGACAAAGGAATAAAGTTAACTGTTGAATGGTACTTGGAAAATAGATATTGGTGGGAAAACATGCTCAATGTATAATTATAAATGCAGGTATTGAAGGGTAAACTACAATTTAAAAAAATATATTGTTTAGTGATATCTTTGAAAGAAGATATTTTACTAAAGTATTAAAAGAATGATGGCACAAAAAAATAGTTTGTTCTACAGTAGATAAACAATATATAAATAACAGCAGATTCATATTTATAGAGTTAATTGGACTTTGATAGAATTATATACTGAATATAAAAGAAGCTCATAATGAGCCCCCTAATTTAATTATTTATTTTATTACTTATTTCAGTTACCTTCTCTGACGGGGTATAATTATCCTCTTCATATATAAATTTATGTAGATAAGATACATTATCAACTAAAGTGTTTGGTTTTAAATAATATACTCCGCTCCAAGTACCACCTTTCGCATGTCCATCAATAGGGAGCCTAGTATCTTCCATTTCTTTTATTCCTGAAGTGAATATTGAAGTTGCTAATGATATCATTTCTGCTTTTGTTAAACTTGTTTCAATATTCGGCGCTAATGTTTCAATTAGAGATAAAGCTTGAGAAAGAGACTTATCATTAAGTATTTTTTTTACTACTTGTTCAAGAACTGTTCGCTGTCTTTCTGTTCTCTCATAATCTCCATTACCAACATATCTAATTCTACAATATGCTACAGCTTGTCTACCAGTTAATGTATGAGTTCCAGCTGTCTTAATACGACTTGAAGTATTACCAGCTATTTTGTCAAGCTCCACTTGATACATGTCCATATTATTTATTTCACTTTGACTTACTTCTATCTCTACTCCACCTACAGAATCAACTATTTTTTCCAATGATTCAAAATTTACAGTGACATAGTTTTTAATATTCATATCAAAGTTGAGATTTATCGTTTTTATTGTTAACTCAGGTCCTCCATAACTATAAGAGTGATTTATTTTATCATATTTCTTCCCCGGTATACTCACATATGTATCTCTCATTATTGAAGTTAATTTAAGCATTTTATGTTCTTTATCTAAGGTTGCAATCATAATACTATCAGCCCTACCGTCATAGTCATCATTTCGCGTATCTATTCCAAAAAGAGCTATATTTATAATATTATCATTTTTATCGACTTCTGCTTCAATCATTAATTCATCTTCATCATCTGTAATATCTACCATATTGATATTACCTAAAAGTTTGTTATAAATAAAGAAAAAACCTGACGTAAGAACGATTAGAATAATTAAGAAAGTTATAAAGATTCTTTTCTTAGCGCTTCCTTTTTTCTTTTTTTTCTTAGCCATACGGACACCTACCTTTTAGTTTGTTTAATACTATTTGTTACCATATAAATTATAGCACTTAATTATATTAATTAGAATAAATAATATATCGAAATAATAAAGGATGTGTAAAAATTAGTATAAATAAGTTGGGTAATTATGGCACAGTATTGACCATACACTAGTTTTAAATGTATAATATTTCTATAATTATATAAAGGAGTTTTTTTATGTCGATATTAGTAACTGGTGGTGCAGGATATATTGGAAGTCATACTTGTGTTGAATTACTAAATGCAGATTATGATATTATAGTAGTTGACAATCTTTCTAATAGTAAACTTGAAGCATTGAATAGAATTGAAGGAATAACAGGAAAAAAAATAAAATTTTATGAAGTCGATATTTTAGATAAAGATAGTTTAGAGAAAATATTTAGAGAGAATAATATTGACGCTGTTATACATTTTGCAGGATTAAAAGCTGTGGGAGAATCGGTAGAATTACCCATGAAGTATTATTATAATAATATCACGGGCACTCTTGTGTTATGTGAAGTTATGAATAAATATAACATAAAAAAAATGGTGTTTAGTTCATCAGCAACTGTCTATGGTGTACCAAAAAAGGTGCCTATAAGTGAAGATTTTCCGTTAAGTACCACTAATCCATATGGTAGTACAAAATTAATAATTGAGAATATTTTGAGAGATGTATACGTATCTGATAAAAAATGGAGTGTGGCATTATTAAGATATTTTAATCCTATTGGAGCTCACGAAAGTGGTAGGATAGGCGAAGACCCAAATGGTAGACCAAATAATTTAATGCCATTTATTACTCAAGTTGCTGTGGGTAAAAGAGAAAAATTAAGTGTTTTTGGTAATGATTATGATACTCATGATGGCACAGGAGTTCGAGATTATATTCATGTGGTTGATTTAGCTAAGGGGCACTTGAAAGCTCTGGAGAAGGTTATGAATACAACTGGTATAGATGAATATAATCTAGGTACAGGAACTGGCTATAGTGTGTTGGATATTGTACATAATTTTGAAGTTGCTACTGAAAAAAGTATTCCATATACTATAGTAGATAGAAGACCTGGCGATATTGCAAAATGTTATGCAGATCCTAACAAAGCTAAAGAAATTTTAGGTTGGGTTGCCCAAAAGAGCATTAAGGATATGTGTCGAGACTCTTGGAGATGGCAAAACATGAATCCTAATGGTTACGTATAAATATATTGTACAGTACATGTAATTAAAATAGGCAATATATCGAGTTAAGAAAATAATTAAAATATAGAGTCCCACAATGATTTGGGTCTCTTTTTTACTATTAAAATATAAGAATAATATTTTAGAAGGTTTTAAATTTCCATTATTTATTTCAAAACCACACTTTTATTAATTATATTATTTTAGGTAATATAATCAAATTTAAATATTTTGTAAAATAGTGTATAATAATTATTTAAAGACTATTGTATAATTGCGGAGGATCTAATGAAAATATGTCTTATTATACCTTGTTATAATGAAGAAGAATCAATAAAAATTTTATATAATGAACTATGTGAAACCATCAAAGAAATAAATAATTACCGCGTTGAATTGTTATTTATAGATGATGGAAGCCAGGATAATACTTTAGAGATAATTCAAAATATATCAAATTCAGATATAAGGGTAAAGTTTATATCTTTTTCAAGAAATTTTGGAAAAGAGTCTGCTATTTTAGCAGGCCTAAGATTTGCAAAAGGAGATTATATAGGAGTTTTAGATGCAGATTTGCAACATCCGCCATTTGCGTTAATTAATATGATTGAAGCATTAGAAGAAGGCTACGATATAGCTGCTGCCAGAAGAATAGATAGAAATGGTGAGAAAAAAACTTATAGTTGGTTTGCAAGAAGTTTTTATAAGGCAATAAATATGATGTCACAAATAAAGATCCATGAGGGAGCTCAAGATTTTAGAATAATGAAAAGAAAAGTTGTTAAGGCAATAATTAATATGCCGGAGTATCATAGGTTTTCTAAAGGTATATTTAGTTGGGTAGGTTTTAAAACAAAGTGGTTTGAGCATGAAAATAGAGAGAGGGTAGCTGGCACTACGAAATGGTCATTTGCAAAGTCATGTAGATATGCAATAGATGGGATTATTTCTTTTTCTACTATGCCTTTAAGGATTTCTTTACTAACTGGATTTATTGTATCTATGTTTGGGTTTGTTTATGCGTTGTATATTGTCATAAAGACATTAATATTAGGTTCTGATTGGCCTGGATTTCCAACTATAACTTCATTGATTCTTATTATGAGTGGCTTTATTTTATTGTCATTAGGAATAATCGGCGAGTATATTTCTAGAATATATACAGAAGTTAAGAATAGACCCATATATATAATTGATAAAACTAATATCGTTTTTGAGGAGCAATCTAATGAGCGGTATTAAGGAAAAGATAAAAAATAATATAAGAATTTTTTTAGAAAAAGAATTTGTTAGATTTTTAATAGTTGGTGGGATAAATACTATAATAGGATATTTAGTTACATTATTTTTGTTTTATATTATAAAATTTGATTATTTGACTTCTCAATTATTAAATTTTGTAATATGCTTTCCCATAGCTTACTCACTTCAGGCAATATATGCCTTTCGTACGAAGTGGTCTTTTAAGAGACTTTTAATTTATCCATTATCATCATTGCCAAATTGGGTAATCCAGTTTGCTACACTTATACTTTGTGTAGAGGTATTTAGTATTGAAGAATATCTATCATATTTGATATCGTATATAGTCCCAATACCTATAATGTTCTTTGTTGTTAAGTTTTTGGTAAAACCTTTTAAGAGAGAGCAAAAAGATAAAGTAGTTAATAAGTATACAAAGCAGTTGTGGGTGTATAGTATAGTTTATACCGTATTATTTAGTGTGATTTATCTGGCAGGATTCTGGGATTTTATTTTTGTACAAGGGAAAAGCTTTGTTTGGAAAGATGATGGAGTTTTTCAGTACATACCATACTTATATGATATGGCACAAACGCTTAAAGGGATAATTTTGCATCCAGGGGATGGTATCCCTCTTTGGAGTTGGCAGCTTGGGTTAGGGGCAGATACTATTTTTTCGTATATTTATTATCTTATAGGTGATCCTTTGAGTATGCTTGCTGCTTTGTTGGTTCCTTTAAAACACATTGAAAAAGCATATAATATAATCGTGATTATACGCTTTTTTTTAGTAGGTTTTTCATTTTTATTATATAGTAAATATATGAGAATTAAATTGCTCCCAGCAGTTACTGGAAGTTTGATTTATACATTTTCTTCATTCATGGTTTTTTGGGGAATTAGACATCCATATTTTATCAACGCTGCAGTTTTTTTACCATTATTATTTTTAAGTATTGAATTGATTTTTAAGAAGAAAAGCCCTTATTTGTTTATTATATTAATAGCTTTCAATGCTATAAATAATTTTTACTTTTTTTACATGAACACATTAGCAATATTTATATATTCATTTGTAAGATATTTTTATTATAATAAAGAGAATAGAGTTAAATCTTTTTTTAATATTTTCACAAAAACAGTGGGTTACTATATTTTAGGTATTACTCTTGCTAGTGGACTGTTTATTTCATCTGTATATGCTTTCTTAAATACTAGTAGAGGTGTTGATTATCAAATTCAGTATAATTTATTTTCTTTAGATTATTATATAATTTATTTTAAAAGATTTTTCTTTTTTGGTTTTGAGGAAGGATTTCCTCCCATTACTATAGCCGCTATTTCATTGCCTTGTATAATTTTAAGTTGGTTTAGTAAAAAGAAACAAAATAAATCATTTAGATTACTTTGGTTGATTATGATAATTCTATTATGTTTGCCTTTCATATATTCTGTATTCAATGGGTTTAGTGCACCAAATCCCAGATGGTTATACATATATTCCATGATTGCATCATTTCTAACTGTTCTTACTTTGAATGAAATAGAATCTTACTCTAAGAAAGAAATATTATATTTAGTAGTTATATTGCTTGTTTATTCTACTCTATTTATTTTTGGAATAGAATTATTTGAAATTGAAGGAATAATAATATCCATGATTTCTATCTTGCTATTTATATATTTCTTATATTTTAATAAAAAAAATACAAGAAGCAATATAAAAAAGGAAAATACGATATCTCAATATATTGTTGAAAATTGGTTTTATATATTTATTGTTTTTTTAGTCTCACTAAATTTAATAACAAATACAAATTTGATTATGCAAGACAAGATATACGGTAAAGATTTTAAAGAGTACAATACTATAGTTAAATCCTTTAAAAAGGATATTACGTCATATACTGAAGAGATTGAAGATGAATCATTCTATAGGGTAGACTATAATGATGTTCGAAATAATAAAGGGGTTATTAACGATTTTAAAAGTCCACATTTTTTTAATTCACTACTTGATGGAGATATAGTTGAATTTTATAATACTCATAATATTAGTTCAGTACTGTATAAAACTGGTTATATAGGAGTGGACAACATTTCAGTGTTAGAATGTATTTTAGGTGTAAAATATTATTTGTTAAATGAAAATGAAAAAAATACATTGCCTTATGGATTTAAAGAGTATAAAACCTATGAAGACGAAGCTATATATTACAATACTAATACTCTACCTTTAGGATTTGTTTACTATAATTTTTTTAGTGAAGAAACTATGTTATCATTAAATGAAATAGATAGAACTCAAGCACTATTAGAAGGGGCATATATTAAAGATAGCAGTATATCAAACATAGCTGAAATTACAGATTTTGCTGAATTATCTCAAGAAATTAATTATGAAATAAAAGAATTAAAAGATGTAGAGATTAATAATAATAAGATATCGGTATTAAAGAAAAATGGAGAAATCATTTTAAATATTGATAGAGTAGAAAATGCCGAATTATACGTAGAAATTAATAATATACATAGAAATAATGAACTCGAATATTTTAAAATAAAGGTGAAACATGGAAATGTACAAAAGAGCGAATTTACTCAAGGTGTAGAACATCAATATTATGTTAATAATCATGATTTCTTAATGAATTTAGGATATAAAGAAATACATAATAATCAAATTAGTATAATATTCCCTCAAAAAGATGAGTATACCGTAGATAGTATAAAAATATATATGGTTAATATGGAAAACTTTGATGAAAAAATCGATAATTTAAAAGAAGCTTCTTTTAAGGATATTAAATACAGTAATAATTATATAACAGGAGAGGTATCCTTGGAAAAAGATGGTATATTATTTTTATCTATCCCTTATTCATCTGGCTGGAATGCATACGTAGACGGCGAAAGAGTTGATACAATAAAAATAAATACAGCATTTACTGGTATCGTATTAAATAAAGGGCAGCACGAAGTTTATTTAAAATACAGGACACCTTTACTTATTCCCGCATTAATTACAAGTTTAATTGGAAGTATGGTTTTATTTGCTATGATTATAAAAGGTAGAAATAAATTACATAAATTATGACATAAGCTTACAGTATATGATAAAATATATTTATACTAAAATATTTAAAAAATAGGTGTAATATGAAAAAAAATAATAACTTAATAATTAAATCTATGATTATACTGTTTTTATATGTTATAGGATTAACTATTTCTTTCTTTACAAGTTTATATACTATTAATTATGTATATTCTTTTGGTTACATTAGGGTGTTTTTTGATGTTGCACTTGCTGTAATACTAATAAAGTTAGTAATTATAATGATTACATATAAGTACTCATTAAAGTCTACTAAGACAAATCATATTCTTGTTATTGTCTCTCTTTTTAATTTAGCAAATATTGTGTTGTTGTATTATATTAAGATTGAATATGTTTTTGAAGTGGCAACATTAAATTATTTATTTGATATTATTCTTATAAGTATATCTCATGCAATAAAATATGTGCTATATAAAGAAGGCGACAAAGATGAATTAATAAATATAAATGATGCAAAAGAGTTTGCTTTTTTTGAAGACCCTTTTGAAGAGGGTTTAACAAATAAAAATACTATTGTAGCCGAAGAGGATCCTTTCATTAGAATATCTTCAAATGAACCAAAAGAAATCGTAGAGCAAATAAATCACAAGAAAAATAACAAAGAGAATAAAGAGATTAATGCAAATAATTTTGAAGATTCATATGAAGAGGATTTAATACATAAGGATACTATCGTAGCAAAAGAAGATTTGATAAGTAAAATGTTTACAAGAAAATCGAAAAAAAGCGTAGAGAAAAATGATCAGAGAAAAAACAGCAAAGTAGAAAAAGAAATTCATACAAAAAATATAGAAAATTCATTAGAAGAAAATTTAATATATCAAGAGGCGAGTATCTCTGAAGAAGAACTGTTGGACAGAATATTTTCGGAAAAATCAGAACCTAATGTAGAAATAGATAGTAATGAGAGACATATAACAGATAAAAAGATTAATACAAATGATAAATACTCAAAAGAAGATGTTTTTATTGATTTTGATACAAATACAGATTTAGAGGATTTCTATAGTGATACTGAAATTGATTCTGATTTAGAAGATTTTAATTTGGGTTTGGATATAGACATTAACTTAATGGAATTTGATAGTCATAATATTAATAGTGAAATAAGTTTAGATATGAAAACATTAATAATAGCAAAAAATATTGAAGAACACTGTTATATGAAATTAAAGGAAGATATTTCAAATAGTACGGTTTTTAATCTAGACTCTAATAATAATGGGTATGGAGACTTTAATGGAAATTTAACTATATTAGAAAATATCATTAGTGAGAATAAATTTGATGATATAGCAATACATTCACAAAATATTTTTAGATTAGAATTTTTAGATATATTAGAAACAGTTAATAAATTTTCTCTTAGTATAAGTTTAGTACAAAGTGAACAAGAAAAATTTAGTATAATTCATTTATTAACTATTAGAGATATCATTAAATCATTCCCGCTTAATGTTAATTATGACAGTGATATACATGCAAATAATGTTTTGTTGCTATTTACTGGATACTATTGTGAGGGAATAATACGGGAATTGATTAATAATATTAACATAATAACTATTATAGACTGTGATAGCATTATAAATAAAATTAGAGATATATTTGGAGATAATGAAAAGATAACATATATAAATTTTGAAGATGAAAGTGAACTTGAAAATGAGCTTTCTTCTCAAAATTATGATTATTTAATTTATTCTTTACAGTTAAAAGATACAAATTTATGTGAAAGTGAGATAAAAGTAGCTATCGATAAGAATATTATTTTTAGTAAAAGGATTTTAAGCTTGGTAGAAGATAAAATACAAAAATTTGTTTTTATTTCATCATCAAAAGCTAACAAACCTGTGTCAGTACTGGGAGCGTGTTATAAAAATGTTGAAGTTATGGTACAGGCTATTAATAAATATACAGAGATAAATTATCAGATTATTCGATTACCTGAGGCAATTACAAGGTATAGTCCTTTGTTGTCATGTGTAGATGGTGAAAACATTATAGAAGTAGACATTAATGAGGCGTTTTCAAATATGTATACTACTAAAGAGGCAGCGAAGTTTTTAACAGGATTAATACAACTTAATGATCCGGTTATAATTTATATGGGAAGTCAATCGAGTTTACCTGAATTATTTAAGCAATTCAATTGTAATATAATGAGTCAGGAAGAATTATCTATTAACTTAAAAAATAAAAAATATCCTATGCAATTATATACGGATTCAATATTTGAACGTGAAGAATATGAAATAATCAGCTATCCATACGTATATAAAATGTTAATAGAAAACACGGATTATTTTATAGTTTTGAAAATTATAAGTATTATGGAAAATAAATTAAAAGAAGAGTCAGATGAAGTATGTAAGGATTACTTAAGACAATTAGCACTAGGCTATCAAGGATAATTTAAAATAGTCCTTATTTATATTTAGATGATTTTTATATAATAATATTATTTAGTTTTATTGGGGGATATTATGAGAGAACATGTTAAGTTTCTATTTATGTTATTAATTAATTCGTTCGTATTATATGTTTCATATTTATTATCCAACGTGTTAAACAATTACTATACATTGGATTATGATTTTTTTAATGTAACTAATTCAAATATGTATTACCTAATAGGAATAAAGATATTTGTCTATGTATTATTTATGTTATATCAAGTAAATAGGTACGATTGCATTAGGGCTTCGTTAGGTATAATTGCTGGAAACATATTATCTTTGATATATATTATTAATTCAGGGTACTCTATAAACTTCTATGGGATGTACGGAATAAATACCTTGTTTGATTTAGTTTTTATCGTATTAGTACTTACATTGTTCAATATGATTACCATAAAATACAGTTTAGCTACTGAAGGGAATAACATTAATGAACAGACTAATCTAAAGAAACAATTAAACGATTTAAATAAAAAAATAAAAGAAAAACAAGAAGTATTAGATAATCTAAACGAAAGAATCCAAGATGAAGAAAAAGACATTAATATTGAAAATGAAGATAAGTCTAAGCCTGTCAATACCATAGAATTACAAACATTGAACTGTCCAATCAAGATTGAAATTGGGGATAAGAGTAAATGTGTGGCTATGTCACATATTGAAGATAATAATATAAATTCAAGCAATATACATAATCAAGAAAGTAAGACTGCTAACGAAATGATAAAAGAACGTGAACTAAAGCTTAAGCTAAAAGAAGAAAAAATCGAGAAAAAAGAAATTATTATTGAAAAAACAATTTCTAATTTAGAACAAATCTCTAAAACAATAAAGGACAGGATGAATTTACTGGAAGAAAAAGAAGAGTATATTAAGAATCAATTAACAATTCTTGAAGAAAAAGAAGATGATTCATATATACATAATCAAGTTTACGAGACATTATTTAATGCTGCTGATATATCCGATGATGAGGTGAAATTAAAAGATAAAAGCAAAGAAATTATTATTGATAAAAAAGATTTGATGGAAATTAGAAAACTGATAGAAGAAGCTACTAATAACTAAGAGTACTAACATATGATAGTATTCTGAGTTATATGTAGATTATTGAGTATAATAAAAAAATTTTTATTTAGTTTTAAATTTTTTGTTATACTTTTTTTTATAATGGTTTTGCACAGTGAAATATAAGTTTTTTCATTACATTCTAGTAGTCCATTTAATTATTATTTCTATGGTGCTTCTATAATTTGAATATAGATATTAATATTTGTTTTAATTATCCGAAAATACAATATATAGTGTAATAAATGATGCAATATAAATAATACTACAATATATACAGAGGAGTGCGATATGATGAAAAATATTCAAAAAAGAAATGGAGCAATTGTAGATTTTGATATTGAAAAAATTAGGCAGGCAATTTTTTCTTCTGCAGAAGCAGTTGGAGGAGATGATGCAAACGAAGCAGAAAGATTGTCAAATCTAGTAGAAATTATTGTAGATGAACAGTATGGGGTAGGAATACCTACAGTTGAAGATATTCAAGATATCGTTGAAAAAGTATTAATAGAAGCGGGACATGCAAAAACAGCAAAAGCATATATTCTTTATAGAAAAAGAAGAGAAGAACTTCGAGATGTAAGAAATTTATTTATGGATGCAGAAAAAATGATCGATGAGTATGTTACAAACGAAGATTGGAAAATAAAAGAGAATGCGAATATGGGTTATAGTTTGCAAGGTTTAAACAATCATATTGTGGAGGCTATTACAAAAAAATATTGGCTAAATAAGATTTATAGAAAAGAATTGAGAGATGCTCATATAAAAGGTGATTTACATATACATGATTTAGGATTGTTGGCTCCTTATTGTTGTGGATGGGATATTGAAGCGCTGTTAATGAAAGGATTTAAAGGAGCACAAGGAAAGATAGAATCAGATCCTCCGTCACATTTGCAATCTTTTTTAGGACAATTAGTAAATTGGTTATATACGTTGCAAGGAGAAGCAGCAGGAGCACAAGCTGTAAGTTCGTTAGATACATACGCTGCTCCGTTTATATATTACGATAAATTAAATTACAATCAAGTAAAAAAACAAATAAGGAGTTTTATATTTAATTTAAATGTGCCAACACGGGTAGGTTTTCAGACTCCATTTACAAATGTTACATTAGATGTAATAGCTCATCCACTATTAAAGGAACAACCCGTAATAATTGGTGGAAAACTAGAAAATAAAAAATATGGCGATTTTCAGAAAGAAATGAATATGTTCAACAGGGCATTCTGCGAAGTGATGATGGAAGGAGATGGAGCAGGCAGATGTTTTAGTTTTCCTATTCCAACAATAAATATAACTGATGATTTTCCGTGGGACAGTGAAGTTGTAGACAGTATAATGGAGATGACAAGAAAGTATGGAACACCATATTTTGCAAACTTTGTCAATAGTGATATGAAACCCGAAGATATACGTAGTATGTGTTGTAGATTAAGAATAGACAATAGAGAATTAAGAAAAAGAGGAGGAGGTTTGTTTGGTGCAAATCCTCTTACTGGATCAATTAATGTAGTAACATTGAATATGGCTAGAATTGGATATTTATCAAAGGATAAAGCAGATTTTAAAAGTAGAGTGAGATATTTAATGGAAACATCAAAAGAAATATGTGAAACTAAAAGAAGTATCTTGGAAAACTATATGGACACGGGATTATATCCATATTCAAAATATTATTTAAAAGGGATAAAATTTAGAGATGGTCAGTATTACAAGAATCATTTTAGTACTATAGGGTTAAATGGAATGAATGAAGCTTGTATGAACTTTTTAGGTAAAGATATAACTACAGACGAAGGGCAAGAATTCTCCATAGAAATAATGGAATTTATGAATAAAGTTATACAGATATTTCAAGAAGAAACAGGTAGTTTATGGAACCTTGAGGCATCTCCAGCAGAAGGGGCAGCTTATAGATTTGCAAGATTAGATAAGAAGATGTATAACAAAATAAAAACCCAGGGTAAAAAGAATCCTTATTATACAAATTCTACACAATTGCCAGTTGGATATACAGCGGACGTATTTGATGCTATTAAACTACAAGATAAGTTGCAATCCTTATACACTGGAGGAACAGTATTTCATTGTTTCATAGGGGAAGAAGTAAAGGATATAGAAACAGTAAAAATGCTAATAAAAAGAACTTTTGAAAATAGTGTCTTGCCATATTTTACAGTGACACCAACGTATAGTATCTGTATGAATCACGGTTATTTAAAAGGAGAGCAGTTCAAATGCCCAAAATGTGGAGAGGCTACTGAGGTATGGACTAGAGTAGTTGGCTTTCACCGACCTGTACAACAATGGAATGATGGTAAGTTGGAGGAATTTAAAGACCGAAAAGAATTTAGCTTGCTCGATAGTATAGAAGATGGTGTTGGGGATATGGTAGCTTTGACGAGAGAATAAGATTGAAAAGTTGGTTGCGTAGTATGTACTTGTTTGGGGCAGATTGAAAGCAATTATATTTTGGTGAAAGAATTACTAGGGAATAAGATTCTTCGCCACGCTCTGAATGACGTTTTCTCATATGAATATCACAATTCGCTTATTTTAATGTCATCCAGAGGAGCTTTGCGACGAAGGATCTGTGACCCTAAAGGAATACTATATAGTCTTTTTACCTTGT
>JBMNCR010000116.1:0-19083 GCA_049366695.1 Eubacteriaceae bacterium
GTGCACTTCCTCCATCTAATGCTTCTTGTACCAATCCTGGTACTAGTTTTGTTTTGCCTGCTTCTACTTTTGCTTTTACTTCATCAATTTTGGACATTTAAATTCCTCCTTTTTATTGAATAATTGTGTTAATGCTTATTATTGTTTAAGCATATTTTTACTATCATATTTCTTACTAGAAGTATGATGAAATAACATATTAATAATTTAATTTAACTACTCTCCGGCAAATATGAAATTTACTTCAAAGTACTTCTCTTACTTGAATTATTTCCCTATTTGAAAAACAAGATTGGGCACTTAAAGTCAAGTAATTCAGTCTTAAAGTATAAATACATCTTTTTTGCTTCATTATTGTTCTTGAGATTCTGGCTCCCCTTGTTTCCATCTAACCATGAACCATAGTATTGTCATAGCAGCCATCAAAAGAACACTTATAAATAGTGCTGGATAAGCTACATTTAAATTGCTTGCAATATTACCTACAACTATTAAGAAATAGCTAGCCAGAAAATTACCTATATACATAAAAACAACAACCATTGAAGATGAAAAGGTAATACTATCTGGGGTTATCAATTTATTATTATCCATCATCAATGAAGGTACAATGAGCAGTCCCATTCCAACAATAAACATACCAACAAATATCATGGCTAGATTTGCTGCATAATATACAACCACCATCCCAAGGGTACACACTAATAAAACTAAAACTGTAGTAAACCTTTTAAATGTTTTATATAATGGACCGAAGATTAATGACCATACAGTCCCTCCAATGGTAAACATAGACATGGCTGTTCCTGCAACAAGTCCTGTACCAAAGCCTCTGTCTACAATAATTACGGATAAACTGAGTATTAATGGAAGTGACAGCATCATAAATAATAAAATTATAGAGTTATTGACATATACTCTAGCAGGTAACTTAATTTTAACTTTTTCTTGCTTCTCAATATTTTCTTCTTTCTCAGGTTCAGAGAGACCAATAGCCACAAAAACTAATGAAATAATACCTATTAAATGTACTCCAAATGCATATGTCCAATTGATATCTACCAATAAACCGGAAAGCAATTGGGTAACTATCCCACCGGCAGTTGCTACGGCATTACCTATTCCCATCATATTTCCTTGTTTAGCGCCTTCATATAGCTTTAGTATCAAAGCAGGTGCCAAGGGATAGAATGCACCTACACCGATTCCAACACAGGCTCTTGATATCATAACAGCAGTCCAAGAATGTATGAAAAGCGGCAAGGCACCTCCAAGGCCATAAAAAATAATTGCTACTAAAAGGACAGTTTTGTACTTGAATTTATCACCAACATACCTTCCTGCAAAAAGACTTACAATAACTATAAAGATAGCCGGAAACGTTCCCACCTGTGTAACAACAGCGGGATCCATATTCAAACCCTCTGCAATACCATTGACAGCAGGATTCAATCCGCCTCCGCCGCCTTGTAGTAGAAACACCATAAATATGGCCAGTAAACTTAACATACTTACTTTCTGTTGTTTCATAAAAATTCACTCCTTTTTTATTGGCTTATTTAATATCAACCTTTTCACTTTTTTCCTTATGAGTTACTGGGAAACGCTTTGTGAAAAGAATCAATAGTAAATCATTCATACTATTTTTACATTAACAACCCAGCCATGAATGTAAAAAGTTTCTCTTCAATTTCTTGTAGCTGTGTTTTAGCAAACTTAGAAAGCTTAGGATTTTCAGTTCTATACTGATCCCATGTTTTAAAATACTTACTTTCTATGGTTCTTGACGGTTTTGCAGTATAATCATTTTTATTAAATCCTAACCCAGCTGTTTCTCCAGGATTTGAATATATTCCATAATCTCGAACAGTCTCGGTTACTGCTATCATATTTTCTAAATTTATATCACTGGGGGAAATAGGTACCTTATCAAATTCAAAATAATATTTTCCTCCTGGCGCTAAAATATCTAGATATTCTTTCGTCATGTCAATGCATTCTTGCTTTGTGTGCGTTTTCAAATAGGTTAGAGGAACAAATCCGGTAAGAATATGTTTTTTGCCAAGTTTTTCTTTAACAATTTTTGCATCACCATATTCAAATCGAAGTACCGTATTTGTTGGTAGCTCATAGAGATAATCTAAATATCGCATCATATCGTTTTCGCAGAACAAATAGACATTAATTCCCATGGAAGCATAATCATCAGCTAATTTTTTGAAACTTGGCCACCAGTACTTTTCAAAATCTTTCTCTCTCATGAAAGCAGGCATATGTATTGGGAAAACAACTCTACCATAAGGTGAAGGTATGGCAGGCATACCCTTATTCTTAACAATGGGATAAACAGCTTCAGCTGCCTCAGCTACTTTATCAGGTCTTCTTCTAAGATCCATACTCATTCCCTTAAATCCCCGTAATAAATCAGCCACAAAATCCATTGGAGCTTCTGACAATCCTCCTTCAAGAAAGTTTGAAGCATAGTACCCATATTTTTCTATGAGTGTTTGATTAAACCCAACCATTTTCATCATCTCATTATCATTTAATGACATGCTTCTTTCTAAATTCAGTGTCATATTTACAGGATCATCTAGACTAAGTCCTGGGTAAAATCTTGGTATCACCTTTTCATATAAACAGTCTAATGGTTTTGCAATTAAGTCATCATATTCTTCAGAAAGCATCCCTTCAATTTCTGGATGTTGAAGAAATCCATCATCAGCTAATACAAATGGTTTAGATTTTAAAATTTCATAGGTTCCTGGAAATCTAAAAGGAGCCACATATACGAGAATGTCTGAATAAACACTTTGGCATAATTTATCTGCAGCGTCATGCAGTATATGCGGTTGCCATTGAACCTCTGTTAGATTAATATTGGCATGTTTTGCTACAATCCCATATTCAAGGCTAACATTAATCGGCACTCTTTTAGGGATTTTATTATCATACATGTCTTTGAATATTTGACTTCTTTCTTGTTGCAGCTTTTTAACATCATTCATATCTTTACCACCCTTATATATTTTCTTAAATTAGTAAACAATAAAGTTAACCAATTATCTTCATATGAGGGATTATAGTTAAATTGTACCGAGGTACGTACCTTGGTCCAATTATAACTTTTGAATAAAATATTGTCAATATAATATTTTATAATATACATTATTTATAATTTATATTTTTCAAAATACATGAATTAGATGAATATATTGAAGTCAACAATATCCTATGCTATACTTAAAATTAATGAGGATATTAACATGAAATATAATATATTAGACACAAAACAGAAAATATTCAATGTAGGCAAACAATTATTTTATGAAAAAGGATATGCAAATACAAAAATTTCAGATATTTGTAAGAAATTAGAAATAACCAAAGGAGCTTTTTATCATTATTATTCAAATAAACTTGAGCTCGGAGCCAAGGTGTATTTTTATTTTGCATCCAATAACGAAAAAATCATCGATTTATTTCATGGACAGATTGATGGAATAATAGCTCAATGTCTTGAAACAAAACTATTTTGGTATCTATTCTTTCATGATGAAAATATAAGAAGATTTTCAACAGATACATCTAAAGAGAATATAATTGAAATGAGAGATCACTCTTTCATTTTAAATTTATATAGTCGATTAAATAAAAGTCCTGCTGAAATGGAGTTAGATTATATTAGTATAGCAAATATTGGAATTATTAGACAAATAACGGTGGATTTATATGCACATATCGATCAATATAATTATGATGAAATAAGTGATTACTATCTAAAAACACTATTTAAACTATTAGAGATGGATGTGCCCTACATAGAAAATATTTTGCTAAGGACGAAAAATTTATTCTTACAATGTTCCATCGCAAATGATTATTTTGATGTGACTTGTCAGCTTAAACAGTAATTTCTTATTTATATTTATGGTATTTATTATTTAATGTAAATGACTGGAGTATTTAATGAAGTATGAATCTGGTAATAGAACTAAACATAAAATATTTTATTCAAGCGAAAGATTGTTTTATGAGAATGGATATGAGAATACAACGGTAGATAAAATAAATAAATCCACAGTAACGACTAAAAGCTCATTTTATCTTCATTACCAAAATAAATTGGAGCTAGGTATGCTAGTTAATAATTCTTTAATGAGAAGTATTTCTATGATATCGAGTTTATTCGGTAGTGGAATTGATGAAGTTATTAGTTTTTGTTTAGAGATAGAAACGTTTTGGTATGTATTTTTTCAAGATGAAAATATCAAAAGATTTATTATAGATTTATCAAATGAAGATATTATTAAATTATCAAATAATAAAAATATTTTTAATATATGTTTGAAAGCAAGTGATAAAAATTTTTCTAATAATGAATTTAAGTATCTTAAAATGGCAATCAAAGGGATAGGCAAGCAAATGATAATGGATTCATATGCTAAACTTGATAAATATACATATGAATGTACAAGTAATATGTACTTAATATTTCTATTTAAATTATTTGATTTTGACACTGATAAAATAGATCAAATATTAACAGAAACAAATCATTTATTCTCAAAGTGTTTAATAACAAATAATAGATTTTACGTGACATGTTGCTATAAAGATTAATGCTATCTTAATAGTATCCTTGTCAGTAGCTATACACTTCTCAATGTGCTCAGCGTGGGTACGTTGAAGAAAAGAAGTCTATTTTTTCGTGTAGACTTCTTTTTTCATGAATGCTAAATTAATCATATTGATATTCAGTTTTTTGTTTTAAACTATTCTTTTTGAGCTGCAAATAGGCATTTGTGGAATTAACTCAAAATACCATAGCCTGTGCTTTTCTTCTGAAATGGTTTTATATCCGCAATTGTAGGAGCGCTTTACAGTTTCATGAGTTCCCATGACTATGCCAAAAACAATCATTCCAATAAACAATGATAAACGTTGAATTGTTAAACGTCAAAATCCCTAGCAGTACTGTGATTAACGGAATCCACATCCAAACCAGAAAGCCACCAGCTTCGTTCCCATCTTTATTTTAAGTCTATCATGATCTTTACCAACAATTAATGCTGTAGCTACTGGTATCTATTTTTCGAATTTGATGATTATTTTAACATAGTCCCTATGAGCTTTATCTTGTTTTTTAAGCATTAGTTTTAATCTCAAATAATTTATTTAATGATATATTCGACATTTAGGACTCAAAATCCTTTTTGAATTATTAAAAAATCTGCAAGGGCTTCCATCCGTCGACGGTTTTTAAAATATCTATAATAGATGTTAGTAAATCAATGTGGACTGTCTCTACTGTTTTCAAAATTAAATTCACATGAAACGCTAACCGAAATATTCAGAGGCCATACAGGAAAACATATAAAAAAATGCCTCGCTGTTCTGAATTTTATCCAGTTCAACTCCCAACAGGCTAGAAAGTTTGTTTAATCGGTAAATTAATGTATTTCGATGAATATGAAGTGCTTTAGCTGTTGCCATTGTATTTCTTCCATTTTGAAGATATGCGCCGAAACACCTTACTAGCTCGCGCTTGTCTTCATCATTAGAATCCCAAAGAGTAGAGATAGAAGGATGACAATAACAATGTAAATCTGAACTTCCCGCAAGGGTTCTAAAAATATGATCCTTGTGACACGCATTATAAAAACAAAGCATCCTATCCGAGTTTGGATCAGTGCATTCTAATGCAAAACTGCTTTGCTCTTTATAAAACTTCATCTTCATAAAATCATTAAACACAGCGCTTACTCCACACTGGATTTCCTCTTGAGCTAAGATGCTTTCCACTTTTTTTAGTTCATTTGGATCCTCAAGATCATAATCACAAGCACGAACAATCATAATAATTTCATCATTAAATACGGAAATAATTGATTTTGGCAATAATCTGTTTAACTTTTTTACCATGAAGGAAGAAGTCGCATTGAAAAACTCGTTTGATTGACTTTTAAAGGTTAAAAAATAATAGGCATCCGGTATTTTCCATCCTATTTTTCTAAGATGGTAGTTTATGATTTCCTCGGGTATGTCAACACCATTCAATAAATCATCAAACAAATTCATTTTGTTTTCTGTTACGTGCATATAAATCTGATTATTAAGAAAATATAATTTTATCATTCGATTTATTCGTTCAACTATATCCTGCTGTCCTCTGGTGATAGGATTATTGATATCAATCATGCCCATATATCCATAAAGTTTGCTGTTAATCCAAATATATGATGCAAGATATGTATGATCTCTATCCTTTTCCGGATGATAGATATAAAGTTTTTTTCTATCTTGGGCGGCCTTTGAAATTTTTTGTTGCTCATATGCTGAATGAAAATCATCTAATGCCATATCAGTGCACGTTACTCTTTCCCAAATAGTTCCTTCTATTGAGTGTGTCGTGTCTCCAGCGACAACCATAACAGTCAGACTATTATCAAATAGTGCTAGGGGATTTGTCAATTTCTGTGCAGCAAGATTCATGAATTTTTGAAGAGACACATGTTCTATTACTTCGATTAAAAGAGATTTTTCCCACTCGTCATAAGTTGCCGTTATTTCAGAAAGATTTTGTATAATTTGCATAGCAGTGATTTCTTCTGGTGCTTCAATTAGACTGTTGACAGAAAGACTTTTCAAATTTAAAGCATGTCTACCCACAACGATAATATTATTTGGGTAAATATTGACTAAATCCTTTTCATTTAAGGATGCGTCAATGATATAAATAGAGTTATCAGTTACCTCACAATTCTGCTGATGATAATAGCAAAAACCACGTACTATTTCCGATGTTTCAGGATGTTTCAGCACATTATAACCTAAATTTGATAGCTCATCATAAATCATATTAATTGTTAGTTGCAATATTTAACATCCTTTCATTTGTGCATTACTGCACAAACTTGTTCTTTTATTCTCATTTTATGTCCATATATCTTCTAAGTCAATTGTTTTACAATAATATTATGAAAGTTATATTAAAAATATTTTTTAAGGAGGCAATAAAATGTTATTTTCACCAGATGGTTCAGTGTTTAAAGGCAGTTTAACGACTATGAATATGATGGGTGCAAGCCTGCCATATGTTTACACAAGTACAAAGGATGAATACCTTGCAGGAAGAGAAACGGCATGGCTTGGTATTACCCTAAATGTAACCCCAATTTATGATGTTTCTGGTACTGATGCGGGAAAACTCTTAAATGAAGTATGCGTTAACAAAAATTTCTTAGAGATGAAGTTAGGTTCATCAAAACATGCTTTGATTTGCAACAGCAAAGGTCAGATGGTAGCAGATGGTGTTATAATGAAAAGAGAAAATGATTTCCGTACCTACTGGATGGCGCCTGTACTACAGTATTATGTTGAAACCAGCAATCTAGATGTCAAGGGAGAATACTGCCAAGATGAATATTTTTACCAAATCGATGGACCTAAGTCATTAGAAATACTGGAAAAAGCATGCCAATGTGACTTGCATGACATAAAATTTGCTAGAAACAAGACAGTCAAGATCTGTGATACGGATATGGTTGTTCATCGTCTTGGTATGTCTGGTGCCCTTGCGTATGAGGTACATGGTGACGCAAAGAATGCCGAAATCGTCTATACAAGAATCCGTGAAGTATTAGAAGAATTTGGTGGTAAACCACAGGGGATTGGCAGCTACGGTATTATTAATCACACAACTGCAGGATATCCCAATCAATATCAGCACTTTATGTATCCGATTTTCAGCAGTGATCCTGCACTGGCTGAATTTATGAAGCAAGTTGGAATCCCAATGCATCCATACGGTAGTGCATCAGATAATGATGAATTGTTCTACGCAACTCCATTCGATGTAGGCTGGGGTTATCTTGTTAATTTCGACCATGACTTTATGGGAAAAGATGCTTTGCTTAAAATTAAAAATAATCCTCCAAGAAAAGTTGTTACCCTAGAATGGGATAATGAGGATATCGGTGAAGTGTTCATTTCCCAGTTTAAAGGTCAGAACGTTGAACCTTTTGATCCAATTGACCCGGTTACTGACGGCGATATGGTTAATATGCGCTTACGTGGCGATTATGTTTTAGCAGATGGTAAAAAAATAGGAATTGCTGTTGGTAGAACATATGCCTACTATGAAAGAAGAATGATATCACTTGCTTATCTTGATCCGATGTATGCACAGGAGGGTGCAGAGGTCCGCGTACTATGGGGCGAGAATGGACACCCTCAGAAGGAAATACGAGCAAAAATCGCAAAATTTCCATATTATGATGGAGAATATAGAAATGAAACATTCGATGTAGAAAAGATTCCACATCCGGAATTTCTATAGAATACGAGCTCTATAACAATCTTTTTCAATATCAGAAAAGTGCTCTGCATTACTAGAGAATATGCAGAGCATTTTTTAATAAATAAAAGATAATACCGGTCTTTTCCAGAGTTAATTGATTTCATTGTGTAATTCTTAATCGTAATTTTTTTCTTAACATTTCAAAATTGTTTATGTCCATATATAATATGCGTTATAATTTTTTACGTATTGATGCTATCTTCAGCCAGATTTTTATTATAATTGTAATTTATTGCATTCGTATTTATAACAAAGTTTGGTCCTTAGTAATTAATGTCTGTACAATGGGCTTAAATCCTTCGGATTTAAGCCGAAACCTTTAGGTTAACCAAGAAGAATGTATAACTTAGACAAAGGGAGAACTAAGTCTGAGGTGATTCATATGGAAAACTATAGGGAATTAGCACACGCTACATTTGATATAAAGTACCATCTAGTATGAATAACAAAATATAGAAAACCAGTATTGAGTGGTAGGGTAGAAGAAAGAACAAGAGAATTAGTAAGAGATGTATGTAAAAAAATGAAGTAGAAATAATAGCAGGAGATGTGTCAATAGATAATATTCACTTATTAGTGTCGTCTCCAGCACATTTGTCAGAAAGCAAATTAGTGCAGTATATTAAGGGATATAGCTCAAGGAAACTGATGATGGAATATAAAGAAATAAACCAAAAATTTTAGGGACAACATTTGTGGTAGGAGGATAATTTATGGCAAGTAGTGGTGATGTGACGGATAAAGTTATAATACAATATATCGAAAATCAAGATATAGAAGAAAATCGACATGGAGATAATTTCATATTGGGAGATTTTTAGGTGATTTAGTACCAAATTATAAAACCACCTGCTTTCAGCAGGTGGTGGTTGAGTTTACTTAAGTTTTATCTCTTTTGGATATTCCCAATCGTTAAGCTCTTCTACATCAAAAACCTTAGGTTCTATGTTTTGATTTAAAGTGAGTGCCCTATAATACATTTCAGCAAGTTCTTCGATATAGTTTGCTTTAAGTAGAGCTTCTTTTGCATCTTTACCTACAGCTATAGCGCCATGGCTTTCCATTAATACTAAATCGGAAATTAGAGCTGAATTTGCAACTTTTTCGGCCAAATCCATGGTTCCGGGTCTTCCATATGGCGCAACTGGGACATACCCTTCCTTTAATCCTAAAATTGCACATTCATAGACAATTGCGGGGATAGACTTATTAATTATTGAAAAACTTGTTGCAAAACGAGAATGTGTATGGGCAACTGAATTAATATCAGGTCTATTTTTGTATAGTGCAAGATGAACTAATAGTTCGCTTGTAGGTTTTAAATCAGTTTTCATTTCAATTACAACGGCATCTAAATCTACTATGCAGATATCATGAAGGGTCATCTCTTCTCTGTCAATTCCTGAAGGGGTTACGGCAATATAGCCTGTTTCTTCGTCTCTAATACTGAAATTACCTGCACGATGTTTACATAGCCCGGATCTTTCAGCCTTTAAAGCGATTTCGAGTACTTGCTTTTTCACTTGTTCCAACATAATTTATTCCTCCTGAGTTATCTAATTTTCTAGTATTTTTTAAAAGCTTATTTTTGTCTTTCCAATGGAATATCATACTGCTTCTAATTTAAAGTATTAGTATCCTATATATTTTATTTATTTAAAAATGTGGTGATAGTTTTACTATTATTCAATTCCAGGTTTTAAAACAACCTTTAGAGCATTGCCTGCCTTAATTTCTTTGATGCCTTTTTCTGCATCTTTTAAGGGAAGAACATGTGTTACGAAGCCATCTACATTTATCATCTTATTCACGATAAGGTCAAATGCCTTCTGAAAGTTATTTGGACCATATGCAAAGGCTCCCAAAACAGCTAATTCATTATAGTGAATTTTATTACTGTCTAAAGTAGTGTAGGGATTTTCTGCTGAAACTCCTCCAAATAGCACAAGTCGACCTCTTTTTCTTAATAGATCCAGTCCTTGAGCTTGGGTTTCAACTACGGGAGTTGCTGAAATCACAATATCAACACCAAATCTGTCCGTTAAATCAAATATTGTTTCTTTTAAATCGACTTTTGAAGAATTGATTGTATCTGTTACACTGAATTTTTTAGAAAGTTCTAAACGATTATCATTAATATCTATCATTATTATTTTTTTGGCTCCTCTAAGTCTTGCTACTTCTGAGTGTAAACATCCAATTGGACCTGCTCCGAAAATTGCTACTGTTTCTCCCAATGTTACATTGGCATATTCTTGAGAATTTATTACAGATGAAAGTAGCTCGACTATTACAATATCATCTGTGGATACATCTTGAGGAATTTTAATCACCTGACCTCTTTCCAGACCTATTCCTGGTACTGTCATGTATTCTGCAAATCCTCCTTGAATATGGTGTCCATAGGTTAAACGATCAGAACACATATGTTGCCATCCCTTTTGACAATACCAACATTTGCCACAAGGGAGCACAGGATTTACAATTATCTTATCGTTAACATTAAAATCTTTGATATCAGCTCCTACTTCTACAATAGTACCAGCATTTTCATGACCGAGTATACACGGATAAGTTATATGGTGATGTCCATGAAAATATGTTCGAACATCCGAACCGCAAAGTCCTACAGAATCAACTTTTATTAACAAACCATCGGTGGGACATTGAGGAAGAGCTACATCCTTATATACAAACTTTTCTTTTCCTTCCAAAACTAACGCTTTCATCTTATCACCTCATAAATTTATTTGAATATATATAGCTAAACTTTTTGTAATAAATCAAGCATATGTTCTACCGCCATCGATTGTAATTACTTCTCCATTAATATAACTTGCCATATTTGAGGCTAAAAAAGCCGACATATATCCTATTTCTTCAGGCTGACAAAGTCTTTTTAAAGGGACACTGGTGATTTTTTTATCTAAATCTCCTGTCTTTCGATTTCTTAATAGTTCTGTATCTACTAAAGTTATTGCTAAGGCATTTGTTCTAATATTGTATTTGCCATAGTCTTTAGCAAGATTTCTTGTTAGTCCCAACATAGCCGATTTTGAAGAAGCATAATGGGCTCCTCCGCCTGCTCCTGTAAACATGCTGGTAGAAGAAATGTTGATGATTGAACCTCCTTGATCTTTCATCAAAGGAAGTGCATATTTAGCGCAATAAAAAGCTCCAAAGGTATTAATGTTAAAAATAGTTTGAATATCTTCTATAGGGAGATCCTCCAATTTGTACTCACTAGTAGTGCCTGCATTATTAATTAGTATATCAAGTCTGCCATATTTTATTTCTATTGATTTCATCATTTTTTTGACGTTTTTATAATCTGTTATATCGGCTTGAATAGTATCTACATTTTCGCCTATACTTTTTGCAACATCTAAAGCAGCTTCATGATTTTTGTTGTAGTTTATGATGACTTTAGCACCTGCTTCAGATAAAATATGAGCGCAGGATTTTCCGATCCCTCTTGACGCTCCTGTAATCAATGCAATTTTTCCATTTAAATCAATATTTAGCATGATGCAACACTCCTTTTGCTATATTATTAGGAACTATTAAAGCAGATCCGTTTTTAGAGAATAAGTGCAGAGTTCTATGCTCGCAACTCATTCATTTCTAGTACGACTATAACTTTACAAATTTTAAATATCGCAACATTGTTTTTGGTTTATAAATCTATTATTTTACAATATCATCGAAATTATTAGACGTCAAATAAAAAGCGATACATTGAACAAATGTTCATATAATGAGCGTAACGATGTAGTGATAAGAGATTTAATCAATAAATATATGAACAAATGTAACAATGCAAATGTTCATGGCTAATGAATCTTGACTTAAATATGCAATTATAATACACTTAAAAAAAATATGAATGGAGTTTAAAATGTCTCAAAAATTGAATGATAAAAGAGATCAGTTAATAGCCGTTTCGAAATTATATTATATTGAGGGATTGTCACAAGAAGAAATATCTAAGCAGTTATTTGTGTCTCGTCCTACTGTATCTCGTTTGTTAAAAGAATCCTTAAAAAAAGGTATTGTGCAAATAAGAATAGATGATATTTCTTCGCACTGTCTTGAACTAGCAAAACAAATTGAAGAAAAATTTGGTATCAATAAAGTAATTGTAGCACCAAGCAGTTATAATTTGGAGGAAAGCAAACAGAATGTGGGCGCTTCTACAGCCCTATATTTGGAATCTGCCATAAAGAATGGTGCGCTTTTAGGGATCGCGTGGGGAACTACTCTTAGCTATGTTGTGAAAAATATCAGGCATAATGCATTAAAAAAAACTGATGTTATACAAATGCTTGGAGGGATTGGAAATAAAACACAAGATACCGATGCTAATGCTTTGGCTCTTGCACTAGCTAGTGCCTTAGATGGAGATAGTTATCTTTTGCAAGCTCCTTTTATGGTAAAAAGCAAAGTTCTGAGAGATTTGCTTATGGATGAACCATATATTAAACAACATTTTGAAAAAGCACAAGATGTAAGTGTAGCATTAGTAGGACTTGGATCTGTAAAACCCGAGCTCAGTGCACAATTTAGATCAGGACATATAACATTAGAAGATGCACAAAGATTAAAAAATGAAGGTGCTGTTGGAGATATTTGTGGTAGATATATTGATATTAATGGTAATGAATGTCGTACTTCATTAACCGATAGGATAATTACAGTATCTTTGAAAGAACTAATAAAAATACCCAAAGTAATCGGGGTTGCTTGTGGGAATGAAAAAAAAGATATTATTATAGGTGCTTTAAAAGGAAAATATTTAGATGTTCTTATAATAGATAAAAATGCTGCATTAGTAATATTAGAGGAAGAAACATAATTGATAATAATAAAATATAAATAAGAAGATTACAATGCAAAGTAAAAGAAAGGTTAAAAGACCTTTGCTATTATAGATGAGTGAGTTATAAATATGAATTTGATGATTGTATTCATAAAGATAGATGGTACAGTATAGCAATGATCAGAGTTATTGCTTTATGCAGGATATATGAATCTTGATTTCAATGCTATTTTTCAAGCAGGTGTATACATAGCTTGTTCAGGTGATGTTTTAGACTTGGCAATAGATATTTCAGCGGCTATTGAAGAAGTGGTGTGGAATAATCCAAAAGTATCAAAAGATCAACTAATTAAACAAGGATTAACTATTGGGAAATCAGCTGTAGGAGGTCAGATAACTACTTTGCTTTTGGCATATATGGCGCAAGGAGTTTTGTTGATGAATATAATAAATTCAAAAGCTATCGAGGCTGAAATACTTAACACCTTTGTTGGATGTGTAGGTCTTGTGTTAGTATAGTCTCTCACTTCTATAATATGTGGGGTTATCTTAGAAACAAGGACGAATGATGAAAGAATTCGTATTTCGTTTTCTGTTTCTGAAATAAATTAAATAGATTACAAAATAATTATTATATATAAAGCCTGTACCACTTAGCGCAAGGAAAGTTTTTTTGATTTGCAGAGTATTATCTAAAGCTAGTTAATCAATGTATACATATTTGTTGTTAGTATCTGATTTTGTTTTTTTGATGCTGGCTTATTTTTTTATGCTGAAAAAATAATTTTGGAAAATTAAAATACCTACATATTAAGTAACATGTTTATTAAAATATAGATTATGGTTTGTATAAAAACAATACAAATGTAGAAAATATAAAACGATGAAAGAATCAAAAAAAAGGAGAAGTGAATCTATGAGAAATAAACCCGATGATAGAAGAGATAATGTAGACAAAATTCAGTATAATATTGGTAAAACAATACAAAATTATCAACAAGCAGACGAAATGATTTCTAAAACAGATGATGAAAAAACAAAGAAAAATCTGAAACAAAAAAATAAGAGAAGACAAGAAGCTATTAATTCAATGAGGACTGAAATAAAAGACGAAGCAATAGACAAAAAAAACGAATATAAATAAATTTCTAATATGAATATTAATAGTTTATTGAAACCTTTGTGGCAACGTGCTGCTATCACTAATTTTTAGTGATAAGAAGTATAATTATATTAATGCTCTTTTATTATTAAAATAGTAAAAAAGCATTAATATTACAAAAAAGTATAAAAATAAATTGAATAATGTAAAACTTTGTTATAAAATGTATTTGTTGGTAAACTGCTATAATTTTGAAAACTCGACATTTTACTACAAAACAATAAGTAATACAGTTAATTATATAAGGCGGACATATTTCGTCAAATATAGATGTTATAGAACGTGTTTATTGTAGATATTTGTAGAAAAACGGGGGGTGGATTAGGACAGATGGAGGTTATAGATACTGAAATTACGGATGAGATTAGCATATCAGAAATCATGGATGTTATATGGAGACATTGGATAAAAATTGTAATACTGGGCATGATTATGGGTGTAGGTGCTTATATTTATAACCTTTGTACTTATATACCTTTATATACTGCAGATGCTCTATTAATAATTAATTCAAAACAAATTGAAATAATTGGTCAGGACATGTTTTTAGTCAATGATATTACAACTTCAAAAAAACTCGTAGATACATATTCTGTAATTATGCGTAGCTCTCAAATGGCTAGCATGGTGGTGGAGGACTTGGGTCTAGTTATTTCTCCTGAATTAATAAGTGAAAATATCACTGTTAGAAATGAAAATGGTACAGAAGTAATACGCATTACTGTTAAAAATAAAGATCCAGTATTAGCGGCTGATATTGCAAATTCACTTATGAAGGTAGCTCCATCAGTTATTGCAGAGACTGTAGAAGTGGGTTCAATCAAAGTGGTAGACTATGCACAAATCCCCACTTCTCCAAATCAATCAAAAAAAATGATCTGTGTTGGAATTGGCTTTATTATAGGGATAATGTTAGGTGTAGGAGTGGCATTGCTTGCTAATTATATGGATAATACAGTAAAAAATGATATTGATATCCGAAATAAGCTGAGGCTAACTTATCTTGGTGGTATTCCCAAAATAGTTAAGAACAAAAAAAGTAAGAGCATGACAGATAACCTTATAATTGCTAATAAATGTGTAAACAAATCATTTAATGAGGCATATAAAGCTGTTAGAACGAATGTGATTTTTGAGACTAAAACTTCTGAAGCTAAAACTTTTATTATAACTAGTGCATTAGACAAGAAAGGAAAAACTACAGTGGCAATTAATATGGCTCTTTCGATTTCACAGATGCAAAAGTCAGTGTTATTAATTGATTGTGATTTTCGAAATCCAAGTATAAGTAAAAAATTGTTTCAAAAATACCATGGCGAAATGGATATACATAGCATTTTAAATGGGAAATGCAAAGCTGAAGAATGCATAAAGAATCTATCTGACACTAGTGTAGATGTTTTGTGTTGTAATAGAATAATAGAAAATTCATCAGAAGTATTGGGTAGCTTAGCTATGGAATATCTACTTAATGATTTGAGATCTAAGTATGATTATATTATTCTAGATACACCACCTGCTCATTTGGTTACGGATACTGCTGTTCTATCTGATTACGTAGAGGGTATAGTTTTTGTTATTAAACAAGGTTATGTGGATATTAATTTGATATATAAATGCGAAAATTCTAGGATGTGTTCTTAATAATATTGATTATAAAAATAGTGGGATATATTGTAAGAAAAAATATTATAAATTATATCTCAATGATTATTACACAAAAAATCTTCGAGAGCAAATAAATCAATAACCTGGTGTAAATAATACTAATTTAGTTAGATGATATTTAAAAGCCTATTTATTTATTATAGTTAAAATATACTGAAATAAAAAAGCAATAAAATATATATAATATTTTTGAGCTTTTTTTATGCATCGAATTAACTGTTTACTAGAATTGGAGTTTAATAATAGTTTGAAATACATGGAGTATTAGGAGGGCGTTTTAGAGTGGACTAGATACCAAAATAAGGAATTATAATATGATATAGTATCAAAGATTATGAAGTGGTGTGTTAAAGATATGAATAATAGTAATGGTACTGTATTGGATAAAATGAAGTTGAATATGAGTGCGGAAAACTTCAAGGAGAAGTTTAACCAGATGGTTCAACTTGAAAAGCAAAAAAGCATACATTTTATAAACCATAGCGAGTTGAAGTTTTCAACGTTTTTTTTGCTTATAGAGGAAATAGAATATTCAGAAATTTTTCCGAGAATGAATTATCGAAATAGAATTGCTATAAAAATTATCCATAGTATACAACAGAGATTGTATGCCCATGAAATTAATTACATTGCTTCAGATAAAAAGATAATTCAAGTATTTTTATGGATGTTTAAAACAGGTTATTTAGAGAATGAAATGCAGGAAGATTATGATGTTGTAATAGATGGAGTAGCATCTTTGCTTATTCAAAAATTTCATTATAAGGGTATTTTTCATGAATTAGCAGAACTCATTTTTAAACGGAACAGGGAAGGAAGATATATTCATGATTTAGTTTGGATTATTTTTCATTCCAAGGATATTAAGATATTAAGAATTTTAGGGAAATATTTGAAGTCAGAGCATGTCAAAGATCGGACACTTGCATCTAAATTATTGCGTTATGATATGACTAAAATTCAAACAAAGGATTCATCTTATGAAGAATGGTTATCTCAAAATAAACAGTATATTTATTTTACAGGAGAAAGTCTTCAACTCGCAAGTGAACCTCGATTTTATCGGGTTAATCTTGAAGCAAAATATTTAAATAAAAAGGTTTCTCATGCAAACGGACGAACAATAAATTCGCTATCTCTGTATGAAAAGGATAACTGTGAAAAAATTAAAAACATTACCTGTGTAGACATGGAACTTATTTCTAGATATTCTGTAATATTACATGATAAAAACATTTATTCATGGCGTAAGTGGATGGGATATGAGCTGAAAGAACAAATAGAAATTGCAAAAAAAGATTTAGGAGGTGTAATATGATATTGATAAATAACACCCCTATTCAAATAGAAGAATGGAATAGTAGATATCCCGATAAGAGCTTGGAAAGGGAAGTCCTTGAGATTCTTATACATAGTGAAGAGGTATATTTTTATGAATCTATAGAGGATTTAGAATTTGAATTGTTGTTGAGAAAAGAAATAGTTCATTCAGCAGATAGATTAAATAAGAGTGGGTTAAAATTTAAAGTATTTAGAGAATCTATATGTAATGAAAAATATTGGGAACGAATGAATAATGGTGGATTTCAATTAAAGAAACAGGTAAAAGCCAATGAAGCAATAGGTGATATTTATGAAAATGGTTTAAAATATGGCACTGAATGTGCTACGGCTATTTTAATCGTGTACTATGGTGCTTTATTGAGTATTTATACAGAAGAGCAGTTTAACACTTTTTTTTCTGATATCATTATTATGAATTGGCACCTCATCCATCCTTTATTAAAAGAAGTTGGATTAGTAAATATAGTAAGTGAGCATTTACCTGGAGATCGTAGATATTTCATTAATCCCGATGTAGATCCACTTCATCCTGAGTGGCAAGGAGAGAATGTTATTGATATGGGTAATGGAATTTATTATGGTCACGGTGCTGGGAAAAAAAGTGCAAAATGGTTTATAGATAAACTTAACAAACTTCGTAAGGAGGATGCAAAAATATCAGCATATTTTATGGAGGAGGCAGGGCGACCTAATATTTACAATCTAGGAAAATTGTATGCACAGTCAATAATCGAAAGTATTTAGCTATTGAATAAGAAGAAAAATAGAAATAAAAAGATTTTGAAATTTTAAAGAGTAAAAATTCTGAACTATGGATGATTACTCTTTTATTTTTTTTATCATAGGATTATATAAAAATTTAAAAGAACACAGATTAAAGTAAATAACTATATAGAATACATAGCAGGGTTTAATACTATGTCAAATCTATTATATAAACTATAATAGTGAAACGCTAGAAGCATCGGAAGCGACTTATATTACTTATAGAAATGATTGCTATTTGGATTAAATTTTGGACGGATAGACTTTTAGGGTAAGGGGATTCATTTTACGCGTGGTATTCTTTGATAAGTTTTTACTATCCAACTGAGCAACTTTACACTATTTAAATTTTCTTGCATTTTTAATTGAATAAATTTAGCATTATATGACGAATAGTAAAATTTTTGGTAATCAGTGTGTCGTTTGTGAGTGAATCAAATAAAAAGATTATTGTGTATAAAGTTTACAATTAAATAAAATTGTAACAAGGCAGGTGTTCTTCACCTCAATATACACAGACCTTAAGTAGGTCTGTGTATATTGATAAATTTTTATAAACAGCTCAGTTTACTAAAAATATTATTGTAATTGCAAAAAAAATTGCAATTTAAAGTTGACTTAAAATATAAAATAATGTACGATTAGATTAATTCAAAAAAAAACAAAGTTAGATATTTTTAATGTAGTTCTTTCGACTTATTCTTACAATATTATCTAAAAACACGGATAGTAAATATACTAATATTTTTTAATTTGAGTAGTAAAGAGGTATTCGCTTGCATAATAGTGGATCCTTAAAATAAAAACATTGTATAGTTTTTAACTGCATAGATAGTAATAAAAAATTATACAAAAATGGAGGTAAAGATATCATGATAATTATCGGAGAAAAGATTAACGGAGCAATTCCATCAGTAGCAAAGGCAATTGCAGAAAAAGATGCAGATTACATCCGTAATCTGG
>JBMNCR010000117.1:0-14500 GCA_049366695.1 Eubacteriaceae bacterium
AACCGTCCCTAGTGTTTTTGTGAGTGAATCTTTTGTTATTAAGTATAATAATTTTAAAAAATCAAACAATAAATCATGAAATATCCTTGTCGAAACAGGAGGTTTAATGATGAAAGAAGCAAGTCAAAAACAAACTATTAAATTTATAGCAGTAGTTTTTTTAATAATATTTCTCATGAGTGTCTATGAAAATGTTTTAGCTAAAGAAAAGGTTATATATTATGGTAGCGATTATGATGCTGTGGGCAAAGTACAGCGAAAATTGAAGGATTGGGGATATTATAAAGGAGGAGTTGATGGGTATTTTGGATATAGAACAGAACAAGCTGTAAAAAGTTTTCAAAAGAAAAATGGTCTAAGTGTAGATGGAATATGTGGGCCTGTTACGTTAGATGCAATGGGATTAGGTAATTTAATAGAGAGAGAATGGGATAAAAAAGATACAAGTTCTAAATCTGCTGGTAGTAATAGAAATGAAGCATATTTATTAGCGCAAGCAGTTCATGGGGAGGCAAGAGGAGAAACATATACTGGTCAAGTAGCTGTTGCATCAGTAATTCTAAACAGAGTTAATAATTCATCTTTTCCAAATAGTATCAGCGGTGTTATTTATCAACCAGGAGCATTTGATGCTGTGTCAGATGGTCAAATTTATCTACAACCAGCAAATACTGCTATAAAAGCTGCTAATGATGCTTTAGCAGGATGGGACCCCTCAGGTGGTGCAATATATTATTATAATCCTGCTACATCTACAAATAAATGGATCCTATCTAGACCTATTATAACTAGAATAGGCAAGCATGTATTCTGTAAGTAAAGGAGGTAAGTAGTATGAATAAAAATATAATAATTGCTGTGCTTGCTATAATACTAACAGCGACAAGTTTTATAGGTTATAGTCAAAGTGTTCAAAAAGAGAGTTATAAAATTAAACTTGAAAATTCTTATCAAAATAGTTTTCAAGTGGTGTTATCTTCTGTAAAAAATATTCAGGCTACAATGTCAAAAGCTTTGGTAAGTGCATCAAGTCAAAACATTTCACAATTATTAGCTGATGTATGGAGATATGGAGATTTTGCACAATCAAATCTTGGAAGATTGCCGATAAGTCATAGCACATTAAAGAATACGGAAGAGTTTTTTAACAAACTGAGTGATTTTGCCTATGCTATGACTAAGATAAACATTGAGAATCAAGAGATGAGTGATGATCAATGGAATGACCTTGAACGATTAAAAAATAGTAGCACTTATTTATTGCAACAACTACAAATAATGGAAGAACAAATACAACAAGGAGAATTAACTTTTGGAGATGTTCAAAAATCTAATGATGAGCAATTAGATGAGGCATCAGATAATTTAGTAACAAAAGGTTTTACTACTTTGGATAAAGAAATGAATGAATATCCAAAACTAATATATGATGGGCCATTTTCTGATCATATACAAGATATAAAAGCAAAAGGGATAAACGGTGAAGAAATTACCGAAAAGGAAGGGGAAGAAAAAGCAAAAGAATTTTTAGATAAAGATAATATAAAAAGCTTTAATAGTAATGGAGTCAGTGAAGGGGTTATAGTTACCTATGTTTACGATGTTGCTATGAAAAATGAAGAAAGTGCATATATAGAAATATCAAAAATTGGTGGTCACGTGCTTAAAGTTATGAAAGATAGAATCCCGGAAGAACAAAAAATGTCAATGGAAGAAGCAAAAGAAAAAGCTGATGAATTTTTAAAAGACAAAGGATATGAAAATCTTGTAAATACTTACTATGAAAAATATACTAATGTAGGTGTATTTAATTATGCATATACAGAAAATGACGTTATTATATATCCTGATTTAATAAAAGTACAAATAGCATTAGATGACGGAGAAATGTTAGGGATTGAAGCACAAGGATTTCATTTTTCTCATCATGAAAGAGATATTCCAGAACCAGTACTATCTTTAGATGATGCAAGAGAGAATGTTAGTTCAAGATTGGAAATTACAAAAGAAAGATTAGCTATAATACCTACGGAATTTAAAACTGAAGTATTGTGTTATGAATTTAAAGGAACATATAAAAAAGATTGGTATATTATTTATATAAATGCAGAAACCGGTAAAGAAGAGCAAATACTGAAAATTATAGAAGCGGATGAGTCAGTATTGACATTATGATATTATAGCTCATATATTTATATTTTGAAGACCTTAGTTGGTATTACTAAGGTCTTTATAGACTCATCTTGTTTAAAACTCATTTTTTATTGAAAAATGGTAGTTTTTTCAACAAGTTATTATTAATGTCATTAATGCTATTAATGTTTTCAATATCATTAATTTGTTTTTTAACAAACACATTGACTTTGGTGTAGCACCAAGGTTTAAAATGGTTGTAGAAAATTATTAAAAATGATAGGGGGAGAGGTTTAATGAAAAACAAACAATTAATCAATAAAATGCTTATTATGTTTATTTGTGTGATGTTGGTTATATCAATGTTTAGTGGATGTACGCCACAAGCGACAAATTCTTTTGAAGCAGGTACTTATACATCACAAGTGCAAGGAAGAAATGGAGCAATTGATGTGGAAGTAACATTCAGTGAAACAGAAATTACTGATATTAATGTAATAAGTCATTCAGAAACAGCAGGTCTTGGAGATGCTGCTATTGAGAGTATTAAAGAGGCTATATTAGAAGAACAAACATTAGCAGTTGATGCTGTGGCGGGTGCTACAGTAAGTAGTGAAGCTATCCTTGCAGCTGTTGAAGACTGTGCAACACAAGCAGGTGGTGATGTAAATGCCTTAAAAAATAGTGGCAATAAACCTGGAGAAGGAAAGACAGAAACTTTAGAAACTGATGTTGTAGTAGTTGGAGCAGGAGCTTCTGGCGTATCTGCAGCAATAGCAGCATCTGATGAAGGTGCTAACGTAATAATTATAGAAAAAACTGCAGTCATTGGTGGAGCAAGTAATCTTTCATGGGCAGGAAAATTAATTAATTCATCTGTTGCATTGGAAAATGGATTGAAAGTTGATCAAGAGCAAATTATTGCTGATTGGATTGAAAACTGTCACTGGAGAGTTGATGCTGCAGCAATAAGACAGTATGTTACTAAATCAGGAGATACATATGATTGGTTAGCAGAAAAAGGATATGCTACAATATTTCTTAATTTCTTTGGTGAGCAACTTCACATGTTACCAGCATATGAAACTCGTGAACAAACTTTAAGAGAAATGTTAGCAAATTCTGTTGAAAAAAATGATGGACAGGTAATAACTGAGACAACAGCTAAGGAATTAATAACAAATGAAGCAGGAGATGTTGTAGGTGTAATAGCACAAAAAGCTGATGGAACTACTCTTGAAATTTCTGCCAAAAACGTTATTATAGCTACAGGTGGTTATGCAGCTAATGCAGAAATGGTTGAAGAGACTTTTGGGTTTGGTGGAGTTAATGGAGGATTAGGACAAAATGTTGGTGAAGGTTTACAAATGGCTTGGGATGTTGGAGCAAAAGTTCCAGATAATTTTGGAGGTCAAATGTTACACCAAACTTTAGCTAGAGCAACAAATAGCTTAAAAACAGAATTTGATGATTTTAAAGCTAGTTATCCGCTTATGTTGACTTATCTTCCAAACTTTATGAATGTTGGGACTTCAGGTGCAAGATTTAGAGATGAAGCAGCTACATTAGAGGCTGTTGCAGCTGCTAATACAAGTGCATTTCAAGGACCATATCATTATGTAATTGTTTCTAAATCACAAATAGATGAATTAATTGCTAAAGGAATGAATGGTGTAGAAGCACCTAAACTTCCTGGGATGCCTCCTGAATTCTATCTCTCATGGGCAGAACAATTTACATTGGATAATCCGTGGACAGATGCATATGAAGTATTTGACGCTATGGTTGAAAATGGAGATGGATTCAAAGGAGATTCTTTAGAAGAATTGGCAAGTAATGCAGGTATGGATGTAGATTTATTTGTTGAAACATTCAATAATTACGAAGAAGCATGTAAAACAGAAAATGATGCTGATTTTGGTAAAAATTCCGATTATTTACTTTCAAATGGCAATGAAGGTCCATATTATGCGATCATTGCTGAAATAAATAACTTAGGTTCAGTAGGTGGATTATTAGTAAATACAAAATTCCAAGTACTAAATGATAGTCGTATTCCAATTAATGGATTATATGCTGTAGGTTTAGAATCTGAAGGTGTATTATTTAATGACACATATGTAGGAAACGGTGTTGGTATAGGATACGCATTTACTTCAGGACGACTTGGGGGAGCTTATGCAGGTACAAATGCAATAGAAAAATAAAACTTTATAAAAAAAGTAATTATGAAAAGACCGGTGAATATACCGGTCTTTTTACGATGCATGTATTATGTTTTTGTTTATTTTCTTAGATAGGTTACTTTTATCTTATTAATTGTTATAATTTAAGGTAATAATTAAAGTATGAGGTGAATAATGAATATGAAAAAAATGATTATCATAGACGGAAATAGTCTTTTTTATAGAACTTTTTATGGAGTACGACCAATGTCAAGTTCTAAAGGAGTACCTACAAACGCTATCTATGGTTTTGCTAATATACTTATTAATATTTTTGAAAAACATAAACCAGATTATTTAGGGGTTGCTTTTGATGAAAAAAAACCTACTTTTCGTCACGAACAATTCGATGAATATAAAGCGGGTAGATTAAAAATGCCTGAAGAGTTACAGACTCAAATACCTCTAATTTACGAAATGTTAGATCTAATGGATATCAGAAAGATATCTATTGAAGGATATGAAGCAGATGATTTGATTGGTACAATATCTAAATATTATTCTAGAGAAAATATTGAAGTTAATATTGTAACGGGAGATAGGGATGCATTTCAATTAATTGATGAGAACATAAAGGTTTTATATACTAAAAGAGGTATCTCGGATGTTGAGAATGTTGATGAAGAAGAGATAAACAAAAAATATGGTATAAGACCAATGGATTTAATAGAGGTAAAAGCTCTTATGGGGGATAAGTCTGATAACATCCCTGGAGTAGCGGGGATAGGTGAAAAAACAGCACTTAAACTTATTAGTGAATTTAAAACCTTAGAAGGCGTTTATGACAATATTGAATCTCAAAAAGGTAAACTTAAAGAAAAATTAGTAAATGATAGAGAGAATGCATTTCTTAGTAGGCAGTTAGCTAAAATTGTTACAAATGTTCCTATAGACTTTGAATTAGAAGAATTTAATATTAATAATTATCAGAACAAAGATGCAGTTGAATTTTTTAATAATTTGGAGTGTTTTTCTATTTCAAAGAGACTGGGTTTTGAACAATTAAAAAGTGAAGAGAGTATAGAACCTATAAAAAAAGTAGTAATTGTTGATTGCCAAGAAATGATTGTAAAAATTATAGAGAAGGCTAATAAAGAAAAAAAAGTTTTTCTAATGTGGTATATGACAAAGGTTACTCATAATCACAATGAGTTATCGGCTCTAGTACTAGGAATAAAGGATAACATTTTTTATTTTTCAGATAACCTAGGAGAACAAGAAATATTACAAGGTATAAAAAAAATACTAGAGGATGAAGATATTAAAATTATAGGGCATAATTTTAAAGAATTGTATGTGCTATGCATGCAAAATGATATTCAATTAAAAGGAATAATATTCGATACTTATATTGCAGCTTATTTATTAGAACCATCGGATTCTAGATATGATATTTATGATTTAACTCAAAAATATATGAATATATCTACAAAAAATGTGAGAGAGCTTCTAGGGAGTGGTAAAAAACAAATTTCTTTTATACAGATAATTGATGAAGATAAAAGAGATTACTTAATACAAGGTTGTGAAGCCTTATTTAGACTATATGAGATAATTTTAGACAAATTAATGGATATTAATATGTATGAATTATTTAACGATATTGAGTTGCCAATAATTGAAGTTTTAGCTTTCTTTGAGTATCAAGGATTTAAAATTGATATGCAAGAATTAGATAAATTAAATAATGAATTTGATGAAAAATTAGTTTATTTAACAAAAGAAATTTATACATTATCAGGAAAATCTTTTAATATTAATTCACCAAAACAACTGGGAGAAATTTTATTTCAAGAACTAAAACTACCTGTTATTAAGAAAACTAAAACTGGATATTCTACTAATGCTGATGTTTTAGATAAACTTAAAGATCAACATCCAATAATAGAAATGCTTATTGAATATAGAACATTAGCAAAATTAAGTTCCACATATATCAAAGGTTTTAAAAATATAATTGATGAAAGTAATCAAAGAATATATTCAAGTTTTAATCAAACAGTTACAAGCACTGGAAGAATTAGTAGCTCTGATCCAAATCTTCAAAATATACCAATAAAAATGGAAATGGGGAGAAAAATAAGACGTATTTTTATTCCAACTGATACGGAGTTTGTGCTAGTAGATGCGGATTACTCTCAAATTGAATTAAGAATACTAGCGCACATCTCTGGTGATAAAACATTAATAGATTCATTTATCAATGGAGAGGATATTCATACTAGGACAGCTTCAGAAATATTTAATATAGCTTTGGATGTTGTTTCTAGTTTACAAAGAAGCTATGCAAAAGCTATAAATTTTGGATTAATATATGGCAAACAAGCCTTTGGATTGTCACAGGATTTAAATATATCAAGAAAAGAGGCACAAGAATATATTGATATGTATTTTGGAAGATATCCTAATGTAGAAGAGTATATGAAAAATATTGTATCACAAGCAAAGGAAAAAGGGTATGTTACAACTTTATATGGTAGAAGGAGAAATATACCGGAGATAAATTCTAGAAATAAAATGATAGTAAAAGCAGGTGAAAGACTAGCACTTAATACTCCTATACAAGGGAGTGCTGCGGATATTATAAAAATTGCTATGATAAGGGTTTATAATAAATTAATAAAGAATAATTTTAAGTCAAAGCTAATTTTGCAAGTGCATGATGAACTAATTGTTGATACTTATAATGAAGAGATAGAAGATGTAAAAAATATTATTAAATATGAAATGGAAAATGCTGCTAAACTTGCTGTTCCATTAACAGTAGATATCAATGTAGGGAAAAATTGGTTTGAAACAAAATGAGGTATAAAAATGAAGGAAATATGTATTGGGATAAATGAAGCAAATCAGAGACTAGACCGATTCTTATTAAAATATATGTCCTTAGCTTCAAAGGGATTTGTGGAGAAGATGATTAGAAAAAAAAGAATCAAAGTAAATGATAAGAAGGTACAAGCTAATTATAATCTAAAAAAAAATGATAAGATACAATTATATCTTGCTATTGAAACTATTGAAAAGTTTAGAAAAGAAAAAAAGATTATTAAAACTAAAGGGAAGCTAGACATATTATTCGAGGATTGTAACATATTGGTTATTAATAAAGAGAAAAACATGTTGACTCATGGAGGAAATAATTCTCTTGTTGACAAAGCTATTGAATATTTAATTGATAAAGGATGTTATAAACCAGAAAAGGAAATAACTTTTACTCCGGCGTGTTGTAATAGATTAGACAGGAATACGACAGGTATAGTAATTGTAGCTAAAACATATAGAGGGCTTCAAGAAATAAATAATAAGATAAAAGATAATGACATTAAAAAACAATATATTTCTTTAGTTAAAGGTTCAATTAATGAAGATAAAAAATTAATTGACTATTTAAAAAAAGATAATAGAAACAATAAAGTGGTTATTGAAAAAGAATATAGTAAGAATTCAAAAAGAGTCGAGACACATATTTTTCCAATAAATAATTTCAAAGATTATACTATGCTGGAGATACATTTAATTACTGGAAGATCACATCAAATAAGAGCACATTTAGATTATATTGGTCATCCAATAGTGGGGGATCTAAAATATGGGGATAGATATATTAATGAGGTATTTAATAAAAAATATAACTTAGATTCTCAATTTCTTCATGCACATAAAATAATAATAGAAGAATATAATGGCGCCGAGTTGTCAATAATTGCCCCATTACCAAAAAAACTTAAAGAAATCATAAATAACATTAATTAATTTAATATACGGAGTTGATATAAATGCCCTACTGGAATAGTAGAGGTTTAAGAGGTAGTACTCTAGAAGAGTTTATAAATATAACTAATGAAGAATACATGAAGCGAAATTTAGCGGTTATACAAAAACTTCCTACTTCGATAAAACCCATACGACTAGATAAGGAAAAAGGCGTTATTACATTAGCATATTTTGATCAGAAAAGCACCGTGGATTATATGGGAAATGTTCAAGGGATACCAATATGTTTTGATGTGAAGGAGACTGCCAAACAAAGTTTACCAATTTCAAATGTTCATTCACATCAGATATATTTTATGGAAAGTTTTGAAAAACAAAATGGGATATCATTTATTATTGTTTATTTTTCTAATATGGATAAATATTTTTTTATACCATTTAGAATATTGAAACAATACTGGGATACCGCTCAAAATGGCGGTAGAAAATCAATTCCTATTAAAGAATGTGATGAAAAGTATGAAATAAAAAAACAAGGAGTATTTATATTACATTACTTGCAAACATTAAAATTTTTTTTAGAAGAAGAATATATGGAGGCAGATATATGAAAGAAATAACTATATATACTGATGGAGGATGTAGAGGCAATGATTCTCAAAAAGAAAACATCGGTGGTATAGGTATAGTACTTTTATACCAGGAGAAAAGCTATATAAAGGAATATAAAGAGGCTTTTAGAAATACTACAAATAATAAAATGGAATTACTTGCAGTAATAAAAGCGCTAGAAATGCTTAAAGAGAGATGTAAAGTTACTATTTATAGTGATTCAGCGTACATAGTTAATGCATTTCAAAAAGGGTGGATAAACAGTTGGAAAATGAAAGGATGGAGCAGAGGTAAGAGCGGCGAGCTAAAAAATAAAGATCTATGGATTAGGTTAGATGAATTAACATATATGCATGAATTTAGTATTGAGAAAGTTAAAGGACATAGTTCAAATCTATATAATAATCGAGCTGATGAATTAGTTAATAATGCAATGGATGAATTAAATATTAGACGCTAGTCTATAGAGTTAGCGCATTGAGAGAATAAAAATCTATTTTAGAAGTGAGAGATATATATATTAATTAGCAAAATATAGTAAGAAGACTTACTTTGACTCTCGCTTCTTTATTGATGTTATTATATGAAAGCTATTATTAATCAATATGGAGGTTTTTATGGAACAGGTAAAAGTAACCGTTTTAGATCAAAAAATTGCTGTAGATAAAGGTAGTCCCATGAAGGATATACTTGTACTGATAAAAAGTCCGTATCGTGTTATGGGTGGAATTGTTGATAATGAATTGCAGGACTTAAACTATTTAATTGAAAAAGATTGTCATATCAAGTTTATTGATATGACAACTCCCTTAGGGATTAAGATATATGAAAGGAGTCTATTGTTTGTACTTGTTAGAGCAGTAAAAGCAATTTTACCTAAAGAAGAGTTGTCAGTGGAACATTCTCTAGGTGGAGGAATATACTGTGAATTTAGAAATAATAAAAAATTAAAAAAAGATGAATTGGATCAAATAATATTACAAATAGATAGAATAATAAAAGAAGATATTCCTTTTAAAAAAGTTAATTATAATAAGAAAACCCAGAATATCAAGTTAGATGATAAGAAAAGACATTTGTTTGAATTTATTCAAGAAGATAAAATACAATTATATGAATTAAATGGACAATACGAATATTTTAATGGACATATACTACCAAGTACTGGGTGGTTGGATAAATTTGAATTAAGATATTATTACCCTGGTTTTGTATTATTGCATCCTTCATCTAATAATCCAACACAAATTAATAATTTTATAGATCAAAAAAAATTATTTCATGTTTTTTCTGAATATGAAAAATGGTGTAAATTTCTTGATGTGTATGATGTATTGTCTTTAAATAAAAAGATACGTGATAATACTATTGTAGAATTTATAAGAGTTGCTGAAGCATATCACGAGCATGAAATTAATAATATCGCACAAGAAATATATGATAATAAAGATAGAATTAAATTAGTAATTATTTCTGGACCTTCTTCAGCTGGAAAAACTACTACTTCGAAAAGATTAAAAACAAATTTAATGGTACGTGGAATAATGCCTTTAACAATTGAATTGGATAATTATTTTGTTAATAGAGAAGAGACTCCTAAAGATGAAAATGGAAATTTAGATTTTGAAAATATTGATGCAATAGATATTGAGTTATTTAATGAAAATCTTATTCAGTTGATAGAAAATAAAGAAGTTGAAATGCCAGTGTTTAATTTTTTAGAAGGGAAAAGAGACAAAAAGGGTAGAAGAGTAAAAATTATAGGAAATAATCCTATAATTATCGAAGGAATACATGGATTGAATGAAAAATTAACTAAATACATTCCGAAAGAAAATAAATATAAAATATATATTAATACTCTTACTCAACTAAATATTGATTCATATAATAGAATACCCACAAGTGATATTAGGTTATTAAGAAGAATGATAAGAGATTATAAATATAGGGGACATTCTGCTGAAGATACATTGAGTATGTGGGAATCTGTTCGATTAGGAGAAGAAAAAAATATATTTCCATATCAAGAAGAAGCTGATTATATATTTAATTCTGCATTATTTTATGAAATTTTTGTTTTAAAAAAGTATGCACAACCATTATTAAAACAAATACATCCTGATAATGTTCTGTTTCCACAAGCGAAAAGAATACTAGATTTTTTTGAATTTTTCCTCACTATTGAAGATGAAACGTCTATATTAACAAATTCAATACTTAGAGAGTTTATTGGAGGTAGTATTTATACTTAGAATAGGTATATATGATAGTGAAAATGTGGAATACTACAATTAAAACTAACGAATTATTTTCGTGTGTTTTCCTGATACATTTAGATGTTTTGATTTTTATATACTTAAATTAATAAGTTTATCAGAAGAGGCTAAAAGCCTCTTCTGAGATAATTATTTTATGCCCATATCTTGAACTCTATCACTTACTGTGTTAAATGCTTTATTTACTACTTTTTTTACTTTTCTTTTAGCACCTCTGTTTTGCATAGTTTTCATCATAGCAACTCCTGCAATAGCGGTTAAACTACTAATCATCATATTTCTCATTCTCACTGTAATCACTTCCTTTCATATATATTTATATTTTTTGATTTTTATTGAAAAATAATCAGAGAAATATTAGAAAATAAAATATTTTATTTGATATAATGCTTATATTAAACAAAGGATGGTGTTATAAATGGACAAAAGAAGTCTAAGAAAAAGTTTATTAAAAAAAAGAGATAAAATTAAGAATGAAACAATAATCGAAAGAAGTAATAAGATTATTGAAAAAATTATTAACATGGAGTTGTTTAAAAATAGTCAGGTCATTATGGTATACGTTAGTTATGGAAGTGAAGTATATACATATGATTTGATCAGACGTTGTTTAAAAAACAACAAAAAAATAGTGACTCCGATTTGTAACACTGTTAATAATACTCTAATTTTAGCAGAAACTAAAACATTTCCCGAAAATTTCATAAAAAATAAATATGGAATTCTAGAATTAGATCCCAAAAAAATAAAAGAAGTAGATGTAAATGAAATCGATTTAATCATAACTCCTGGGGTTGCGTTTACGGAAAAAGGCGAAAGATTAGGCTATGGAGGTGGATATTATGATCGATTGTTTGCCGGAATGGATGAAAAAATAGTAACTATTGCACCTGCATTTAAAGATTTTATAGTTAACTTCTTACCTGTAGAAGCATATGATAAAACTGTAGACTATGTTGTTTCAGAAGAAAAAATTATTGAAGTTTGATATTTTTTTTTCAATATATGTATATACAAGACTATACGAATTTGATATAATTATAACGTAAACGATTTCAAGATTGTTTAAAATTTGTTAAGGGAGGGTTTATATGAATATACAACTAGAAAAAAAAGTAGATGAGGTATGTTCAAAGCATTCTTATGATGAAGTTAATCTTCTTCCAATATTACAAGAATTACAAGCAGAATCTACTGGTAATTATATTAGTGAAGAGATGGCAAGAATTATATCAAAGAAGTTAGATGTTACTGAAAGTAGAGTGTATGACGTAGTTACATATTTTTCAGCATTATCTTCAGAACCAAGAGGCGACGTAATAATACAAATATGCAATTCTACTACATGTGGAGTAAATAATAATCAGGATCTAGTAAACTGGTTTCAAGAAGAATTAAATATTAATATGGGTGAAACTACTAAAGATAATAGATTTACATTAATTTACACACATTGTATTGGAGCATGTGATACATCTCCAGCTGTGAGAATTGATCATGAAATTTATGGAGATTTAAATAGAAGAAAAGTAAGAGAATTGATAGCTGCAAAAAGGGGGGAATAAAGTGAAACAAGTAAATTATATTACTGAATATTTTAATAAATATGATGGTAAGGATTTGGATTCATATCTAAAAGCAGGAGGATTTGATGCTTTAAAAATTTTATTAAATGATGGTTACGAAAAAATAGTAGACGAAGTCGATAAGTCAGGTCTCCAAGGCAGAGGAGGCGCAGCATATCCTACAGGGAGAAAATTGCGACAAGCAAGACAGGTTGAGGGTGATCGTAAGTTTGTAGTTTGTAACGCCGATGAAGGTGAACCAGGTACTTTTAAAGACAGAGAGTTATTAAAGAAAAATGTATATCAAGTAATTGAAGGTATGATAATTGCAGGGATATGTTCAAATGCAAAAGAAGGTATAATTTATGTAAGAGAAGAGTATACCCATATGCATGAGGATATTAGAGAAGCAATTGATAAATGCTACAAAGACAAGTATCTAGGTAAAAATATATTAGGTTCTAGTTATGATTTTGATTTAAAATTATTTAGTGGTGCTGGTGCTTATGTATGTGGCGAAGGTTTTGCAATGTGTGAAAGTATGGAAGGTAAAAGTGGTAGACCAAGAAGTAAACCTCCATATGTAAAACAAGAAGGTTTTCTAAATTTACCAACACTAGTAATAAATACTGAAACTTTAAGTACTATAGTAGTTATTGTTAAAAAAGGTGCAGATAGTTTTAAACAATTTGGGACTGAAAAGAGTACTGGCACTAAAGTTATAAGTATTTCTGGAAAAGTCGAAAGACCAGGAGTTTACGAGGTGCCATTTGGAATTACTATAAGAGAAATAGTGGAAGATTTAGCTGGTGGAATTCAAGGGGGCAAAAAACCTAATTTTGTTCAAATTGGAGGAGCGTCAGGTGGAATTTTGCCTATGTGGGAATGGGATACAAAATACACATATGAAGATTTAGAAAAAAAAGGTTTAAGCATTGGCTCAGGTGCTATAGTTGTTGCAGATGAAGATAATCATATTATGGATTACTTGAAAATTGTTCAAGAGTTTTTCCTTCATGAAAGTTGCGGAAAATGTACTCCATGTAGAGAAGGAAACAGACAGCTGAAATTTATTTTTGATAGAATTGTAAACGGAATTGCGAAAGAAGAAGATTTTGAAAAAATGGATCTTATTATAAACGTAATGGGGCAAGCATCTTTATGTGGTTCAGGAAAAACAGAAGTGGTTCCATTTATTACTGCTAAGAAATATTTTCCAGAAGCTTTTAAAGTTGAAGCACTATATGATGTAGAAAATATTGAGAAGTCCTACAAACTAGAAAAGGTAGGTGTTTAATAATGAGTACAGTAACATTGACAATAGATAATAAAGAAGTAACAGTTCCTGAAGGAATTACCGTATTAGAAGCAGCTAAACTTTCTGGAATCAATATTCCGACTTTATGTTATCTTAAAGGTATAAATGAAGTAGGTGCATGCAGAATATGTATGGTTGAAGTTGGTAATAAATTGCAAGCTTCTTGCGTATATCCTGTAGCTGAAGGAATAAAAGTAAAAACCAATACACCTTTGGTTAGACAAATGAGAAAAACTGTGTTAGAGTTATTATTAGCTAACCATAATAGCAGTTGTACTACTTGTGTTAGAAATAATAGCTGTGAATTACAAACCTTAGCAAAAGAGTTAAATATTACAGAAGAAGTGTTTGAAAGACAGTATACTACAACTGTTGACGATTTTTCTGATTCTATTGTTAGGGATGATAGTAGATGTATAAACTGTGGAAGATGTGCAAATATTTGTAATAATATTCAAAATGTTGGGGTCTTAGGATTTGTTCATCGAAGTGATAGAACTAAGGTAGGTACTGTATATGATAAATCTTTAGCTGAATTATCATGCATAAATTGCGGTCAATGTATAGTTAACTGTCCAGTTGGTGCCTTAAGAGAAAAGGATAATACTGATTTAGTATGGGAAGCGTTAGCAGATGAAAGCAAATATGTTGTAG
>JBMNCR010000118.1:0-22695 GCA_049366695.1 Eubacteriaceae bacterium
AACTTTTAAGTCTGTCATAGCCAATCCTCCATAACTATATGTCTACTTCGGTATTCTATCAGACTTTTATACCAAAATAAACTATTTATCGGAAGAGTCAATTTTAGGTTGACATATATACCATCTTTCCAGTGCATATCAACTCAAAGCCCTTACTAGAAAGCTTGGCAGCTTGAGATATGGATATACTTCCGATAATTTCGCAGATATCCTTATAGGTATAATCACAAAGACAGCGTAATAAAAACACCACGATAGCTCTAAAATGATTAGTTTTGTGTGCGTATTTGATATGTACAAATTCTGAACTAGGCATATGTAGGGTATGAGCTATCCTATTGATGATTTCTTTGGGATTAGTATCTCAAGGATAGATATTTCGTCCACTTTCATAGGTATAATCTGGTTTTAGTGTATCCGTATCAATGAGGTCATAGTGATCATGGGCTGTCCCAACATACATACCATATGACGAAAAGATGTAAGTATGTATGGCATCTCTATAATCAGGAAGGTCTTTTGGATTAGCGTGAATATAAGCAGAAACAACCAGGTTATAGGTATCATCCTCAATTACTTTACTTAAAAAACCGCCCTTGAAAGACATGACCATGACGCTTGTATTTACGATTGTAATACTGGGCATAACAAAGGTTTAAACCATGCATGAATTTAGACAAATCACTGCCCTGAGAATCAAACTGAATATAACCATGGGTATCCATTAAACAATATGTTAAAATACGACACTCAAACTTTTTACTGAAAGAGCCATGAGCTGAAGATATTTGATTTTATCGTTATCTCCACGGAAAAATTCGATTTCACTGATACTTTTTCAAATAATATGATGGGTTGTTTTCGGATTATGCCGCCTTGCTTCGTGAGGCATAAAATCACCACCGAATATTTGTTAGAGTTTTTTCTATTACAAAGTAACAGTGAATATAAGAGAATTTTTAAATCAAGCACTTGTATTGGAAAGTTTTTCAATAAAACGTGAAAGATTGAAAACTATCCCTATGCAGTTCCTATGCATTATATGGTGATTTTGGATCAGTTACTCGATCATAAAACACCAAATCAACTTGATTTTTACACATTTATTCTGCTTGTCTCATAACCGTTTCCATTGCTTTTTTGGCTTGCTCAGGTGGATAATCATATTTCTTGAGAAGTCGCTCAATGATACGTCTCATACATGCTTGAGCACTTTTTCTAACACTCCAGTCGATAGTAATGTTATTCCTGATAGCTACAGTAAGTTCTCTTGCAATCTTTTTAAGCGTTTCATCTTCCAAAAATTCTTTCATAATATCGTCAGCCGTAAGTGCATCATAAAAGGCTATTTCATCTTCACTCAATCCTAAACTTGCATGCTCTTCTTTCATTTTCTTAAGTTCATGTGCCATGCAGATGAGTTCTTCAATCACTTCTGCATTGGTTATGGCTTGATTACGATATTTATAGAGAGCTTTCTTCAATTTCTCAGAGAACATTTCTGACTTAACAATATATGTTCTTTCAATGGATTTGACATCCCTATATGTTAGGATAGTTGTCGTATAGAAGATATAGTATAATTACGACAATAACTTAAGGAGAAAAACTATGCCTAAAGATACTGGAAAACCAGCAACTTTAAGCTTTATACCTCTTCAGATAATTGAGAACACATTTACAGTAATCTCACTTCTAAGCCTTTATTTTTGTTGTTCTTTCAAATCTACAAATAAAAGAACAAATAACGGTTGGAAACATTATCTAGGTCAGATCTTGAGTATTTTAGTGTGATTCAACACATTATGCTTTACCTAGCGTTTACTGTATTTATGTTCTATCCTCTTAACCATGCTTCACTTTTCTCATACAAAGATTTTATAATTTCCGGTCGATCTGTTCCAGGGAGTTCTTGATCTATTTGATACCCTTCTGTTTCCAGTATATATGATAATATCGCATATGATTTGCGGTATTTTTTCAATTCACAGGCAATATTTTTAATATCCCCCGGAAAGGCTGGTACAAGAAAATCTTTTTCATATATGCCTTCTAATGAAGCAATGTACCAATTATTACTTTTCTCTTTTATTTATAGTGTAATTTTACATTTGAAGTCAAATCCAATAACGCATCATCTATTTCCACACGTATTTGAATAGATGTTATGCATTCTGCTACAGCATGTTCTCCATTACACCAGACTAATATATTATTAATTTTATGTGGTGCAAATCTATCCATATATCTTGATGCCTCAAAGAAATCAAAGCCACTTCCTTGAAACCATGAAATATTAACCACTGAATTTTGATCAAAGCATCTCTCCATTTCTTCAAAGTAACCATAGTCTCTGCAATACCTTTCAAATTCAATCAGTTCCTTAATAAGCGATTTATTCATTATTTCCTTTTCTGTCAAATCCGAATCTCTAGTAAATAACATATTTTATGTATCCTTTCAGCATGATTTTCATAGCATTACATTAAAGATAAGAATAATGTAAAACCGTCGAGCAACTCTTGTTTTATTTCTTCAGTAGGCAAAAAGTCCAGCATTGTTTTTAACGCTTCATGTCCCTCCGGATATTTAGTTAAATCAACTTTTTTATTCATTATTTTCCCTCCTAATTATAATTTCTCACAAATTCGCTTACTGCCAAAAGGTTTTCTCTATTACAATCTTTAGGTGAAGTTGTGAATCTACTAGTACTTAATACCAAGCCTCCGTCTCTTCCAACTTCATCAATAACTTTTTTTGCATAGTCAATACATTCTTGTTTTGTCCCATTTGCAATAATATCTAACGGTAGTCCTCCCCAAAATGCTATATTTGGCAATCTCTTTCTTGCCTCAAAAATATCATCCGCTTCAATATAAAAACAGAAATGACCTTTAGGAAGTTCCTGAAGGTATTCAGTAACATGTTTTGTAGTACCTTCACTGAGAATAAACATTGTATTATTTGTTTCAACCACTTTATCAGCTATTTCCTTAAAATGAGGCCAATAGAACTTTTCAAACTGTTTTGCATTAATCATATTTTGACTTAGCATAATTGTAAATACAGTAAAGCAACTTGTTATATCTTCAGGTGTTTTAATATTTTGAATTGAATGCTTAACATATTTGTCATGGAAAACTTCACTGAATTTTTCTACTTTTTCCGGGCATCTTCTTAAATCATGTGATAATCCTTTCATACCTCTTAAGAAATTGTACAAACATTCAAATGCCGGAAATATTTTTGCTCCGTTTTCTTCATCAAAAATCGGAGGTACTCCACACTCGTCAATTAATCTTTTAACCGTATGTGCCATTGCTTGATTATATTCCAAAAATTTTGTAAGCGTATTAGATATGATTTTCACATCCATTTCTGGTGTAAATAATGAATATTTTCTGGGCAAGATATTTTCCCATAGTGTTTTAACAGGATTTTCTACAAATTCATCATAATCTTCTTCCATAAAAAAACATTGTTCTTTTAAAATAAGTGTATTATTTTTATCATCAATATTATATTCATAATTTCCAAGGCTTCTTGTCATTTGAAGAGGATTTCTGTCTCCGATATCAAGAAACAAGTCAAATTCATACCTATGTTGAAATTCAACAAGCACATCTTCAATCGATTTTGAATTAAGTAATGCTCCACTTAATTTGTAACCTAGATCGTAATAACGCCAAAAAGCATCATTCGTTACAAATGGTACACGTTTTGGTCTTTTCGTCATTCGTACAGCATCATCAAATATTTCTATTCTTTCTTTTAATTTAGCCTGATAATCCATAATAAATCACTCCAAAATTATTATTTAATTAAGCTATATAACTTAATTAAATAATATCACTCAACTTTACAAAAAGTCAACGCTTTTTAGTAACTTAATGATATATTACTAAAAAATAAGCTTTTGAACTCTTATAATTTTTATGTATAATTAATAATAAAGGATGTGTATTTATGGTATATAAAGCAAAAGGCAGTAGAACTAAAGATAAAATTTTACAGTATGCAAAACAAGAGTTTTATGAAAAAGGTTATGAAAATGCATGGGTGAAAAGTATAGCAAAAAAATCGGGTACTACTTTAGGTAACATTACTTATTATTTCAGTAAAAAAGATGACATGGTCACAGCGATTTATTCTGATTTTGTTGAGAATATATATTCTTTTATAGATTTTCAATATACCGAGGATGACCTAACTATCCCACCTCTGCAAAAATATTGTATGTTTCTTATCATCTGCTATCATACAGTGCTAAATGACGAGAATAATATACGTTTTTATCACGAAATAATATTGAAAAAATCAAATTACAGGGTATTACATAAATCAATAAGTAAATACTATGCTGATATTATTAAATCTTTTGAATTACATCTGTCAGATAAAGATTATTCAATATTTATTCTTACACAGTTTGGATCCAGAAGAGAGATATTTCTGTCATTTTTTGCAGGTGATTTACATTTAGATTTACATGAATTGATATACTATCTGATAAGTAATATGTGTAGAAACTTAGGCATAAATCAAGCACTTTATAACGAAGTCATCGAAATATCTTTAACAGAAGTTTTTAAATTTGATTTTTCAAATATAAAATTTTTAATTTAGCTAGCCTTTTGCTTAATCAGATATATCTATTAAAACAATATATCTATAAGTATTTTAGCTAACTAAATAATTGTTAATTTTTGTATACAGTTTAAATAAAGTTTTATTTTATATTTCTATCAGATTAAAAAATAGCACATTTGTTATTTTTTCCCTTATGGCTTTATCTTCAATAAATTCGCAATCTTCTTTTAATTTTTCAAACAATTCCTTAATTATTTCTTTTTCCATTGTTTAACACCTCTTTTGTCGACTATTTGTATTCATGTGGTGACACTGGGGACAGACCCCAACTTTATTACAGATTATTTATTCCCACAAATTAAAGGAGTTGTACACTAATTAGTGAAACAACTCCTTCTATTATTTATTGTCTACTGCAACATTGTATTTGTCCTTTAACTATATATTGCTTGAAGATTTCAATGTATCTGTCCTTGTAAACTTCCCCAATAATATATCTATTATCTTTCATTTTCCTGCTTTGGCTTCATAATAATAAAATTCGTAAGTTTCAATGCAATTGGAGTTGCTATAAGCGCGCTTATATAAGCTATAGGTAAAACTAAAGGCATCATTTTTAAAACACTTATGAAATAGAATGGTGGAAATCCTATCGAGTTTGCAGTAAGTATAAATGTTAAAATAGTTCCATAACAAATAACACTCACAATAGTACTTATCAGCAAATATTTTATCGTTCCTACATTCGCTTTAAATTTCTTTGCTAGTGCATCCCCCCATCTATTAGCAGGAATTATAATAGCTACAATATCCCCTACGACAAGTCCTATAACAATGGTTATAAGAATATCCGGAAAAGGAATAGATTTTGTCATAATAAGACTCATCATTATGGATACAATTACTGAAATAAAAAGTGAACACCAAAAGTTCATAAGCAATTCAAAAGCTTTTTTTGTAAACATAATTATTTCCTCCTACATGTAAAGCTTTTGAGTATATGTTAATTTCAAAAATACTCAAAAGCCATAATTAAAGTGCTAATTTAATAGCATCAGGATAAAACCTTCAATGAATCCTTGCCTTACAGGTTCAATATCTGGTAAAAATACAAGTTCTTTTTTTAACTCTTCAAAAAGTTCTTCATTTTTTTTTACTTCACTCATTTCGATTATTCCTCCACTTTTTTAATAACAATATTCATGAATAAATTCGTTTACAGCTCTCATATTATCCACATTTACATCATTCGGTGCTAATAATAAACGTGTTGTTGTGATCATAAATCCTCCCCCTGGAGCACAATCATCAATAAGTTTTTTAGCAAAGTCAATACATTCTTCCTTTGTACCATATCTTAGTAATGATGTGGGCAATCCTCCAATTAAAGTAACATTGTCACCAATTTCTTTTTTTGCACGAATTATGTCGCAATCATCAACTACACATGCAGCAAAGTTTTTGGGAATATCATTTACGAAATCGTATAAATGCTCCCAATTTCCTTCTAAAGCGATTAACGCTTTTCCACCTGCATCATTTAAACCTTGAAGAACTTTCATAAATGAAGGGTAGTAAATTTTTTCAAAATGTTTACGACTAATATATGTAGGTAGATGCAACGGAAAGAACACAAATGGAAAAGGTTCTACCTTTGATTGTCCTCGTGTAATTTGGTTCAACACTATTGGAACTAAAGCCTCTGCTGCTTCAATAATTTCTTCCGGCCGTCTTCTTATATCTATCATAATCTTATCCATACCGCGATAATAATCATGAAAATAATCAACAGGCATCGTTGCTGTCCCCTGCGTCATTATTGGCATACCAACACTACTTTTATAATATTCTTCAGCCATAGTTGCTTTTCTTATGAAGCTTTGATAAAAATCAAATGCTTGCTTCAACGATTTGTAATTTTCAGGATAAGGTTGATTTAGTTTCGGAAACCTACGAGAAAATTCGACATTCATAGTATATTTTAACGGATCTTTTATAAAATCTAGGTACTCAGTTTCTTTCATAAAAGAATGGTCTTTATACTGAATAGAGACCCCATCTGAAGAATAGAAAAACTGTTCTCCCCCCAATGACTGGTGAATATTAACATCATGTGTTAGAAAACTTATAAAAGTACTATCAAACCAAAAGTCACGGAAAACTTTATCAAAACAAGCAAATTCTGCTTTGGGGTTTCCCATTACTTCCATCGACTTTTTCCCAGAATAAAACATTGCCCAAGTCTCTACATTAGCCATGATTGGAACTCTGTCAGGTTCTTTATGCTGAAAGCTACATTCTATTCTCTTACGTCGTTCACAATATAAATCTTGATTATTCAATTTAATTTCTCCTTTGCACAAAATTAAAGCATGCTTTATTTATAGTTTAGTAGCTATTTCTTATATTGTCAAGCATTATTTCAAAATGCTATTTTATAAAAAATTTAAGCCTCATTTGATTACATAAAAAAACATTATCAAAGTAATGAGTTTTCATTACATGATAATGTTAAAAAAAATATATTGTAACCTTTATAAATTATAAATACACAAAAGGTTTTATACTTAACTTATCTATTATTTCATCAGCTTTTATTAATGTTTTTTGAATTATACTATTATTTATACCCAAAAGTTGAGGATACAATGCCACTATATAATTAAATAATTTATCATCTTCCATACTAATATTGCCAATAATTTTATTCTCGATCAGTGTATTTCCTGCTCCTCTTGTTGTAAAAAAATAAACAAGTAGCATTTCATCATCTAGATCTAACTTATAATATTCTGACATACTAAAAAACACTTCTTTCCTTTGTGTAAGAATAATATTATCAAACCATGATTCATTATTTACTTCTAAAAAAAGAAGTTTGCTTCTTTCATCACAAAAAGAACATTTGAAATGAAATTTCATTCCAACAAACATACTTAGCAATGGATTTTTATTTTTATCAACAATACTATCGCATAATTCATGTGCATTTTCAAAGCAGTTACTATAAATCTCCTTTGCTATTTCTTCCTTAGATGCAAAATGATAATATAATGCACCAGAATTCTTTAATTTAACTTCCTTGGCAATCTGTCGTACAGTAGTATTATTCAAACCTTCTTTATAAAATAAATTCTTTGAAACCTCAATAATTGAATTTCTTGTTTTTTTACTTTTTATGTATGTCATCATTACCCTTTCATTTTAACTTAATCAAATCTATTTATATTGTATTCAATATATATGAAACAATTACATTTTAGCATAGAAAAAATCTATTCGCAATAAATGTAAATATACTTAGTTTCAAATTTATGCATCTATCCCCCAATATTCCATAATACTGTTATTTACAAATTACACCTTGCATTTTTATTTTGTTTGTAATAAAACAAACGTAACCAAACATTCGGTTGTGTTATTTCTAAATTCATACATAGCTTAAATCTATGTTATGCCATGTATTATAATAAAAAACATACACGTGGTAGTCCTGTTTAAAAATTACATATAATCATAATTGATTCATTTTTCTATATTCTGATGGAGAAATATCAAATTTCCCCTTAAATGCCCTGTAAAAATTGGTATAGTCGGTATATCTCACAGCAAGTGCAATATTGTTAATTGATAAATTTGTTTGGTTAATTAAAGCAATAGCTTTGTTTAGTTTTGTTTCCCTAAGAATATCTGAGAAGTTCATTCCAAAGTACTTTTTTATAGTTCTTGATAAATGTTCTTCAGCATAATTAAATTCTATAGCAACTTGAGATAGGTGTATCCTGTGTATCTTGTGGGGACAGTTCTCAACTTTATTACAGATTATTTATTCCCACAAATAAAAGGAGGGCTACACTAGTTAATTAGTGCAACAACTCCTTTAAATATTAATTGTTTACTGCCATATTGTACTTATCATTTACCTCTATGTTACTAGAAGATATCTTGATGTCAGATTAAAAAAATATTTTTTTCAATACTTTTTGATGGGGCTTTTTCACGACAGCTCCTTATTAAACTTACTCAAACAATTATATCCTTTATACTTAGTTTGTAACAATTTTCTGTGGTATAAAATATTCGAGTAAAAATATACAATAAATTTATTTAAACTAATAATTAGATATTTCTAGCAACTTCATATGCATCCCAAACTGCATACATAATATTATGAACTTCTTTAGAATCGCCTAGATTAAATACGTCTTTATCTATCATTTTAATACTCTCATATAGATTGTTTTCACGTCTATATCCAACTGCAGTAATAATTGTATCTGCCTTGATTTCTGATTTAGTCCCGTCTTTTGCTTGAATCTTAAGTCCATTTTCTGTAACTTCTTCTGCTTTAGTTTCAGTAAGAATTTCAACTTTATTAAATTTCAACAAATCTTTAAGCATGTCATAATTTGCCGTACACAAATTATGTTCTCCACCCAATATTTGATTAGTCATTTCAACAATAGTAACTTTTTTACCCATTTGAGCAAGCCATAATCCTAATTCTCCACCAACTAAACCAGCACCAATGATGGCAATATTTTCTCCCGCTTTTTCCATTTCTAATGATACTTCTACAGCATTACATACTGTATTTTTCTCGCTGCCTGGTAGTTTTATATTTATTGGATTTGCTCCGGTAGCAACTATTACTGTATCATAATCAGATAGTGTAATCATCTCTTTTGTAACTGTGGCATTCATACGTACATCTACATTTAAATCTACCATTTCTCTTTCATACCATTCTATAAGCTTGTGATCATTCCTTTTAAATGGTGGCATTCCACCTGGAATTAAAGAACCACCAAGTTTTGATGATTTTTCGAATAATGTAACAATATGTCCTCTTAGCGTTAACACTCTAGCTGCCTCTAATCCTGCAACTCCACCACCAACAATCATTACTTTTTTAGGTGAATCTGTCTTTTTTAATGCGAATGAAGCTTCTCGTCCAGCACTCGGATTTACAGCACAGGAAGTAGGCAATCCTTGTTTTACTCGACCCATGCAACCATCATGACAAGACAGACATGGTCTTACCTTTTCTTTTTGATTTTTTCTGATTTTATTTACTAGATCAGGATCAGATAATAAAGGACGCCCTAGTCCAATCATATCAGCCGATCCATTCTCAAGAGCATTTAGTGCAAGATCAGGATTATCCATTCTTCCAGCTACTAATACTGGAACATCTACTACATCCTTAACCGCTTTTGCATATGGTAAGTACATTCCATCTTCAAAATACATTGGTGGGTGATTCCAATACCATGAATCATAAGTACCAGCATCTACATCAAGAGCATCATACCCAGCATCAACTAAATATTTTGCTGCCCTTATACCTTCTTCTAAATCTCTTCCTTTTTCTTGAAACTCTTCACCTGGAAGTCCACCTTGTCCTAATTCTTTAATAAAACTTTTTGCTGAATAACGAAGAGCGACTGGATAATCTTGTCCACAAACCTTTTTAATTCCTTGAACGATTTCTACAGCCATTCTATATCTGTTTTCAAAACTTCCACCATATTCATCTGTTCTTTTATTAAATATATCCATGGTAAATTGGTCTAAAAGATACCCTTCATGGACAGCGTGGATTTCAACTCCATCAAAACCGCAACCTTTTGCTAAAGCTGCTGCTTTTACAGTAGCTTTTACTAGTCCATGAATTTCATCAATTGTAAGCTCTCTATGCATAATCGAAGGATCCCACTTATTTTCTATTTCTGAAGGTGCAACTGCACCTGCTCCCCCAGCTATGGCTACCGCCATCATAACCCTTCCCATTCCTACGCCTAGCTGAAGAAATATTTTAGAACCATAGGCATGTACTCTCTCTGTTAATACTTTAGCACTTTGAATATATGCACAAAGGTTACTCCCAACAACGGGAGACGCATTTGGTAAAAAACCCTCTATAACATTTTCTACTTTATTGATACTTGTAATTATTAAACCCGTACCACCTTTTGCTCTTTCAACATAATAATCGATGGCTTTCTCTGTGTACGCGTTTGACTCATCAACCATCCCAGTTGCCGCCATTGGAGCCATAAAATACTTATTTTTAATCTCTAATTTTCCTATTTTTACAGGATCGAAAAGTACTGAATAATCATTTAACATAAATATTCCCCCTATTTTTATTTTTGCAGCGGCATTCTGCATAGTCTTGTTCACCGAATGCCGCTTTGTTAAATATAACAGGTTGCTATATTATTGTCAATCATTTTTTTGTTATATTGCTTTTAATCTTATTGGTTGATAGAATAAGATTAATTTACAGGGTATAAACACGTAATTTAATAAATAATATAAAATCAAGAGGGAATTTATGTTAACAAAAAGACAAAAACAAGCCATTGCAACCAAACATAAAATTATTGTATTTGCCATGGAATTATTAAAGACTAAGAACTATGATCAAGTTACTATAAAAGAAATATGTGATAGTGCCTCTGTTTCTGTTGGTGCATTCTATCATCATTTCCAATCAAAAGATGATATTATAGATGAAGCATTTAAAACCTTTGATATTGAATTACAAGAATTTATGGATACTCATACAATCGATTCCTGTACTTCTGCCATTAAACTTTTCATAGAACAATATTTAAAAATTACTAATGAATCTGGTTCAAGCGTAATTTCTTCAATTTTCAGACTACAAATGAGTAGCGATGAAAAATACGTTATAGATAATAATAGATATTTTTATAATAAATTAAATCAAATTATTAAAGATGGAATTGAGAATGGGGAATTTAAAAGTTATTTAAATTCAGAAGATATTTGTGATTGGATTTTCAGAACTTCAAGGGGTGTAATTATTGATTGGTGCCTTCATGATGCTAGTTATGATCTGGTTACTCGCGGTTGTACCGATGTTGAATTGGTTATAAACTCATTACTTAATATTAAGAAATAAAATGTAGTTGATTAACAATTACAGGAGATATAATAAATTCACAAGTTCTTCTGACGTCTAGGTAACTATTATTGTGCCTATAGTGTTAACGGATCTTGATGTGTTTAGCTTCACTTACATAAAATCTATCGTAGGGAGAGTTTTCAACTTTGTGCTTTTATCTACCAATATTCCATTTTTAGGTGGTAATTTTTATACCTCGTATAGCCAGACGGCGAAATCAAGAATCTGCATACCTACTATTTTTCGTCTTATGCATCAATATTAGTCTGCTCATAATGAACAGATATTTATTAATATTAAAAATGTGAAAATTGGCTCTTAGAATCTACCAGCTCCACCGCCGCCAGCAGAAAACCCTCCAGTCGAAGAACTTCCTGTCGACTCCATAGCATTGGTCATACTTCTATCAAAAGCGTTGTTATTTCCACTACTTAAAATAACATACCAATAAATCCAACTATTGTTGAAATAAAAACTATTTGAATTATCCTTTCTGTCAAATTTCAATTCATCTGCTATTTTCACTTCAACACCCAGACTTAGTGCATATATCAAAGTACTATCGTAAGAATATTTGCTGAAACCCTGGATAATTGAATAGTTTTTATATTCTTGTACAGTTTTCTTAAAACCAATCCACTTTCTTAGTGGTCATGACCGTAGTCAGTTCTTCTATTGTATAAATCAGACCCATAAATTAGCAGTAGAATAGCAACTGTTAAACTCGCTACTCCCACGACTTTACCGTATATCATAGTAACAAAACTTTAGATTAATACAATCACAGATAATATTTCCAACCCAGTTGTAAGCTTCCCCTTTATTTTATCATAATACCCCATAGCAATGCTATCTTCTTTGATTTTCTTGTTCCAATTCTGTATTTACCGAAACTTCTTGATCTATGAGAACTTTTTTTTAATATAATGCCAAAATTTTTAAGATAAATTTTCCTAGATTATCCATACATATAATAATTTATTTCCCATATTATGTATTTTATAATTTCTAATTTATATTTTTCCCATTTTAATGCAAAAAACATGTTTGAACTATCATAAATATGGTGATTATTGTATAATAAGGTTATTGTATGTATTATTACATTATTAAGGAGGTTAAGTAATGGAAACGATTTTTGTAGAGAAAAGAATAAAAACAAGTACTAATGCGAACAAAAGATTGAGAAAAGCTGGTTATATCCCTGCTACTGTTTATGGAAAAGCTGTAGATGCAATGACAATATCCATCAATTCCAATGATTTTCAAAAGCTACTATTAAAAACAGGTATCAATGCTATATTCAATTTAGAGATACCCAATGAAAAACCCGTTACTGCTATCATAAAAGAGATGCAAAATTCAGATATCAAAAGAAATATATTACATGTTGATTTCCAACAAGTGTCACTTTCAGAAAAAATTCATACAGATGTGGGGATCAAAATAATAGGTACAGAAGCCTTGGATTCTAATACGATTGTCGTTCGTCAATCAGAGTTCATAACCATCAAAGGTCTTCCACAAGATACTCCGGATATCATTGAGATCGACGTATCAGGATTGCACATAGGAGATTCTTTGAAAATAAAAGATATCAAACTACCAGAAGGTATTACCACTGAAAATGACTTAGAGCAAGTAATCATTACCATAATAGAGACAAAACTTCATGAAGCAGAAGATGAAACCGAAGACGATAATGTAGAAAGCTTAGAGTATAGTTAATTATTGGTCTTTGAAAAAGATTCGATGAATTTTATTCTCTCTAGATTGATTCTAGGGAGATTTATTATATTGTTTATCTTAATAACTACACGATTATTTCTATTATAAGAGATCTCTATGTTTCTCTATTTAGCTTATTCTACAGCAAAAAGGTAATCGAATTTTATTTGTTTCGATTACCTCTTGTTATCAATTAAATAAACATTTGTATTGCGTAATTTTTCATCCTTTTCACTAAATAGCACTAATAGCTGCAAAAGAATTACCGGGCAATGACTCGATATTGTCAAAAATCTTTTTCACATCGCCGACTTTCATCATTACTCCCATTGAAGGCTTTTTACTCCTTAGTTCTTTTTCTTTCATCTCTGTAATAGCGTTACGCATTATTTTAGTCGTCTCGCAATTACTTAAATTTCTAATCTCAAATTCAACCAATTTAGAATTAATTCTAATTCTGTTTACAAGAATCAAATCATCATTATTCATCTTTGAAATTTCCACAGGAGGTATTTTTTTCACAACAATATTTGCTCCTTCTTCTAAATTTAACTTACTCATATTATATTCCTCCATTATTAATATTATACTTTATCTATCGTTTCTCTATTTTTTATATTACTTATATGTTTTAATAAAACCTTTGTATCAATATTAAATACTCGTATATAGTTATCAATCACATTACTAATCTGTTGATTAATCTTTAAATAATCAAGTACGTATAATATCATTGAGTCAGACGATTCACTACCATTATATTTAATTGAGAACCCAAACGTTAAAATTGGTCTACTTTCATTTTTGTAACGATTATCTTCATATATCCTTTTATCAATACAGCAATTATTAAAACGTGGAATAATAGTAATAAAATCATTCCATTCAGTTTTTATTTTATTATATTTGATATTTGCTGAGTATACTAAAGGAATGTCATTTTCAAATGCCTGCTTAATTAGCCCGCCCCATTTAATTGATTGCATTCTCTTGTTTCGTAAATTCTTATCTAAATTATTGTGTTGACATAACATTAAGAAATTATCTTTACTAATATTATACCATCTAAAGTGAGCTCGTAAAAAAACATTATCAGAAAAATATATTTTAAATGCATCTATAAAACTCGAACAAATCTCTTGTAAAAATGCCATAAAGTTTAAAAATACAATATCAATATTTAAACTCTTCTCTATTTCTTTTGTTAATTTAGTATCTATATTCATAAAATCATCGATCTGGTCTCTAAGTACTTTGTCATCAGGCAATGTATCTAAAAAATCTTTTTTATACATACCCATTATATTGTATATTTCTTCATTAAATTTAGATATTCCTTCTGACACATTAAAAATATATTTTAAAATTTCATTATCGATATATATACTTTTTGATTCCAACGGATTAGGAGAACTTAAATGAAGAAATGGTTGGCTTTCTCTTATTCTTAATGGATAACTCAATTTTTTGTTATATTTTTCTTCTTTCCCAATATACGCTGAGTAATCATAATCAAACTTTAGGTCTGATTTACTTCTTCGCATAATTATATCACATGAATTGTGTTTCGTATTTATAGTGTAAATAGAATACCTATGTTGCTCTTTAGAATCATTTGGTTCATTAATACCCCAACCAATACCAGTAACAAGAGTCATAATAGAATGATTATGATTAAAGTAATTAATGATTTCACGATCATGAACATGACCGCACATTAATATATCTACATCTAAATAATCATCGTCAAGAATATATTGCATAAAGATATCCTCCTCGTCTGGTTTCAGCCATTTAAGAGGATGATGTGATATAGCTATCGTAAGTTTTAACGGTTTTTTTTCATTTTTAAACTTGTTTTTCAAATCTTGATATTCATTTTTTAATAATTGTCTTTGATACTCACCTATCCGCAAATTCCTTATATCTTTGTTTGAATAAGAACACCAAGCAGTATCAATTCTTATAAAACAAATGTTGTTTCCTTTAATATCTACAACCTCTACTCCAAATGTATTATCCACAGTCTTATCTAATTCAAAAATTTCATATATCTTATTAATAATCTCTATAAATGAATTATATGTCTCTCTATGTAAACTCCACTCTGTTTGAGCGCCTATTGATTCAGTATTAATATCCTCTAATGAATGTGCTATAGATAGAATTCTACTCAATTCAGTCCTTTGCCTATCATGATTTCCTGGTACTATCTGAATATCATATATTCTATCTTTTATAAATTTACTTAATTTCTTGAAAAACAGTAATACTGTTTCTTTATTAGTAGAATACTCTGCTTTGTCAATGATATCGCCTGAGATAACTAAAATTATTGCTTGATAATCTTTAGTTTGCTCTTTTATATCTTGAATTAAATTTTCTAAAGCCATCGAATAATAGTTCTCGTTAGTACCATTGTTTTTTATATGTAAGTCTGATAAATGCAAAACATAAAACTCATTATCCATCTTGTTATCTCCAAATTTTTATTTATTCAAATAGTTATTAAGAGCAATACAATCTCGATAGAATCCATTATTTGATTAAATATTATTATACATTTTTATTCTATAAAATACAATAATTCCCTTGACATTTAATTCTATTTAATTTCTTTTTGAACCTCAATTTATCTAAAATCGGAACTTCATAATCTATTGTAAAAATAATGTCCAGTTCATTGGAAATCAATTTTCCTACTAATTCTGAAATGGAACGCTCCACAAAAATCAATCTAATATCCTGATTTTTTTTTTGAAACTGCTCAATTTGAGGCCAGTAATCTTTGTCCGTCTTCATCGAATCCCGTTCACCTACTATAACGCTCCTTTGCTCCCGTTCATACATCAAAAATGCCTTATCTACAGTTAGTTCCGCATTCTGAACCAGATTTCTCCATTCCTTGGCAAGAAGTTTCCCACTAGCCGTCAATTCCAGCTTCTTATTTTTTCTTTCAAACAGAGGAAGACCCAGGATGTTTTCCATAGAAGCAACGGATTTGCTTACCGCAGATTGAGTCGTATTCAAAATCTGTGATGTCATAAGCTGTTGCATTCACATACGATTAGGAACATATTAATCTGATACAGACTTATATTCAAAAGACTATTTCTCGTCATATCCTATCGCTCCCCATCAAAAAAAGGAATTTTATAATTCCTCTTTTTCTTGTCATTCTAACATAATACTATTTAAAAACTTCGTAGTTTTTGGAATATATACATTCCTATTTAGAAATTAAAAGCTACCCATAGATTAGACAGCATATCACCTTGGAAAGATGATCCATAAAATATTGCACTCCTCCGAAAGCATGATAGGATCGGCACATAAAATCAACTCAATATTGTGTTCTTTAACGTGGTATAATTAATTAGGCACTGAAATATAAGAATATACGTGCAATCTTCTATATGCTAAATCGATAAAATAAAATAAATTTTTGAGAGGATTACGAAAAAATGATAACAAAAGAAGAAATTGAAAGTAAAATAACAAAATACCCTATATTGGAATATGCATTTTTTAACCCATCTGAACTCAACTTTTACCCAAATATACGAACTATCTGTAAAAGTGAATGTCCGCAGTATGGCAAATCATGGTCATGCCCTCCTGCAGTTGGAACATTGGATGAATGTAAGGCGAGATGCACAAAATATAAGAATGCCTTTATTTTTAGCACCATATCTGAAGTAAGTGATATTCTCAATATGGAAGAAATGCTATCAACTATAAGTGAACATATCCAGATCGTAAATGAAATAAAACATAATGTTTTCAATAATGAAGAGGATGTACTTATTCTTACAGCAGAATCCTGCTCCATATGCGACGAATGCACTTATCCTAATGGCCCTTGCAGACATCCGGAAAGCATGTATCCATGCATTGAAAGCCAAGCCATCATTGTCACAGAAATCTGTGAAAAACATAAAATGTCATTCTTCAATGGACACAACACAATAACATGGTTTTGTCTGATACTATATTAAAAATTTATCATAATCCATCAATTCTCTAACTAGAATCACTGGGAACTAGAATCACTGGGGACGGTTCCTGTTGCTTACGGTCGCTTTATTGCAAGTTTATTTCATGAACCAAACTACTACTTATCTCTAGTAATTTTGAAATTTGTCTATGCGTAAGTTTTGTATTCGTTAACAACTTCTTTACTATTTCATGAAGATTAGTTTGATTTTTTATTATCTGTTTTCTTTTTGTTATACCTTTTTCTTCACAGTACTCAGTTATCAATTCTTGAGCATTCTTTATTCTAATGTTTTCAATTGTTTCTTTTGTATCTAGGTATTCATACCTATCCTTTTTAACATGAAAATTCTTAAATACTTCTTTATTATTTGAAAATAATTTCATTATAAATTCTTTTTGTTTTCTACTTATTATTTTAATATTTCTTAAATATTCATTATAACTACTCCATGGGTAATTTTCTGCTTTTTCAACTATCTGAGCGGCTACTGGATTATTATGTACATATCTAATAACTTCGTTTAAATATATTTCACTAGTTATTATTTCACTTTTATATCTATCTTGAAATACGTGTGCTACTCTATTATTCAAATAATTATATTTCATTGCATATCTAATATTTAATCTTTTTATTGCTTTTGATAAATCAGTTATTTCGCATTTTGTTATAATATGAACATGATTATTCATAATACAATAAGCGACAATTTCTATTAATGCTTCTTCCTGATGTAGCAAACTCAAAAAAAATTTTTTTTGCTCGTCAAATTCAAAAATAGCTTCTGCATTATTACCTCTCATCATTATATGGTAATATCCTGTAGGACTTTTCGCTCTTGCTTGCCTCGCCATTGTTTTCACCTCTGTGTTAACTTTGTCGTAAGGTTCTATTGTAAGCAGTAGGAACCGTCCCTACTGCTTCTTTCAGAATCTTCATCAATAGTTCAACTTGATCTGCCCCCATGCTTGCATCGATACTCTCTTCCTCATGGTTTGCATCACTCGAAATTCTCTCTTAACAGCAAGCCGTGGGTTCACACGCTCCATACAAATGCCTATGCTAAGTTCATGCCACCTATGTGCTGCCTACCGTCTAGTCAGTAAACAGGCTTCTTCTAGCCTAATCCTAGGCTATATCTCAAAACCTGGTTTTGATTGAATTTGTATAGGGATCTCGACACTTTCGTAAGTAGTTCACAGGTCTTTCATCTCTTTAGTATTCACATACCAGTTTTTATACTCACTTTTCACTAACGCTCAGTACCGTAGCTTTTGTCTACAGCAACCTTAGGATAGTTTGAAATCACCACCTGTATGGCGAATTCGGTGAAGCCCTTCACCTTCACTTGTATAGCATAGCTATTTTCAAGTAATATTAATTACTAGGACTTCCCCTTCGTGTTGCACGAAACATGTCCCTAATAATTAAGTTTATATAAAGCAGAAGAATTATTACATACTAATAAGGGGTGACTTCAAAAAGTGTCAATTCTTTACCTACAGAACAATATTAACTATTCGTATATTCTTGAATTAAATAAAATATTTTATGAGGTTAAACGTTATGTTTCCAATATTGCGCTTTACCAGTGTTTCCTAAAATTCCTTCATTCCATTCTTAATCCACATTAATCACATTTATATTTGCCCACGCTGTTAAATTTAATTAAATATTTATTTTACAGTTTTACTTTTATGGAGGCTTTTATTTCAATCCACATTAAGATTTTCGCTAATATTTTTTTATGACAAGTATCCTTGTTAATTAGAAGTTTTTTTTGTTGTTCTTACAACTTGTAATAGCAAAACAATTACTAACGGCACAAGTATATAACCACCATATAAGCCTATATTATAAGATTCAGTCGTGTCATAAACGTATCCCCATATAGGTGTACCTATAGTCATTCCTACTGCTCCAGCTGTACCGATTATGCCATAAATTTTAGAATAATCTTTTTCTCCGAAAACTAAATTTGTCATCAATGGTGGTAGCACAGATATGCTTCCTGTTCCAAAAGAAAATAAAATCATACCTATGACAAGTAGTAAATAACCGTTTGAATTTGATAAAAATATAAATGCTCCTAAAAACAATCCATAACATAGGATCACTGTAGCTTTAGATCCTAGCTTATCATGAAACACTCCCGCTATTATTTTAGCAGCTATCATAGAGAGCATATAAACAGACATTAACGCTCCACCACTAACTGATGATAATCCTCTTTCAGTAAAAAATGCCGGTATATGTTGATAAAAAGAGACTAAAATCGCTAACATAATAAAGCCAATATAAATCATGTAAAATTCTTTTGACTTAATTGCCTTTGAAAATTCAGTTCCTTCTTCAACTATGCCCTCTAAATTACTTTCATTGATTGTTTTTTTAACATCTCCATATGCTAAAAGACCTGATGAACCGGGACTATCTTTCACTAAAACAAGTGACAAAAGAACCGTTAAAATAAAAAAAGCACCTGCTAAAAATAAGTATCCATTTCTCCATCCAATATTTGTTATCAATATTGGCATTATCACACCAAGCAGAGCTCCACCTATTCCTGAAGCCGACATGGCAATCCCCATAAACAACCCTTTTTTAGTCTTAAACCAATTGTTAATTAAGAAAACTGCTCCTAATATAGTAGCTGCAGGTAACATGAGTCCTATTATTGCTCCCGCTATATAAAACGATAGTAGGGTCGTGGAATAACCTAGTAAGATCAATCCAATTGTACAAATTGTTCCACCAATCATAATCAACTTTTTAGGACCAAATTTTGCAAATATATTCCCTAAAATAGGCATGCTAAAAATTTGCACGAAGGTCATAACACTTACATACATGGTAAAACCTGATCTTGTATAACCCAAATCCAATGTTACAGGTTCAACAAAAAAACTAAGCGCGGTATTGACAGATGCTGCTACCATTAATAAACAAGCACTTGTAAAAACCATCCAGTGTCTTAAACTATTATTGCTCAAATTATCACTCCCGATTCTTAAACTACTTTGAAAATAATTACATGTTAATAAGTAAAGTTGAAAATATCATATTTAACTTTACTCTATTTATCTCTAAAACAATAAGCCAAACGGCTGCTTGCAGACATTTGGCGACTGTCCACGTAACGAAGTAGAAACTCGCAAAGCGTGTTTCTACTTCGGCTTATTACTGTTGAATTGCCATACTCACAAAAGAAACCATAAATCCTTCCCTATGCTCTTTTGGCAGCATTTCTAAAGCATCTGTACATTCTTGCCACCACTCATCCGTAAATGATGTTTTTTCTTCTAGCTTTTGCATTCTTGATATCCAGTTATTCATTTCACTTTCCATTTTTTAATACCTCCTTTAAAGTTTATAATTTTTTACAAAATCATTAACCGCTAATAAATTTTCTCTTTTACAATCGTTTTTAAAGGACATCATCTTATTTTGACTTAGTATAAATCCTTCTCCTAACTCTTCAATAAGTCTTTTGGCTTGATCAACACATTTTTCAGGTGTTCCATAGCCAAGAAGTTCCGTGTTCATTCCTCCTGCTAAACATATGTTAGGCATTTTCTTTCGCGCCTCAAAAATATCATCCAGTTCTAAATGCAACACCACATGTCCCTTAGGAATATCGGCAAAGAACTCAGCAAATCTAAGCATCGTACTCTCACAAAATATATAGATTGTTTTGTCTTGTTCTACTACTTTGTCTATGTACTTCCTAAGTATTGGCCAGTACACTTTTTCGAACTGTTTTACATTTAACATACTATACCCTAATAATGCAGTATATATATCTGTTACATACATGCTTGAATCTGAAGCCAGTGCTGAATCTATTGCATTTTCAATGTATACTTCATAATAAGCATCCATAGCCTCGATTAATTCTTGCTGATGTCTTCTTACATCTAAAGAGAGCTCTTTAATACCCCTAGCAGCACTGTTAAAAAATTCATAAGGAGTCAAAATGGCCGCTGTCATATCAAATACTGCCGGTCTATTATATTCTTTTGTAAATTTTTCTGTCATATTTTGAGCATATTGTCCGAATGCAAAATAAGCCCCTATAGATTCCATCATTTCCTTAGCCCCGACATTTGGAAATTTTCTTTGAAATAATATTTTACTGAAGGCTATGGGATCCTTGGCAATATCTTTGTACTCTTCCGCTGACATTAAGACATGATCGTATGCATTAATGGAATCCGTTTCCTCATTAAAAACATGAAAACCACCACCTAAAGCATCAGTTACAGCTAAAGGATTTCTAGTCCCTAAATCCATGTAAGCGTCAAAATCATACCTTTCGTGAAAATCACAAGTAAGCTTTTCCATCTTGTTAAAATCATACAAAGATTCTTTAAAAGAAAATTCGGAGTCACAAATTTTCCACGTGAAAAAATTTGAGAGATTGGGGATGCTTTTGGGCTTTTTAAAACTAATTGCATCTTTAAATAATTTTACTTTTTCGTTATACTCATCTGAATACACTGTTAAAACCCCTTTCATAATTGAAATATTGTTTATTTTTACTAACTTAACATGTTAAGTATATAGCGGATCATTTTCGATGTCAACCTTTTTTTAACATGTTAAGTTTATAAATTTGATATATACTGCTCTCAAATGATATAATCTATTCATGAAAAATATTAATACTACAAAAAAAGAAAAAATACTGAATACCTCACAACATCTTTTTTATGAAAATGGCTTTAATAACACTTCTTTTGAAGAAATTGCTGTATATTGTAATATAACAAAACCACTAATTTCCTATCACTTTGGCTCTAAAGCTAAACTAGGTGGCAATATCTTTGGAAAATATTCAAAAGAAATGTCGGATTTATTTTTTGAAAAGGTTTACGCTAATTTTACTGGTACAAAAATCATTGACATTGTTGCAGCTTTTTCTTTAATGCAACTAAAGTATTACCGCCATGATGAAAAAGCATTTAGATTTTATGATGAATTTTTTAATAGTTCTTTTGCCGATGTAACCGTTGGAATAGAAGATTTTTATAAAATGCATAATCGAATGGCAGGTAAAAAATATTCTAAGGAAGAACTTCATATGATTTACATCGGTTCAAATTATGCAGCAAGGGGGTTAATTTATCACTTCATTACAGGAAATATCACGTGTTCAGAAGAACAGTTTGAACTTTATTACTTAGAAAATAGCTTCTGGAAGTTTGATATCGATGAAATTAAATTGGAAAAAATTCACAAAAAAGCTAAGGAAATTTCGGAAAATATTTCTATCAATTTTTTAACCGATTTTAAGTGGAACTAAAATATTTTTAAAAATATTCTTTTTTGATAATAATTTAGAAAAAAAAAGCTAATCAATATTGTCCTATTCACAAAACCCGTAATAGGCATTTGCAGAATAGGTCAAAATCCACTGTAAAAAAATAGAAATAATTTT
>JBMNCR010000119.1:0-55925 GCA_049366695.1 Eubacteriaceae bacterium
TCTTCAGTTAATGGTTCAAAATATAATTTATCTGATACATTAAAGTCTGTACTTACAGTTTCAGGGTTATTATTGACTATTATAGTCTCAACTCCAAGTTTATTTAAAGCTTTCACACAGTGTACACAACAATAGTCAAATTCAATTCCTTGACCAATCCTAATTGGTCCTGAACCTATAACCATAACTTTCTTATTATTTGTCACTTCTACTTCATCAGTTTTATCATATGTTGAATAATAATATGGTGAAAGAGCTTCGAATTCGCCAGCGCAAGTATCTACCATTTTAAAAACTGTATTAATCTCATACATTTTTCTTAATTCATATATTTCATTTGGACTAATTCCCATAAGGTCTGCAATCCCTTTATCAGAAAATCCTTTTTCTTTAAGCTTAACTAATCTATCGGCAGTCAAAACATCAATTTCTGTAATTTTCAATTTTTCTTCCTGTTCAACTATCCAGTTTATTTTATCAATAAAGAATCTGTCCATACCTGTTTCTTCAGAAAGCTTTTCTACTCTATAACCTCTTCTTAACATCTCTGCAAGATAAAATAATCTTTCATCATTAGGATACATAACTTTTTCTTTTAATTCATGAAGGGAGTATTTTTTTACTCCTTTATGATCTAATGAATATTTTTTTATTTCTAATGATCTTATTCCTTTTAATAAGGCACTTTCAAAATTATTACCTATTGCCATAATTTCTCCAGTAGCCATCATTTTGGTACCAAGCTTTCGATCTGCTCCATAAAATTTATCAAAAGGCCATTTTGGTATTTTTATTACTAAATAATCCAAACTTGGTTCAAAACAAGCATATGTTTTCTGTGTTACATCGTTTTTAATTTCATCTAAACCATATCCTAAAGCAATTTTAGCTGCTACTTTCGCAATGGGATAACCTGTTGCTTTTGATGCAAGTGCTGAAGATCGACTCACCCTTGGATTAATTTCGATAACTGCATATTCGAAACTAGTAGGATTTAGTGCAAGTTGAACATTACATCCACCTTTTATGTTAATGGCACTAATAATATCTAATGATGCCTTTCTTAGCATTTGATACTCTATGTCACTAAGGGTTTGACTTGGCGCAACAACTATACTGTCACCAGTGTGTATTCCAACAGGGTCTACATTTTCCATATTACAAACACTTATACAATTACCCTTTGAATCTCTCATCACTTCGTATTCAATTTCTTTCCAACCTTTAATACTTTTCTCTATAAGTACTTGCCCTACCCTACTTAAGTGCAACCCTTTAGATGCGATTTCTATTAGCTCATTTGAATCTTCCGCTATTCCCCCTCCAGAACCACCTAAAGTATAAGCTGGTCGTACGACAACTGGATACCCAATTTCTTCTGCATACTCTAATCCTTCTTTTATACTTGAAATAGTCTTGCTTTCTATTACAGGTTGATTAATTTCTTGCATAAGTTGTCGAAATAATTCTCTATCTTCTCCTTGCTTAATTGAATCAATCGAAGTTCCAATAACACTAACATTATATTTATCTAATATTCCTTCATCATGAAGTTCTAATGACACATTTAAACCTGTTTGTCCACCCATACCCGCTAAAATACTATCAGGTTTTTCTTTCTTTATTATTTTCTCAATGGTTTCTATATTAATTGGCTCAATATACACTTTATGAGCTATCTCTCTATCTGTCATAATAGTTGCTGGATTACTATTTATTAATATTACTTCTACTCCCTCTTCCATCAAGCCTTGACAAGCTTGAGCACCAGAATAGTCAAATTCTGCTGCCTGTCCTATAACTATAGGACCTGAACCTATTACTAATACTTTCTTAATGCTGTCTATTTTAGGCATATTTCTCCTCCTATATTAATTCCATAAATTCATCAAATATACAATGAGCATCATCCGGCCCTGGAGATGCCTCAGGATGAAATTGAACTGATAGTAGCGGCTTCTCTTTATGTTTTAATCCTTCTACTGTATTGTCATTTAAATTAATATGCGTTACTTCCATTTCATCTGGAATTTTACTAACTACATATCCATGATTTTGTGAAGTAATATATACTTTATCTTTTTTTAGATCTTTAACTGGATGATTACATCCTCTATGTCCAAATTTAAGTTTTTCAGTATTTCCTCCTAAAGCTAGTGCTATTAACTGATGTCCTAAGCAAATACCAATAGTAGGCTTATTCTCTATCAATATCTTTATATTATTAATTATATGTGGATAATCCTTAGGATTGCCTGGTCCATTGGAAAGAAAAATCCCATCAGGATTTACGGACAATATCCTTTCAGCAGTTGTATTAGATGGAAACACAGTTATTTTTAAACCTCTATTTTTAAATGATTCTATGATGTTATTCTTAATACCAAAATCTATTATTGCTATATGTTTTCCTGTTCCATCTATACTATATGTTTCTTCTGTTGAAACTTCATGAACAGCACTATTATTATCATAATTGTTTAATATTTTTTGTAATTTTGACTCTGTTAACCTCTTAGTGGTAATTATCCCTTTCATTGTCCCTTTTTCTCTTATAATTTTTGTTAATTGACGTGTATCAATACCTTCTATTCCCATTACTTTATGATACTTTAAATATCCATCTAAATTTAACTCACATCTAAAATTATTAGGACATTTAGCCTTTTCTCTAACAACTAACCCTTTTACTTGAGGAGCTTTCGATTGTGAATCTTCTAAATTAATTCCATAGTTACCTATCAACGGGTAAGTCATAACCACAATTTGTCCATAATAAGAAGGATCAGTGATTATCTCTTGATATCCTGTCATTCCAGTATTAAAAACAACTTCTCCTAGGGTATCTGCTACATTACCAAATGCCTTACCTTCAAAGATAACACCATTCTCTAGCTGTAAATACGCTTTCATAACATCCTCCTTGTTTGTTTATTTACTTTCTCTACTTCCTGGCTTTACAAGATCTTCACCAGTCCAACAGATGGGGCAAGTATCTGCGTCATGTATTTTAATATTTATTTTTACAGCAGAATATATTGGTAAATCGAAATTTAAATCTTCCGGCAACCTATTTACAATACAAGCTACACCTATCACATTTGCTCCTAATTTTTCTAGTGCTTCTTTTGTTTCTAATGTAGATTTCCCTGTTGTTACTACATCTTCTGCAATAATAATATTTTCTCCTTTATTAATCTCAAACCCCCGTCTTAACGTCATTTCCCCATCTTTTCTTTCAGTAAATATCGCTTCTTTATTCAATTGTCTACCTATTTCATATGATACTACCACACCACCCATAGCAGGTCCTACTATTTTATCTATTTGTAAACCTTTGATCTGTTCAACAACCGGTTTTAATATTTCCTCTGACTTTTCTGGAAATCTTAATACTTTTGCACATTGAACATATCCACCACTGTGCTTACCAGATGATAATAAAAAATGTCCTTCTAAAAATGCACCAGTTTCTCTTAGTATTTCTATTGCTTCTTTTTTCAAAAACATTACCTCCCTCAGTTTTTACATAGTTATATAGCATACGTATCTATCTCAATTACAAAATCTATATTATACCAATTAGTTCCATAATATTTTCTATCTTATTCTCAATACAGTATCCCTCTAAATCATCAATTGTTTTTACGGGAGCATAGGGATCAACAAAATTAGCTGTTCCCATTTGAACACATGTTGCTCCAGCCATAATAAATTCTAAAGCATCTTTCCAGTTCATAATTCCTCCTATACCCATAACTGGTACATGTACATTCTTTGATACTTGATGCACCATCCTAAGTGCTATAGGTTTAATAGCAGGTCCTGATAACCCTGCATAGATATTTTCAAACACTGGCTTTCTTTCATTTATATCAATAGCCATAGCCTGAAAAGTGTTTACTAATGAGAAAGCATCTGCTCCGCTATTTTCGCAAGCTTTAGCTACCTCAACTATATTTTCTGCATTTGGTGATAATTTTACCATTATATTATGTCGACTTTTTTTCTTTACTTTTGCAGTAATTTCTCCAGCAGATTTAGCATTTAATCCAAAAGCCATGCCTCCCTCTTTAACATTAGGGCATGAGATATTTAATTCTATAAGATCTATTTCATGTTTATTTAAAATTTCTATAGCTGTTATGTAATCATCTAATGTATTACCACCTAAATTGACAATTTTCATTGTATTTATATTATTGATTTCTTCCATATGATTTATTATAAAATCTTCTATGCCTGGATTTTCTAAACCAATACTATTTATAAGTCCGCATGAACTTTCCCAAATCCTTATTCCATCATTTCCTATTTTTTTATTTAATGTAATTCCTTTACTACAAATGCCACCTAAAATTGATGGACTATAATAATTACTGTATTCTGTACCAAATCCATATGTCCCTGAAGCGACAACAATAGGGTTTTTCATTACTTTGTCTAAGAATTCAACTTCTAATCTACTCATAATATTAATTCCTCTCCTAGAAAAACAGGTCCATCTTTACAGGTTTTTTTATTTCCATTTACCGTTTTACAAGTACATCCAAGGCAAGCCCCTACTCCACAAGCCATTCTTTCTTCTACTGATGCATAAACTTTTATTTCATTTTTTATTCCTATGTCAATAACTGATTTCATCATTACTTTTGGTCCGCAAGTGAATATTACAGAGTTCGTATTAAAATCAACTAAATCAGTAATCTTTCCTCCTATATCTACAATCACTTCGTCTGCTACATCGTTATATGATTGTAAAAGTTTAAATTCGTTTCTAAAACCTAAGTATGCAGAAATTTTACGTTGAGAATCTATTTTCTTTAACTCTCTAGCTGCATAAAATAATGGTGCTATTCCTATACCACCACCAATCAAAATAATATCAGCATCTTTTAAATAAGGGAACCCATTACCGTATGGTCCATTCAAAGTAATTTCATCACCAGCTTTTAACTGAGACAATTTTTGAGTTCCTCTTCCTAGTACTTGATACATAAAGACCAACTCTTCATTATTATAATCAAATACACTTATAGGTCTAGATAATAATGGATCATAATCCCATGCTCTAAGCATAAAAAATTGTCCCATATTACATTTATCCATATATTTAACTGTTAAACAGTATATATTAGCTTGAACTAGTGTATTCTCCTTTACTATAGCCAAGTATCAATATCCTCCTTCATTTTTATAGTTGCTTTTCTAATTTCTTCATAATAATTCTTTCCTTCATTTATTTTCTTATGTGCAGTTATTAATCCTCTAGATGAATTTACTACTGCACATCTGCTTCTACGTAGTATTTTTCCGATGTCTTCACCTTTCCCCCCCTGTGCTCCATATCCAGGCACTAAGAAAAATGTACTCGGAAGTATCTTTTGTATCATTTCAAATTCTTTTGGATAAGTTAATCCGACTACTGCTCCTATTGAACTATATCCACTTTCTCCTATAAATTCATTTCCCCATTTTTCAATTAGTTTCGCTATATACATATAATAGCTCTTTCCATCAGTCAACACATCCTGTGTTTCTTTTGCACTAGGATTGGAAGTTCTTAAAAGTAAAAACATTCCTTTATTATTATTTTTAATATATTTATAATAAGGAGATACGGCGTCTTCACCCATATATGCATTAATCGTCACTATGTCTGCTTCAAAATCTCCTTGAAAATGCCCCTGTGCATACATTTCTGCTGTTGAAGAGATATCCCCTCTTTTAATATCTGCAATAGAAATAGTATTTGACTTGTTAATATAATCTAAAGTTTTTGCATATGCCTCTAGCCCCTTTATTCCCAATGCTTCATAATATGCAATTTGAACCTTATAACATGCAACAATATCTCTCGTATTATCAATTATTGTTTTATTAAATTCATAGATTTTATCAGTGATTTCTCCTGATTGTTCTTTTAAATAATCAGGCAAATATTTATACTGTGTATCTAATCCTAAGCAAATTGGACTTTTTTCAACTGCCTCTTTGTATAATCTATCTATTATCATATTTTATTTCACCTCGTTTTATAGTTATTATTACTTCACCTTTTATTGAATAATTATGAAATGGATTGTTCTTTGATTTTGAAACAAATGAATTTACATCCAGTACCCCAATCTTTTCTAAATCAATTAATACCAAATTAGCTTCATACCCAGGCTCTATTAAGCCACAATTTAATCCCAATAATTTAGCTGGGGTATAACTCATCATTTCACTTAATTTATTAATATGAATATTGTATTTAGAAAATATATGCCAATACATAGAAAACGCTACTTCAATATTCCCTATCCCAGGCATACCTTTATTTTTATCTTCCTGAGAATGAGGTGCATGATCTGTAGCACATATATCAATTATTCCTTCTTTTATACTTTTTATTAATGCTAGCCTATCACTTTCTTTTCTAAAAGGAGGATTAACTCTATATTTTATTTCACTTTCAAAAATATGATGTGGTGTTACTTCGCAAGTAACATTATATCCATTTTTTTTAGCTTCTCTAATCAAGCTCACTGTATCTTCTTTACTAACATGGCATACATGAATATTTCCTTTTGTATTTTTTAATAACTCCATATCTCTTCTGACTGTACTTGTTTCAGGTTGACAATGCGTAGCTATATAAAAATTCAATTCTTCAGATGCCTTTAAGGCTTTTATCATTATTTCATCATTTTCTATAGTCAAACCATCATTTGAAAATACAGGAGTATATTTTAACAAGTTTTCAAAATCCACTAATTCACTTTCAAATTTCTTTGTCAAAGCACATATTTGAGTTAAATCACATAAATTCAATTTATCGCTTTTTGAATAGTTATCTTCTAAAAGTTTTGCATTATCAATAATAGGCTTGGTATTTGCCATTGCTACTAAATGGGTATACCCTCCCTTTAAAGCAGCTATCATACCACTTTCCATATCTTCCTTATACTCAAAGCCCGGATCTCTTAAGTGACAATGGAAATCAATAAATGAAGGCATCAACACATAACCTGTACCATCAATTATTTCCTCATTTTCGCTAAAATTCGTATTACATACTTCTTTTATCAAACCATCCTTTATAAGAACGTCTCCATGTGTATTTTTTTTAGCATCTATTATCTTTACATTTTTTATTATCATATTATTACTCCTTAATATTTAAAACGATGTCCTAGTATCACAATATTCACACCTATATACTTTTTCTTTAGCATCTACTAGAACAAACTCAATATTAGTAACTTTTTCATAATTTGTAATGCATCTAGGATTTTTGCATTTCATTATACCCTTCACTTTCTCTGGCAAAGTCAACTTTATCTTTTGTTTTAATTCTCCATTTTCGATTATATTTACTGTTACATTAGGATCTATTAATCCCAGTACATTAAAATCTAGATCTACATTAGTTTCAATTTTTATCAGATCTTTCTTGCCCATTTTATTACTAGGAATATTCCTCAATAAAACTACAACATCATCCAATTCATCTAGCTTTAATTGTTTGAACATTCTATATCCATGCCCATACTCGATATGATCTATAACGACACCTTTTTTTATCTTAGATACATTTATCATTCTTTCCCTCCAAGCCTAATAACTTTATTATTAACGCCATTCTTACATACATACCTAATTTTGCTTGTTGAAAGTACACTGCGCGTTCGTCGTCATCAACTTCTTTTGCTATCTCATTTACTCTTGGCAAAGGATGCATAATTGTTAAATCTTTTTGGGCATTTGCAAGTTTTCTTTTATCTAAAATAAAGTAATCTTTTAATCTTAAATAATCTTCCTCACTTACAAATCTTTCTCTTTGAACTCTAGTCATATATAAAACATTCACTTGATCTATTACAGATTCTATATTGTTAGTCTCAGTAAAACTAATATTTGATATTTCGTCTTTAACATATTGAGGTAATTTCAATTCATCCGGTGATATAAATATAAACTTAATATTATTATACCTTTTTAAAGCCTTAACTAGCGAATGAACCGTTCTACCAAATTTTAAATCACCACATATACCTACTATATGATTTGAAAAATCACCTTTATAATGTTTTATAGTTAATAAATCTGTAAGAGTCTGAGTAGGGTGTTGATGCCCTCCATCTCCTGCATTAATAATGGGCATTTTGTTAGTATATTTTGATGCTAATTTTGCAGTTCCTTCTCTAGGATGTCTTATTACTGAAATGTCAGCATAGCATTCGATTGTTCTTATGGTATCTCCAAGAGATTCTCCTTTTGCAGTTGAAGAAGTATTAGGATCATCAAACCCAATTATTTGTCCTCCCAGTCTAAGCATAGCTGCTTCAAAGCTAAACCGCGTTCTCGTAGAAGGCTCATAAAAAAGACTAGCTAATAATTTTCCTTTGCAAATATCTAAATATCCATTAGGATTTGCAATTATATTATCAGCTAGCCTGAATATATCATCTAATTCATCTACGGTAAAATCATAAGGTTCTATAAGATGTCTTCCTTTTAGCATACAAAAAAACCTCCCTGTTTTTTCATAAAAAAAATACCTTTGTATACGTTAAAAAGGCATATAAAAACCAGTATTTAGGTCTAATTATGTATATATACCTTCTTAGTATCTCGTACTAAGTTAAAAGCAGTTTTTAACTAGTGCTATATTATCTGAATTGTTACTAATTGTCAATACAATATTGGATATTCCTTTTGTTTTTTACAATATATATTTTTATCGATAAATATAAAAATTTGAATAATTTTTATATTTATGTTATAAAATTATCATAACTTGTTTTTTCATTTGGTCTAATTATTTTAAATAGGTTTTTATATTTGTAGTTTACATATTAATTTGTATATACTTAGTATATTCTTATTATAATTTTATATTATGTAATAAATTTGGAGGTTAACAATGTACAAAAAAAATATAATTATATTCTTATTTGTAATTCTAATAATTTCAATAATCGCTTGTAGTAATATTGTAAGCAAAAACAAAAACACCGAAACTCTTAAAGGGATTATACAAGAAGTAAATGAGTCATCCTTACTAATCTCTACTGATAACGATGAGCTATATTTAATTCATTTGAATAATAATACTATATATAAAAACAATATTTCTAAAGACTTTTATATAAATAACGCTATTGAAGTTCTATTTAATGGTGTTATTCTAGAATCATCCCCTATGCAAATTACTGCCATGGAAATAACTATGAATGATCAGATGATATCACTAGATCCAAGAGAGTTTATAAGTGGCATTATCGGAGTTTTCCCATCTACTGTGTTAAATGAAGATAATAATAATATACAAATAGAAATTGAGACTCCATTTGCAATTGAACTCCCTATAGAAAACAACCTACAATGGACATACACGTCAAGTTCTGATGATATTGTTTTCCTAGCTGGTGGAGCAGATACTCAACATGATGAAATAGTTTACTATTATTATTGGGGTTTTAAGATTAATAAATCAGGTGAGTATGTATTGACGTTTACTAATGAAGATCTAGAAAGCGGTGAAGAATTAGTATTTAATATAAATGTACCCTCAAAAGAATAATTAGATTATATCCTTCGAGGATACACTACAATAAAATATTTATTAAATTGTTTTATTTCTATTTTTTATACTTTTTTATATTTAATAACTAATATCATTAATTTCAGTAAATTCTGAATAACAACAGTTTTGTGCACAATCGGATATGCTAAACCCTAAAACGTATTTATCATTTTCTATATTTTTTTCAATAATTTCTGGTTCTTCTTCTAAAATAAATGCAGGACCTAAAATACTTTTCTTTTCATTTTTTTCTATATCATATTGCGTTAGTATTGGTTCAATTTTATCTCCTTTTTTAATTTTAATTATTTCCTTTCGTATTACCATATTATCTGGAATTACACCATGCCATGCACCAACTATTTTATACGCACCTCCATCACCATCATCAGTCCAAATTACTCTGATATTACAATATTCTCCATTTAGAATTGCAGGTATTGAATAAGTAATAATATTTTCATTTATACTTGCTGTACATACTTCTACAACATTGTTGTTTAATGTAATCCATTTGTTATAGAATTTTGTTCTAACAGAACCATCAACCTTATCAAAGCTAGCTGTGGGCATACTTCCATACAATACAACTTCATTTTCACTAATTTTTTCTCCTAGTACCGTACCTACTTTATTGACATTAATAATATCATTTTTATTTATTCCTATTTTATATTCATTACCATTTTTAGTGATTCCTTCATCTATTAATGCTATTTCATCATTATCCTTTGATTCTACTTCTATAAATTTATTTAAAAAATCACTATATATATTTGAAAATCCTATCATCTCATAAATAGGCATCTCATAGACAATATTTTCTTTATTATAATATGGAAAATAAATAGATAATCCAGTGCTTTGCTCTTTTGCTTTTCCTTTCACTTGATAAACAACAGCTTTTTCAATTGAATTTGTTATTTTTTTTGCTATTTCTTTATATTCATCACTTAAATTACTTGCCATATCACCCAAATCTAACATATTACTATATCCTTCTCCTGGCGATTGTCCTCCATAGAATTCAGCTTTACTAATACTTCTCGATATATCATTAAATACTTTAAGATCGTATAATTCTTCGTTAGCATCTTTAACAAATAATTCAAAATTCTTCTTAACCTCGTCAATATTTCTTGTATCAGTAACTGATAAGGTTACACTTTCATTTAAATCATTCGCTTTCGCATCATTAATGAAACTATTAGCAATTTCTATCCCCACGTCTTCACCATTCATATCTTCCCCAGATATATTTTTTAAAAAAGATGTGTATTCCCAACCTATGGACGGTTCTAACTCAGTTGAAGCAACTAAATAGTTAGTATATGGAGATACAATATCTGCTGTTTCTAAAGATGACATTAAACATGCATCAAAACCAATAATTTCAAATTTAGTATTTGTTACTTCATAAGCGTCTTTTAACGCATTTTCAAGTTCTAATAATAACAAAGTATCATAATTATATTTTTCATCGTATCCAAAACCACTAATCGATCCTCCTCCATGATTCCATAAAATCAAAGCATATTTTTCTGATGGATATTCTTTTATCCCCCAGGTAATAAAATCACTTAAGGTATCTGCCTGTCCCATATTTTTTGCACCTAAGTCTATCAACTTTTTTAAATTATTTTTTTTTACCAACCATCTTTGATTTTGAGATGAATCAATAAAATGATTTTTCCAATTTTTTGTTCCACCGGTCTCAATTACAATATTAATATTTTCATTGCTTCCCACTTTCATCATTTCATACAAATCACTTGTTCCAGCATTATTTTCGGTTTCTAAATCAGAACCATTCATATATATTAAAAATGTATACTTCTTTTTGTTATTATCTGCTAATTTATTTTCTTCTATTGTACACGCCGTACATACAAAAAATAAAAAAACACATATTATAATAAGCTTTTTCATTTAATCCCCTCCATATGGTTATATTTCTACTTTTTCTATTTTTTTATTAAAAAAAAGAAAGATTATAAACATTTGTCTAGTCTTTCTTTTTAACAAAAAGATTAATGAAGGGGGATAACCTTTATGTTAATAAAATTTTATCGTATAATTCTTAAGAAAACCTTAAATAATAAATACTATTAGGAGTTTAAAATGAAAATAATATCTTTTTTAAAATATTTACACGTAAAATATATTCAAGATGAAGTTCCATCTTTAACTGCTCAGACATCTTATTACTTGTTGCTAGCATTTATACCTTTTTTGATTTTTATTCTGACATTAATAGGCAATTTAAATCTACCCGCTGAAAACATTTATAGCTATCTTTCAGCAATATTACCTAAACAAACTTATATTTTACTTGCATCCATTCTCAACGAAATATTAGTTAGTAACCCTTTTAACATATTCTCAATACTATTAACATTATTTTTTGCTTCAAAAGGAATGAAAGCAGTTATTATTGCGTTGAATAAAGCTTATGATGAAAATGAAAATAGAAGCATCTTACATTTATGGTCGATCTCTTTTATATTTACTATTATATTTGCTTTTATTTTAATTCTTTCTTTATTTGCATTAGTTTTTGGAAAATTAATCGGCAAAACATTGTTTACTTATTTAAATTTATATTATGAATTTATTATTATCTGGGAGTATTTACGTTATATTATAACTATTGGACTAATGATTATTATTTTCACTTTTATTTATCGACATGCCCCAAACTGCAAGTTGTATTTTAAGGACGTAATCGTAGGAGCAATATTTACAACTATCTCCTGGACTTTTTCCTCACAATTTTTTGCACATTATATTAATAATTATAATTCAAGTTATACCATTCTTTATGGAAGTTTAGGGGGTGTATTTCTTCTACTTATCTGGCTGTACCTCTCAAGTACTATTATTATTATAGGCGGAGAAATAAATGCGTATATATATAATATAAATAATAAAAATACTATGGAATAATACCTTATTATATTACTCTTCGCGGAAATAATAAATATATGATATTGACAACTATATCACAATATTGTAATATATAAATATATAGATATACAACTATAATATATGTTAGGAGTGAAATAGTATTGAAAGATAATATTTTAAACGAAGAATACGAAAAAAAATCAGAGCTTTTAAAAATAATTGGTCATCCCATTAGATTGTGTATCTTATACAATTTATATAAACAAGGCAGTAAAAATGTCACAACTATGCAAGATTGTTTAGATATTCCTCAATCAACAGTTTCACAACATCTTGCAAAGCTCAAATCCGTTGGTGTTATTAAAGGGAATAAGAATGGAACCGAAATAAAGTATGAGTTAATTGATGAGTTAGTGGTAGAAATATTAGATGTATTATTTAACAATAAATAAAGGAGGTAATACAATGTCAAAAAAAATACTAATAATAGGCGGAGTTGCCGGTGGAGCTAGTACCGCAGCGCGTCTAAGAAGATTAGATGAAAACGCAGAAATAATAATGTTTGAAAAAGGTGAATACATCTCATTTGCAAATTGTGGATTACCTTATTATATTGGTGATGTAATAAACGACAGAAGCAAATTATTACTACAAACACCTATGGCAATGAAGAAACTTTTTAATATTGATGTTAGAGTTAAAAATGAAGTTATGAGTATAGATAAAGAAAATAAAAAAGTTTCTGTAAAAAATTTATCTAAAGATGAAATATATGAAGAAAATTACGATGTGCTTGTTATTTCGACAGGTTCATCCCCACTTAGACCACCAATACCTGGTATAGACGCATCAAATATTTATACTATTTGGAATATCCCAGATACCGACGCCATAAAAGAGCATGTAACGAAAAATGAAATAAAAGAAGTAGCAGTTATCGGTGGTGGTTTTATAGGTATTGAAATGGCAGAAAACCTACACGATCTAGGTATCAATGTTACAATTATTGAAATGGCTAACCAAGTTATGGCGCCTTTAGATTTTGAAATGGCTCAATTCATTCATAAGCATGTGGAGAATAAAGGAGTTAATCTAGTTTTAGGAGACGGCGTTAAAGAGTTTAAAGAAAATGACAAAAAAACAACTGTTGTTACTAATGAGGGAAAAGAAATCGATGCAGATATAATCATCTTATCGATTGGTATAAAAGCAAACAGTCAATTGGCTAAAGAGGCTGGTTTAGAGCTAAATCAAAGAGGTGGTATAGTAGTTGACAAATATTTAAAAACTTCTGATCCCAACATTTATGCTGTAGGTGATGTCATTCAAGTTAATGATTTTATCAATAATATAGCTACAATGGTTCCTTTAGCTGGACCAGCAAACAAACAAGGAAGGATAGCTGCTAATAATATTTGCGGATTTAACGAAGAATTTAAAGGCACGCAAGGAACTTCTGTAGCAAAAGTATTTGATCTTACAGTATCGACAACAGGCAGCAATGAGAAATCCCTTAATAGAATAAATAAAATTTATGGTGAAGATTATCTATGTATACATCTGCACCCTGGAAACCATGCTGGTTATTATCCTGGCACAGAAAAGATACATCTTAAATTAATTTTTGACAAATCAACAGGAAAAGTTTTAGGAGCTCAAGCAGTGGGAGGTTCGGGTACAGAAAAAAGAATTGATGTTATCGCTACTGCTATAAGATTTGGCGCTACTGTTTATGACTTAAAAGAATTAGAATTATCTTATGCTCCTCCTTTTTCTTCTGCAAAAGATCCTGTAAATATGGCAGGTTTTACTGCAGCAAATATATTAGAAGGAAATATGGATATTATACAATTTAATCAAATAGAAACTTTAGACTTAGATAACAATATTATTCTAGATCTTGGAACCAAAGCTGAAAGAACAATGGGCTATGTACCAAATTCAATAAATATTGATGTTAATGATTTAAGAAACAACTTAGATCTACTTGATAAGTCAAAAAATATTATCGTATACTGTGCTGTTGGTGTTAGAGCTTGGATAGGTGTAAGAATACTTACTCAAAATGGGTTTAAAGTAAAAAATATGACAGGTGGTTTTACCACTTATTCAAATGCTTATTATAATGATGCAACCAAAATCCAGTACCCAAATATTAATGACAATACTGATAATAGTAATAAGGAGAGCACAATGAAAGAACAACAAATTATTAAAATAGATGCTTGCGGTTTACAATGTCCTGGACCTATTATGCAAGTATACAATGCAGTTCAAATGATCAATGAGGGAGATATCATTGAAGTTAAAGCAACTGATATGGGTTTCTGCGCAGATATTGAGTCATGGTGTGATAGAACAAATAATAAATTACTTAAAACAGAAATGAAAGATAATGTAGCAACAGTCTGTATAATGAAAGGTTTAGGCGAAAAAGATCTTACCTCTGCTACAAATATATGCAGCAATAACAATAACATACCAAATGTTGCAAACGATAAAACTATGGTTGTATTTAGTGGCGATTTAGATAAAGCATTAGCCTCTTTCATTATTGCAAATGGTGCTGCAGCAATGGGAAGAAAAGTTACAATGTTTTTCACTTTCTGGGGATTAAATGTGCTAAGAAAAGATGAAAATATACAAGTAAAAAAACCATTTATAGATAAAATGTTTGGATTTATGATGCCTAGAGGTAGTAAAAAACTTAAACTGTCAAAAATGCACATGGGTGGAATGGGTACAAAAATGATGAGAATGGTTATGCAAAATAAAAATGTTAGTTCTCTAGAAGAACTAATAAAACATGCAATGTCTAATGGTGTAGAAATAATAGCATGTACTATGTCAATGGATGTAATGGGAATAACCAAGGATGAATTGATAGATGGTGTAAAATATGCCGGTGTAGCTAATTATTTAGGGGCAGCAGAGCTATCTGACGTTAATCTTTTCATATAATTATCTTAAGAACAGAATCTCATGAGATTCTGTTCTTTTTTATTTGTATAATTTATTTTTTAGTGTTATTATGACATAATAACTTTAAGAAGGAGTGTTAATAATGACTAAGGTTCTAGCTACAGTTAAAGAAAAAAAAATAACTCAAAATAATATTGACGAATTAATGTATACTATCCCTAAAGAAAATATTGAAAAATTTTCATCAGTAGAAGGTCAAAAAGAATTACTTGAAGAACTTGTTGCTCAAGAATTGTTTTACTTAGACGCTATAGAAAATGGACTTGATAAAACAGAAGATTTTTTAGAGCAATTAAAAATTACCAAAGAAAAGTTTGTTAAAAGCTATGCCATTTCAAAATACCTAATGGCAGTTTCAGTTAGTGATGATGAAGCAAAGGCTTTTTATGATAATAATCCTGATCAGTTTATTGCCCAAGAAAAAGTAAAAGCAAGTCATATATTAGTTGATTCAAAAGACGAAATGGACAAAATATATAACGATATTAAATCTAACAAAATAAGTTTTGAAGATGCCGCTAAAAAGTTTTCTAAATGTCCATCAAAAGATAATAAAGGTGATTTAGGTTTTTTTCAAAGAGGTCAAATGGTTAAAGAATTTGATGAAGTAGTTTTCCAGATGAATATTGGAGATATTGAAAGCAATGTTAAAACAACTTTTGGATATCATATTATTCTATTAACTGACAAGGCTGGTAAGGAAATTATGGATTATAGCACAGTTCAACCTCAAATAAAAAAATATCTTTTGACTCAGAAACAAAACAAAGCCTACATAGACAGAGTACAAACTTTAAAAGAACGATACCCTGTATCATATGATAAATAATATTTTGTTGTAATAGAAATTTATGTGCTAATTTATAGACTTCTATCATTATTCATAAAAATGCATCTTAAAATTACTACATTTCTCTTAGATTGTAAATAAAAAAAGAAATATTTTATACTCTATAAAGTAATGGGATTCTTAAATTATAGAATCCCTTTTATATTATAATCTTTTCATATTTATTTTTAAATTTATGTAAGTAAAACTCATTTGTATTTTATAAAATTATATTTGATTAAAAACTTTACTCTCCTTCAATTAAAGGGTCTTGTGGCATAATATCATCATCTGACATTTCTTTAGAAGAAATATCTAGTTTATTTCTCATAACTAAAAACAATATCAACGAAAGCATTGTAGTCGCAATATCTGCAATGGGTTGAGCAAAGATAAATCCATTAAATCCCCATACTGAACTAAAAATAATCAACGCAGGAATGAAAAACAAGCCTTGTCTTCCGAGAGATATAACCAATGACTCCATTGTTTTCCCAAGAGATTGAAACATGGTCATTAATACCATCTGAACTCCTAAAAATGGCATAGCCAATACAAATACTCTAATAATTTTTACTCCCAATTCAATAACTCTTGCATCATTAATAAATACTTTTACCCAAATCTCGGAGAATAGAATAAATAATAATGCAAATATACTGCACATAATAGTACCTATAATAATTGTTCTTTTTATTGTCTCTAGTAAACGGTCATATCTTTTAGCCCCATAACTATATCCCATAAGAGGCTGACACCCTTGGGCTAACCCCATAGTAAGCATTATTGCAATATTTGTAACCCGCATAACTACTCCATTTGCAGCTACTACATCATCTCCAAAACTAGCTGCAAAAACATTTGCTAGAGCAAAGCCTATGCTCATTAGAATCATGCCCAGTGATGCAGGAATACCAATTTTGAATATATCAGCATATGCTTTTTTATTAAAACTAAAATGCTTTAGAGAAATAGATATAACCCCATGTTTTTTTAAATAAAACACTATGTAATATGAAAAACCTACCATATTTCCAATAGTAGTAGCTAAAGCTGCCCCAGCAACCCCCATATCTAACAACAAAATAAATATAGGATCTAATACCATATTTAGTACAGAACCAATCATCATACCATTCATAGATTCTTTTGTTGCACCTTCAGATCGCAACAACCCTCCCAGTGCCATTTGCATTCCAATAAAAGGGCTTCCTAAGAGCATAATCACTAAATAACTTTTTCCAAATCCAATGGTATTGACACTCGCACCGCAAAACATTAGTATTGGTTCCATAAATATTAGCCCAAAGATAGATGCAATAGTACAGATAATTAAAGTTGACCAAAATGAAATAGCCCCTGCTTCACTGGCGTTTTCATTTTCTCCTTTTCCCAATAATCTAGATATTAGAGAAGCCCCTCCAATAGCAAATACATTGCCAAATGCTTGAATAATCATAAAAATCGGCATAGATATTGATATAGCGGCAACCATATTAGGATTATTTAACTTCCCGATAAAAAAAGTATCTGTCATATTATAAATAACTTGAATTAACATGCCCACCATGGTGGGTATAGCTAATGCCCATATTGCCTTTTTCACAGGCATTGAGTCCAAGATCATTGTTCTATCTTCTTTCATTTTCATATTATTATTTTTGTTCAAACTCAACCATTCCTTTCTTTCAATTTGTACATGATTTTTACTAAAGTTTCTAGAGAATTCTCTAAATCGAGTATATCTTTTTTTTCCAACTGTGCTACTTTTTTTGCAACATGTTCATTAAAGTCAGATTCAATTTTTCTTGCAATCCTTTTACCTTTATCAGTAAGAATTAATCCATATTTTCTTCTATCCTCACTTATAGATATCCTCTCAATCAATTCCTTTTTTTCCAATCGATCAGCTACTGATGTAAATGATCCCTTATTAAGTCCTACTCTTTTGCTGTACTCCGTCATAGGATCTCCTTCATAATTAAGAAGACACATCAAAGTTCTTTCTTCACTTATGCTTATTTTTATAGGAATATTTATCACACTACCTTCAAGTAATGTTCCAATAAACATAGGCAATAAATTCGCCAAATCTGCAATATTTTCTTCTGTAGTCGTCATATTATCCTCTCCTATATTTCATCTAGTTAGAATTCTAACATTTTGATACCTAATAGTCAATATTCTAAATAAATTCATTTTGCTTTTTTTTTACAAACATACTTGAAATATTATTATAATAAACAAAAAATTATACAAAGGTACTTTAAATAAACTTCAATTCACTTTTATATAATATAGTGTTGAAATAATTATATTTGAAAAACGATTACGATAACTAATCTAATGCGAGGAATATATAGGCTATATAATAAAAATGGCTTCTTTGAAAGTTATAGTCTGACTCTCAAAAACATTATATCAACTATATATGAAGAATTAACGCTATTATACAAATCTAACTAAATAGTATTTCATTATCATTTTTTTACTTAATATAAGATAAAAAATGCAAAAGTATATCTCTTCTCATCTATACTATATCGAATATTCATTCTTTCTAATGTCCTTAAAACATTAATATTAAGGTTCTCGAAATCTTCAAATATTTTCTGTACATTTAATGGATTACTCTTATTGATTATTGGTAGGAATTCTGTATTTGGAAGAATTTCTTTTATTGATTCATATAACACTTCACTTTTATTTTTAAATTCATTTAAGCAACTGAACAATTCTGGAATATTTAGGTAAGATGACAATTCATATGATTTTGTTAGTACTATCACTTTTGTATACTTATTTAGTAATTGTGACTCCACCCCATCGAATAAAATATTTCTAAAAAAATCTACTTTGAAATGATCGTAAAATTCATATTCAATAATATCTGTTAAACTATTAGAAATAGAATCTTGTATAATAGTAAATTGTAATTTGTGGTAATGAACCATCTTAATAATATCATTCATTTTATTAATAGATTCTTTAATATCTTCTTTGGAAGCTTGAAATAATAAATGAACAATATAGATTAAAAACTTATCAATACTATCTTCTGTTTGAGGCATTGAACCACGATATAAATTTGCTGTAAATTCTTTACTAAGACCTATAAAAGTATTAAATAGCAATATATATTCTGTTTCGTCTAACTGTTCATTTCTATAGTCACTAATCCGTTGCATGATTCCATTCATTGGGTCTGAAAAAATATTCCCTGTAACATCTTCTAAAATACAATCGTATATAAGTCTAAATAATTTTTTATCTTTCATTAATGGAAGCATACTCAATTTATGAATAAGAATATGCATTTCTAAAATATTTAAATCTAAATTCAACTCATTAATAATAGCTTCACTAGATTGATGATAGCTCTTCACAACTTGTGTAAGAAGATCCTTTTTATTCTTATAATGATGAAATATAACCGAATGTGAAATATTCAATTCTTTTGCAATAGATTGAAGAGATGCATGATGATATCCGATTTCATAAAACATTTTTTTTGAAATTTGAAATATTTTCTGTTTTGTATCTAAATTTTCCATAATTTTACCTCAAAGTTTTTTATCATTATAACATAATTATTATAAATAGATAAAGTTAATAGACTGTTGTATGTAAATAAATTGACAGCAGTCTATTAACTATGATAATCTTTAAATTAACATAACAATATTCGGACTAATAAATTTATTGAAAATTGGAGGTAATACTTATGAATGAAAAGTTTAACAAAGTTTTTAGCCCCATTCAAATCGGAAATATGATAGTAAAAAATAGGATTGAAACATCTCCAGCCGCTCCAAGATTAGCTTCTGCCGAAGGCTTAGTTACTCCAGAGTTAATAGAATGGACAAAAGAACTTGCTAAAGGAGGCGCTGGAATAGTTACTGTTGGTATATCTATGGTAACGCCACCATTTGACCATGCAAGCGGATACTGTGTTAATATGGGCACAAATAATGTCATACCTGGACTTACTGTCTTAGCAGACGCAGTACATCGTTATGGAGCAAAAGCTTCTATTGAATTAGCAGGTTTTGCAATGGGACATGATATGCCAGAAGAAGGCAAATCTCCAATTGATATGATGAGTCAAGAAGATATAAATAATTGGATCCAAATGTTTGTTGACTCAGCACAAAGAGCTTTAATAGCTGGTATGGATATGATCCTAATACACGGAGGACATGGCATACTAGTAAGTAACTTTTTCTCTCCATTATTTAATCACAGAACAGATAAATATGGCGGTAGCATAGAAAACAGAGCTCGTTTTGCATGTGAATTATTTGATGCAATTAGAGCTAAAGTAGGCAATAAATTAGCCATAGAATTTCGATTAAGTGCCGCTGAACTTGTTCCCGGTGGTGTGGAGTTAGATGAAACAATAGAATTTATAAAAATAATACAGGATAAAATTGACTTGGTACACGTATCTGCTGGAATGCTATTAGATGATGAGTTAGTTCCTGTTACTACTCAACCTACATATTTTAAACGTGGATATAATGCACATTATGCAGCAAAGATTAAAAAGGCTGGCATAAAGATTCCTGTAACAACAGTAGGCTCCATTGATTTAGATTTAGCTGCTGAAATTATTAATAATGATGAAGCTGATATGTGTGCTATGATACGTACTGTAATTGCTGATCCTCATAGTGTAAATAAAGCACGTATTGGAAAAGAAGAAGAAATTCGCCCTTGCATACGATGTGTACTTTGTTTAAATCGTACCCATGGCATGGACGGCATTAGGGTTGCTTGTGCTGTAAATCCTAAAGCTGGTCGTGAATTAGAACTAAAATACGAACCAAAGATTGCTGACACAAAGAAAAAAGTCGTAGTAATAGGTGGCGGACCAGCAGGAATGCAAGCAGCTATAACATCTGCTGACTGTGGACACGATGTCATACTATTTGAAAAAGAAGATTATTTAGGAGGAACATTAAATTTAGCAGTCTCTCCAGAATTTAAGGCAGATTTAAAAGCTTATTTAAAGTGGGCTATTAAAATGACTAGCAAACATCCTCGTATAAAATTAAGATTAGCCACAGAAGCAACCCCTGAAAAAGTATTATCAGAATCACCAGATGCATTAATCGTGGCAATTGGAGCAGAGAGTAATATACCTCCTATCCCTGGTTTAGATGGTGATAACGTTGTCTGGGTGGGAGATGTAGAAGGAGGAAGAGTGCAAGTTGGAGACAATATCATTATAGCCGGAGGTGGCTTAACAGGTTGTGAAACTGCTTTAGATTTAGCGAGAAAAGGTAAAAAAGTTTCAATTATTGAAATGGTAGATGAAAAAAGCATGCTTGCAGTATCTCCAGTTCCAATGACAGCCATGTTACAGCTACTTAAAAAAGAAAACGTAACCATTATGTCTAGTCATAAATTAATTAAAGCAAAAGAAAATTCTGTTATAATTGAGGGTGCTGAAGAAAGCAAAGAATTGGACTTTGACACATTAATAGTTTCCTTGGGAGTAAAACCTAAAACATTAGAAGCTAACAAATTTGCAAATTTAGTTGATGAAGTAATCTGTATTGGAGATTGTAATACTAATAGAGGAACATTATACACAGCTACTACTTCTGGATTTAACGCAGGAATAGATATCTAACCGAAAATTTCATTTATGATATACATAACATAATCATAGTAATTAATAAATCATAAACTACTCTTTCTTAACAATAATTCTTTAGATAGATAACTCTATTTAAAGTTATAAGAAAGAGTATTTTTACGCAAAAATTACGGTTATCTCTTAAACTAATCTTCCTAACAAATTTTTAAATTTTATTTGATTATGTTTTATAGTATTGAACAGAATTATTTGTTACAATTAGGCTAAAATACTAGTAGGTGATAGAGAAATGAGGATTTTAGTTGTAGATGATGAAATATTTAATATAACTGTAGCAAAAGACATTTTAGCTAGTGAGTTCTCAGAATTAGATAAAGATTTTTGCATGGACCCTCAACAAGTATTGTCATTACTTTTTGAAAAAGAATACGATATTATACTTCTTGATATCATTATGCCTAAAATGAATGGTATTGAGGTATTAAAACAAATTAGAAAGATAAAACGTTTTTGTGATATACCGATTATAATGCTTACATCTGTTGATGATAAAGTTAGCTTTAAAAAGTGTTTCGAATATGGAGCTAAAGACTATATTTCAAAACCTATTGATATTATTGTATTTAATGCTAGATTAAGATCTGCTTTACAAAACAGATCCAATATTTTATCATTAAAGAAACTTCTACTAACAACCCAGCAACAAAACAAAGAATTAGCTAATTTGAATAATCAATTAGAAGAAACTAAATTTCACATGATTCAAAAGGAAAAATTAATATCCATTGGTGAATTAGCAGCTGGCGTTGCCCATGAAATCAACAACCCTATGGGATATATAAGTTCTAATCTAGAAACATTAAGTAAGTACGTAAAAAAAATAAGCGATGCAACCTATGAATTTCGTGATTTTATACTAAATAGCGATGTTGATATTTATGTTTCAGAAAAATTTGAAGCCATAGGAAAAAAATATAAAACTGATTTTATCTTAGACGATATCGGTGATTTGTTGGCTGAATCTAAAGAGGGTGCTGTTAGAGTCACTCGAATAGTAGATAGCTTGCGAAATTTTTCTCGAGGTGGTGAAGAAGATAAGAAGCTGACCTATCCTTTTTCGGAAATTATCAATGAGGTCCTACTTATTACTAGAAACGAATCAAAATATGTAGCTGATATTCAAGAATCTTTTGACCCTGATTTAGATATATATTGTAACAAAATACAAATACAGCAAGTACTTATTAATTTAATTGTAAACTCTGTTTATGCAATAAAAAATAAACAAAATTCTAATGAACGTGGCTTAATTCTGGTAGAGTCTTTTATTAAGAATAATTATACTGTACTTAAAATCTCAGATAATGGCAATGGCATACCAGAAAAAATAATGACTAAAATTTTCGATCCTTTCTTTACCACAAAAGAAGTAGGTAGTGGCACTGGATTAGGCTTAAGTATCTCATATGATATTATTCACCATAAACATCATGGAAAAATATTTGCAACATCAAACCCCGACAGTGGTACAGTTTTTGAAATTCATTTACCTTTAATTAATAAGAATACTGAGGTTGAACAATGAAAAAAATTCTTTTTGTAGATGATGAAAAAGAAATATTAAGAGCATTAAATAGAGCCTTTTTTGACAAACCTTACGAAACAATTTTTGCTGCTAGTGGTGACGAAGCTTTAGATCTGCTAAGCAAAAATACAATTGATATGGTAATAACTGATATGAGAATGCCTGGGATGGATGGGTATTCGCTACTAAAAACAATTAAAGCAAAATACCCTCATATTTTAAGAGTTATTTTAAGTGGTTATTCTGAAGATCTCATTTTAATAAAATCTCTAAAAGAAAACGTTGCTAAATTATATATGTATAAACCATGGAATAATGATGAATTAGAGAAAATCATAACCAATCTTTTTGAAACAGAGTATTTTTTGAAAAAGAATAATATATTTGATACTCTAAATAATTTTGGAAACATTCCAACAATAGAATCAAGTTATTTATCCTTGATCAAAATGATTGATGACGGAGAAGACACAAATATAATTGTTAAAAAAATTGAAAAAGATCAAGCTCTTACATTGAATATATTACGGATTGCAAATTCTGCGTACTACAACTTAAAAGCTATATCTATATTTAAGGCTGTTACTTATCTGGGAGTCAATAATATTCGCAATATTATTCAAGCTACAGCAATATTAGAAAGCATCATTATTGATAAAAAAATAATACGGTATTTCGAAGTATTGTGGGATCATAGTTATAAAACCACAACTATACTTAACCTAATTAACAGAAAATATATAAAAAACAAGAACTTTGATATCTTTTTTACGGCTGGGCTATTACATAATATAGGAATTGTCATTATGTTGATGCTCTATAAGGATAAGTATTGCCAATTTCTCCGAGACAATACTCGTATTTTAGGTATAGAAACAAATGAATTAGAAATTGATATGTTCGGACATACTCATAACCAATATGGAGGATTTATGTTGAAATGGTGGGACATACCGTTTCCTATCGTCGAAGCAGCATTATATTATCATACCCCTATGTTAGATACGATTATTAATAAAGACTTAGTCAAAGCAGTATATATAGCAAATTATTATGCTGTATTAAACGTAGGCTTAAGATATGAAACGGATCTTAATCTTGATGTTTTAAAGGATTTAGGTATACAAAAAGATATATTTGAAAAAGAACTGGAAGAATTTCTTATGGGAGATGAAAATAATAATGGATAAAAACTACAATGTACTTTTTGTTGATGATGAACCCAATATCTTAAACTCAATTAAACGTGGATTACTTGAAGAAAAATATAATAAATATTTTGCAACTGGTGGTAAAAAAGCTTTGGAAATCATGGCTAAAATTCCTATATCTGTTGTTGTAACAGATATGAGGATGCCAGAAATGAATGGGTTAACACTTCTAAAAATTGTCAAAGAAAAGTACCCAGATACTGTTAAAATCATTTTATCTGGTTATGCTCAAATACAACAAGTGTTAGCTACAATAAATCAGGTAGACGTCTATAAATTTATTACTAAACCTTGGGATATGGAAAATGATTTTATAGATGTTATTCGTTCTGCTCTAGAACAATATCGTCTAAAAGAAGAAAAAGAGACACTAAAACATGATTTAGAGAAAAAAAATATAGCATATCAGAATATATTGAAACATATTGAATCAGTTATTACATTGTCAAAAAGTAATACCGAACTCCTAGGTAAAATTGGCACAAAACTATGCGATGATCTATCTTCTAAAATTAGTGAAAATATAGATCAAGATTATCTATTAATTAACCTCCAACAATTTTCAAAAATATTTAAAGCGCTCACAACAAACATAAGTGCAGGTACCAAAACTGTTTTATTAGATGATTTTATTTCATCTTTAATGCAAACAATCAAGGATGAAGGAAACATTAAAATTTTTGATGTTGATAATAGAATTAGTAAAGATACACGGATTAATATGAATATACCTCTATTTCGTGCAATAATTCTTTTTTCTGTAGAAGTGATATCACAACATAAAGATTACTTAATGCTTATTATTAAAAAGGATATTATAGAAGAGAATAATATTGAATTAACATTTTTGTTTAGTAATACTAAACAAAATGAAAAAATTAATTCATTAATTTCAAATGATTTTATTATAGATAACATGAATACTGCATTACCTGAAATTTTTGAATATCTAAAGGGTTCTTATGTATGTACACACATTGAAAACAATATTGCAGAAAAATTCATAATTCCTGAATATCAGATATAAATCTCTTATTCATGTAATGTGATAATCAAAAACTGTTGATATACGTGTAGTATATTATAATAAAGCAATGATATGTTTATTGTATATTTCTACTTTTTGCAAACAATTTTAAAACTAACCTGTTTTCAATAATCTAAATAATTGCAAATAGGTCTCTGCAACAAATATTTTACATAGCAAATAAAACCATCTTTTGATGGTTTTAAAATTTTCACATTTTTTATTTGTATTTAGTGCTTATTTATCGCTTCAATAAACCGCTTATCTACAATATCCCAATTGACTGTATTCATTATTACATCTAAGTATTCTTTTCTATTAATACCAAATTGCAGTGCATAAGCATGTTCATATACGTCTATTATCAACAAGGGATATGAACTCCAGATTAGTCCTTTATCATGAATATCTTGCCCATATATATGTAATCTGCAATCTACAGGTTCCCATGCCAATACTACCCATCCTCTCATGGAGAGCGCTATATTTTTAAATCTTATTAACCATTCTTCAAAACTTCCATAGTTGTTATTTATACATTGAATAATTGATCCTTTTTGTTCTTTACCACACCCAGTAATATTTTCAAAATACAATTCATGGAGTTTTATTCCGTTTAATGCATAACTCTCCCCTAGTTTTAAACTTCTAATATCACTATAAGTAGAATTAGGTTTATTTAACTCTAAATTCATATTTAATAATGACCATATTTCGTTTAATTTATTTACATACCCTTCGTATATAATATAATGTTGCTTTATCATATTTTCATTTATTCCTGAAACTGTTGAAAAGTCATATTGTTTTGGAATAATCATCTTTTCCCCACCAATCAAGAGGCTTATTTTAATATAACCAAAGGATCATAATCTTTTACATTTTCTTCGTTTTCAATATTATTGTCATTTAGTATTTTTATTATAGTAGTACTATTTTCTTTTGCAATATCCCATAAGGTTTCTCCTGGTTGTTTATAATGGGCTTTAATAGCATAATGCTCACCTGTTTCCTCTTTTTCATCTGTTTCTACTTTTATTATCTCTTTTACCAAATTTAAACTAATTTTATTATATAAATTTCCTGTTAATAAGGTCTCCACTTCTACATTAAATGAATTTCCTCTCTGGTTTATGCGTATTTCTTCTACTAATGCGTTAAAATCAAATAATTCATTACTATTTTTGTTTGAAGATACACTATAAGTAAAAGGTATTTGTTTTTCAAATTTTTCTATTACATCTACTTCAGAGCTTAATTTATAGATCATTTTCAAATCTATAGCTCCCTCAAGATTAATATTATTCTGACTAGTTTCAATATCAGAAACAACTATATCTCCCTGTACTAACAATACTTTCTCTATAGGCATTTCAGTAGGTATAACTATATCTTCTGTAACATTTACGTTTTCTTTAAAATCTGCAGCTAAAAAATATGTTTTAATTTGTTCATTAATTATATCTGTTTTCACTTCGGGACTATATAAATCTTGTATATTTTCAAATTCTATATTTTCATAAAAAGTAATATCTGTATTGATTCCTAAATCAATTTCTAGTTGGATATCATTTTCACCTTCCAAAGTTACAAAATCATACGTCATATTCTTTACTGAAGGAACATAAAAATAATTATCTATACGATCTACTCCAGTTTTTTCAATGAATTGACTAAATTCTACAACTTCTTCAATATTTTTATAGTCTTTTTTCTCTTCACTCTCAATAGAGTAAAGACCCTTTAATAATATCTTTCCAGAGAGTAATACTCCACTTGGTGATTTGTTAGATTTTAATTCAATAATATTAGTAGATATATCAATTAGTTTTAATGCTGTTTCGTCAAGTTCTCCGATATCAATACTATTTTTTATTGATATTTTCTCGTTATTCTTAATAGATGATTTTGTTATTATAATTTTATCGTTCAATTTTTGAACATTTTCCATTTCACGCACATCTTTTAACATTGGTATACTACTTTTCTTAATTATTTTGCCTTGTATTTTCATTACACTTTTTATATTTACTTTTCTGCTATTGGTAATTCTATAATCAATGTGTTCAAGATTTGTATTGATACAGCATTCTATATCTCCTTCCAAATCTTGCAACTCAACAGAATAGTCATAAGGCACTGTGGATTTTGTACATTCTAAGTAACCACCTTCTGCAACATAATATATTTTGTAGTTTAAGTCACCGTCAATATTAAGTATGTTTCCCTCAACACTTTGTTTTGCTACATTTACTTCTCCATTTACGAATAAAATATTCCTGATGTTAGGTTTATAATCCGCAATTTTAACCAACTCTTCTAAGCTTGTTTGAGTGTCAAATGAACTAACTTCCTGATCTACAATTATGTATTCCTTAATTAATTCGAAAGGCATCCTACTTCCCCCTTAAATTATCTTATAAAATATATTCAAAATTACTAATAGATAATAATTTAGTCTTATTATTTTTATTATAGATGCCTGCAAAAAATGACTGTGAAATAAAAAAAGTAGAGAATTTTTATACTTCTCTACAAATACTAGTGTTTAAAACCGCAATATTAATTTTTAATTAACTTTTATAGTGCTAAACTAGCACACATTACCGCTTTTATCGTATGCATTCTATTTTCAGCTTCCTCAAACACTTTGGAATATTTACTTCTAAAAACTTCATCAGTTACTTCCATTTCTTTTAAAGAATATTTGTTATATACTTGTTGAGCAAAAGTTGTGTTCAAATCATGAAATGCAGGTAGACAATGAAGAAATACTACATTCTCATTTCCTGTGTTTTTAATCATATCCATATTTACTTGATATGGTAGTAACAATTTTATTCTCTCTTCAAACTTATCCTCTTCTCCCATGGATACCCAAACATCCGTATATACTACATCAGCACCTTTTATTCCTTCTTCAATATCATATGTAATTTGTATATTACCTCCATTTTTTTGCGCTATATCATTAATTTCCTGAGTAAATTTTTTATCTGGAAATAATTCTTTTGGAGCAATCTCAACATAATTCATACCCATTTTTGCCGCACCTATCATTAATGAGTTGGCAACATTATTCCTAGCATCCCCCACATAAACAAATTTTACATCTTTTAGAGGTTTATTAACATGTTCTACAATTGTCATAAAATCAGCCAAGACTTGTGTAGGATGATACATATCAGTCAAACCGTTCCACACTGGCACTTTTGAATACTCACTAAGTAATTCCACCGTCTCCTGATTATACCCCCTAAATTCTATCCCATCATAATATGCACCTAATATCTTAGCAGTATCTTCAATCGACTCCTTTTTCCCCATCTGACTATTCGTCAAAAATGTTACATTAGCTCCTTCATCAAATGCTGCTACTTCAAAAGCACATCTAGTTCTAGTAGATGTTTTTTCAAAAAGTAATACTATATTTTTTCCTTTTAATAGATTACCTCTTTGTCCTGAAATCTTTTTTTTCTTTAACTTAATAGATAAATCTAATAAATATTCTATTTCTTCTTGGGAATAGTCCAATAGAGTTAATAAACTTTTCCCTTTAAGATTTATTGTCATACAATTTTTCTCCTTCCTAGTTTAAATCCTCTCTTCTCAATGGCATACTCATACATCTCGGACCTCCACGACCCCTTACTAACTCTGAAGCATCTATTTCAATAACAGATATATTATTTTTTCTCAGTATTTTATTGGAAGCTTCATTCCTACTATAAGTAATTACTTCTCCTGGAGAAATCGCTAAAGTATTAGTACTATCATTCCATTGTTCTCTAGCCGCAATAATTTCATTTCCTCCTCCTGTTTCAATCAAATTAATAATTCTTATTTTTAAACTTTTTTTAAGAGTAGTAACTAAATCTTTTTCCCTTTCAAATATCATATTATTATCTTTTCCTCTTGAAATCCTTATAACATTGACTTTATCAATAATTCCTGGAAATATAGTAAATTTATCGTAATCAACCATTGTAAACACAGTGTCTAAATGCATAAAAGCACGTACTTTTGGAATTTGTATCACTAGTATCTCTTTAACTGATAAATTATTTTTAAATAAATTTTTACAAAGTAATTCTATGCCCGGTATACTTGTCCTTTGACTACAACCTATGGCAATCACTTCTTTATTTAGTATTAATATATCTCCCCCTTCAATGCTATAATTAGTATTTTCTTCATAATACGATTCTTTTTTATATAAAGAAAACAGCTCATGATGTTTATATATCATCTTAATAATAAAACTTTCCCGCTTTCTGATATTATTACTCATGGAGTTAATTATTAATCTATTACCAATTACAGTGGCTGGATCTCTCATGAAATATAAATTGGGCAAAGGATTTAAATAAAAATATTCGCCATCTTCTATATAGTCAGATAATACCTTTTTTCTCTCCAATGTTACTATATCTTCTTTACATATTCCTCCAATGAAATAACCACTAATTTGCGCAGGTGATTTATTACATAAGTATTCATACATACCTTCTTTTATATGTTCATTACATCTAAAAAATAATTTTATGGATTCATTTATAACATCTTTCTTAACTTCTTCTTTTTTTAGTATATCTATCAATAATTTTTCAACATAGAAAACTTCTACACCTCTAGTGGAAAGTTGCTTAGAAAAGTTATCATGTTCTTCTTGCATTTTTTTTAACCAAGGGATATCTTCAAATAAAACTTCTTGTAGATATTCAGGGGTTATTCTCTCTAATTCTATTGCTGGTCTGTGCAACAGTACGTGTGTTAACCTTCCTATTTCTGACTCAATATTTAATACACATTCTCTCAATCAATTTCCTCCTAATTACATAAATAATAATATACTATAGTATACTATTTTTATCTAAAATAAGAAAAATATGAGTATCTTAATGATGTATATAGTAACTTTTCTTAATTATCTTTTTTTGTATTATACAACAATATTCTTTCTCTTAACACAATAAAATTATTTTTCTGCAAAAAAAAAACTGTACTTCTACAGTTTTTTAGCCACATAGTATATTTTCATTACTATCACATAAGGTAAGTTCAACATTATGTGTCAATAAATCTGAATAACAGAATGATAATTTCCGAGTATTTTTATTATCTTCTTCAACTTTTATTACAAAAATACTGGGATAAGTACCCTCTATTACACCTTCTTTAACCATAACTCTTTTCCGACTTTTGCTTGCTTTTAACCTTACTCTATGACCTACGTAATTTTCTAACCCTTCTTTTATTTCTGTAAGAGTTTTATTGTTACTCATTTAATCACCTCAGCTATTTGCTTATTGTATATTGTATCATGCAAACTAATTTTTGTCAAATACAGTATTATAACAATAATGATTATTCATGTCAATATAATTTTAATTATATTATTAACATTTTACTTGTTATTTATTCATAAAAAAGGGAAGGATATTAATCCTTTCCTTTTTTTATATTTTACCTAAACAAATTTTTAATGTCTTGCCAATTTTTGTCTGTAGTATTGTTTCCCATTTTCATTAGTTTGTCGATGGCATTTTCATCTGTAGTAAAATAAACTTTATTTATTTTTGGATCTTGTCTTTTAATGCTAGTACTCAAATTCTCTTTAAATGTTTCTGATAATTCAGCGTTGTTTTTTAAGTCTAATCCGACATAACAAGTATCATCATTAATAGCTACAGTTGTATTTTCTACTTCTTTTTTGTCATTACATAAATTTTCAATACTTGATTTGCTATCATTTGTGGCTAAATTATTATTATCTGTCATGTAATCATTGTAGTTATTATTTTTCGACATATAATCCTCATAATTGTTATTATCAATTAAATTATATCTCATATTATCCCTTGTATAATCATCTGTATCTTTAGCTATGTTCTCATTATAATCAGGTACTACAGGATTACTATATCCTCGATAAAGACTATCCCCTCTTTTTGTAGTATCTGTTCCAGCACATCCAAATGTAAACATTGCAACTAGTAAAAATATTGCAACTATGGCAATTGTTCTTTTCATCATCATCCCTCCTCTCATTTATAAGCTACTATTATTGTGATTATAGAGAGGAATTAATATGCTGGCAATTTATGATTATATATTTTTAAAAATCATTATGTATAATATTTTTATTTAGTGGAGGCTTAACTGGTCTTCTAGGTATTACAATTTTTCCTGTTTGAATATCTACATATAACAGCCAATAACCTACTTTATCATCTTTTTCAACATCTCTTGATTGCCAATATAAATATCCAGTACTACCTTTAAATGGCTGCTCTTGCATGTAAAATCTACCAGGAATACCATAAACAAAATACTTATAAATGCTTTTATTATTGTGTTCTTGTGTTACAAGCCCAAATATCCAATTATTATCTTCTGAATAAATTTTTCCAATATTCTTATAGTTCATAAATGGATATACCATTGGCATTAAATATCCATTATACAATATACAATAATATTGTATATCACAATTATTTTCATTAATAATCCACCATTTATGATCTTTTATGTTTTGTTTAAATGGGTCTACTTTATCCAAATATGTATCTAGAAAATCAATATTCTCCCATAAATAATATATTTGATTATTATATGCTCCCTCTTGAAATTTTTTTACCCTTTTGTACTCATCTTTATTTTCAATTTCAACATCTGTTTGTTCTTGAAATTCTTCTTTTACATTCTTCTCCTCTATCTTTTCTTTGATTTGTATACTTTCTTTAATTTCTTGATTGTTATTTGAATTTATTTGTTTTTTTATTTTGTCGTTTTCTTTTTCAAACACTTTTTTATTTTCTGTATTTTCAATTTTATTATTAATTTCATCTTTATTTTTTACTAATTCTTGCAAGTTAATTTTATCTTTTTCATTTAAATATCCTGCAACTGCTATAGTTTTTCTACCATCAAGAGGATAAACCATTACAGCATATATATTGTCTAAATTATCTTTAAATTTTAATTCTTCTTGTAATTTATTTTTTACATTAATCTTACCTATATTCCTTATTTTTGTATTCAAGTATATTAAATCAATACCATAATTGCCAGGCATTATATTTTCAATAAATATCTTCATTTGGATTTTTTCTTTTTTTTGAATAAATTGAACGTGTCCTACTAGTTGTGCATCACTTATAGAAAAACCTGCATCTATTTCTTCAAGAAAAATAAATTTTCTTAAACTCATATTCTACACCTCTCTTTTCTATATCTATATAATTATTATGTAATCCACACTAGAAATATTAAACTATTTGTACAAAAATAAAAAAACTTTGTTTTACTATTGTTTGAAACAACAAAAAAATGAGACTTTTTAGATTTTTTAGTTGAAGATGTCCCTAAAATGAATTATCAAAGTGTATTTTGTACATACTCCCATTATCTATTTTAGTGAAAATAAAAAATTCGAATCAAAGTATAAATACATTGATTCGAACTATAAAAAGCAAATTATAGATTACTTCATTTATTATTTGTTGATATTTGAAATTATCAAATCTCCCATTTCTTTGGTACCTACAGTTTTATACCCTTCTGAAGCAATATCCAATGTCCTATATCCTAAATCCAATACTTTTTTAACTGCATCTTCAATGCTTTTAGCCTCTTCCTCTAAAGCAAATGTATATTTTAACATCATGGCTAGAGACATAATAGTAGCAATAGGATTAGCCTTATTTTCTCCTGCAATATCAGGTGCTGAACCATGTACTGGCTCATACATACCTTTATTATTGTCCCCTAGACTTGCTGATGGGAGCATTCCTATTGATCCAGTTATCATACTAGCTTCATCAGATAATATATCTCCAAACATATTGCCTGTAACTATCACATCAAACTGCTGAGGATTTCTAATTAGTTGCATTGCTGCATTATCTACATACATGTGATTTAACTCTACATCAGGATAGCTTTTTGCAACTTTTTCTACAGTTTTTCTCCATGTTCTTGAATTTTCTAAAACATTAGCTTTATCGACACTAGTTACAACCTTATTTCTTTTCTGCGCCATTTCAAAAGCAACTTTTGCAATTCTTTCTACTTCTTTTTCCGAATATATCATTACATCATAGGCTGCTTGACCCATTTCTGTTTCTTTAAATCCCTTTTCTCCAAAATATATCCCACCTGTAAGTTCTCTGACTACACAGATATCTAATCCATCACCGATTATCTCTGGCTTTAAAGGACACGCTTCCACTAGTGTATCAAATAAAATTGCAGGTCTTAAATTTGCAAATAAACCTAACTGTTTTCTCAGTCCTAACAATGCGCTCTCTGGTCTTTTATCCCCAGGCAAATCATCCCATTTAGGACCACCTACAGCTCCTAGTAACACCGCATCACAATCTTTACAAACAGTAACTGTTTCAGTCGGAAGTGGTTCTCCATACGTATCATATGCAATCCCACCAGCTAAAACTTCTTGGTAATTAAAATTATGATTATATTTTTCTCCAATAATGTCTAGTACCTTCATTGCTGAATCTACAACTTCTGGTCCTATGCCATCACCTTTAATAACAGCTATTTTATAATCCATATTTATTTTCCTCCCATACTAGCAAATTAATCAACTTCTATAAATTGACATAGGCCTACAACTATCTAGTCCCACATGCACAGCTAGAATTATTCGAGTTATCCTCATTCCCATCATTCATATCTGTGTTTTCTATATCTTTGATCAGTTTATATTCTATTGAGTCTACTAATGCATTTACACTTGCTTCTATTATGTTTGTAGATACTCCTATTGTACTCCAATAATCAATTCCATCTGTAGATTCAATTAAAACCCTCACTTTTGCAGCTGTATTAGCTCCATTTAACACTCTTACTTTAAAATCAGAAAGATGAAAATCTTTCAAATTATTATAAAATAACTCTAGTGCCTTTCTAATTGCCTTATCTATTGCATTAACGGGACCATTCCCTTCTGCTGCAGTCATCTCAACTTTATCATTTACCTTTACTTTAATTAATGCCGAGGCAGAACATCCATTATTCTTATCATTTGATTCTTCTTCAATAATTTTATAATACTCAAGATTAAAAAAGGGCTTATATTTTCCTAAATACTTTCTTATTACAAGTTCAAACGAAGCTTCTGCTCCTTCAAATTGATATCCTTCCCTCTCTAACTTCTTTAGTAAATCAACAATTTCTTTTGTTTCAGGAGATTCCTTTGTAATCGAAGGATCTATTTTTTTTATTCTACCTATTACAGTATTTTTACCTGATACTTCAGACATTAAAAATTTTCTATTATTGCCTACAACTTCTGGTTCAATATGTTCAAATGAACCTTTTGCTTTCATAATACCATCTACATGCATGCCACCTTTGTGGGCAAAAGCATTTATCCCTACATATGGCATGGATTGATCTAAACTAATATTTGAAATCTCAGCTACATATCTTGCCGATGATGTGAGATTTTTAATTTCTTCATCCTTTATACATGAGTATCCCTGTTTTGTTTGTAAATTTGGTATTATCGTAGATAAGTTTGCATTACCACATCTTTCACCTATCCCTAGAAAAGTACCTTGTATATGTTTTGCCCCTGCTTTTACTGCCATTAAAGAATTAGCAACAGCCATACCTGTATCGTTATGACAATGAATTCCTACTTTTACATCTAAATTTTCCACTACGTATTTTGTTATCTCAAAGATTTCATCTGGAAAACTACCTCCATTTGTATCACATAGTACTAAACAGTCAGCACCTGCTCTTTGAGCTGCTTTTAATGTTTCAATAGCATATTTAGCGTTTGCTTTATATCCATCGAAAAAATGTTCAGCATCAAATAGCACTTCTTTATTTTTGCTTTTTAAATAAGAAATAGTTTCAAATATCATCTGAATATTCTCTTCTAAACTAGTAACAATAACATTTTCAACATGATAATCCCATGATTTACCAAATATGCTTATCGCCTCTGTTTTTGCAGAAAGTAGGTCTTGCAAATTTTTGTCCTGTTCTGCACGTATATTTTTTCGTCTAGTACTTCCAAAAGCAACTAATATAGCATTTTTCAGAGAATATTTATTTATTTCATCAAAGTATTCTCTATCTTTTAAATTAGATCCAGGATTTCCAGCCTCTATATAATTTACACCTAAATTATCAAGTTGTTTAGTTATCTTTAATTTATCTTCAAGAGAGTATGATATCCCTCTACTTTGAGCTCCATCCCTTAATGATGAGTCAAATATCTCAATTTTTTTATTCATCTGCCACACCCATTTGTTTTTCATTCAATATCTTATTTACTGCGTATATATACGCTTTAACGCTGGCTTCAACTATATCAGTACTTAATCCTCTACCTTTATATATACTGCCTTTATACTTCAATTTCACCACTACATCACCTAACGCATCGTTCCCTTCTGTTACAGATTGAAGTGAATAGTCAATTAATACCGTTTCTAGATTTACAATCTTTTCAATAGCATTAAATGCTGCATCAACAGGACCATCTCCAGTTGCTACATTCTCTATTTTATCTTCCTCTGTACTTAGCATAACTGTTGCAGTTGAAGTTATAGTATTTCCACTATTTATAACATATTTTGATAACTTATATATTTCTTTTACTTCTATTGCTCTCTTCGATACAATAGCTTCTATATCTCTATTGAATACTTCTTTTTTCTTGTCTGCTAATTCTTTAAATTGTTTAAAGGCTATTTCTAATTCTTCTTTATTAAGTTCATATCCCAAAGATTGTATTCTTTCTTTAAATGCGTGTCTTCCAGAATGTTTACCCATAACCATTTTATTAGTAGTAAGTCCTATGGATTCTGGAGTCATTATCTCATAAGTTTTTTTATTATTTATTACTCCATGTTGATGTATTCCAGATTCATGTGCAAAAGCATTAGCACCAACTATGGCTTTATTAGGTTGCACCTGAACACCAGTTATTCTAGATAATAAATTACTGGTTTTCATTATTTGTCGAGTGTCAATATTAAAATCTAGATTATAAATATCTCTTCTTACATCTAAAATCATTGCCAACTCTTCTAATGCTGCATTACCTGCTCGTTCTCCGATACCATTTATTGTACATTCAAATTGAACAGCTCCAACCTTTGAGGCTGCTAAAGTATTTGCAACAGCTAACCCTAGGTCATTATGACAATGAACAGAAATATTTACGTTGTCGAGATATTTAGATGCATTCTTTATTTTTAAAATAAACTCAGTAAATTCATCCGGAGTCGTATATCCTACTGTATCGGGAATATTAATAGTAGTAGCTCCAGCTTTAATTACTTTATCAAATATTTTAGCAAGAAATACTGGATCACTTCTAGTTGCGTCTTCAGCTGAAAATTCGATATCGCCACAATATTTTTTAGCGTAAGCTACCATTTCAACTGCTCTTTCCATCACTTGCTCAGCACTCAATTTTAATTTATATTTCATATGAATGTCTGAAGTAGCTATAAAGGTGTGAATTCTTGGATTAGCTGCATTCTTTATTGCTTCCCATCCTTTATCTATATCACCTTGAACAGTTCGAGCTAATACAGCAACAGTACAATTTTTTATTTCTTCTGCTACTGATTTTACCGCTTGAAAGTCTCCTGGTGAGGATGCAGCAAATCCAGCTTCAATCACATCCATATTTAATTTTTCTAATTGTTTTGCCATTTGAATTTTTTCTTTCAAATTCATACTACATCCAGGAGATTGTTCCCCATCTCTTAAAGTGGTGTCAAAAAAGAATATTTTTTTCCCCAATATAATCACTTCCCTTACTTTCAGTTACATACATGTTTAGTATAAATCTACTATTAGATCGTCTATAGCTTCTCCTGGTGGTACAATAGGTAAAACACAATCGTCTTTATCTATTTTGCATTCTATTAATAAAGGTTTTGTCATTTTATCTCTATTAGACATAATTTCTTCTAATCTGTCTATATTATCTATCTTTTCAGCATCTATCCCATAAGCATCAGCTAATTTAATATAGTCAACTGTGTCAGCATTATCAGTTTCCATATATCTCATATTACTAAACATCTTTTGCCATTGTCTTACCATACCCAACGTATTATTATTTATTAGCACTATCAATATTGGCAAATTATATTTTGCTACTGTAAGCAGTTCATTACAACTCATTCTAAAACCGCCATCTCCCACAAATAACACTACATCCTTATCAGGATTACCAATCTTACTTCCTATGGCCGCACCTAATCCATAACCCATGGTGCCTAGCCCTCCAGATGTAACTAAATTTGTGTTATGATTAAATTTCCAATATTGCGCAGTCCACATTTGATGCTGTCCTACATCTGTAACAATAATAGTTTCATTATTAAACCTTCTGTTTATTGTTGTTATAATATTTTTTGCAACGAATTCTTTCATGTCACATTTGTTTTTTACTTTCCAATCTTCAACTGTACTTAACCAGTTTTCTCTACTATTTTCCTCAACTAAATCAATTATTAATTGTAGAGAGCTTTTTATATCACATACATATGACATATGGGAGGTCATATTTTTATCTATCTCTGTCTCATCTATATCTAGATGAATTATTTTTGCATTGGGTGCAAACCTTTCTTTATTTCCTGTTACTCTATCACTAAATCTTGCTCCTATTGCAATGAATAAATCGCAATTTGTAACAGCTAAATTAGCTTCTTTAAAACCGTGCATCCCTACCAACCCTAGAGATAAAGGATTATTTCTATCAATAGAACCCAATCCCATTAATGTGTTTACTACAGGAATATTAGATTTTTCTGATAATTTCACCATAATATCTGAAGCATCGGACATTTTAACTCCACCCCCTGCATAAATCACAGGTTTTTGAGATGAATTAATATATTCTGCAACTTTTTTTGCATTTTTGATATCAATGGTTTTCTTCTCAGGCTCTATATATACCTTTTTAGAAGGGGAATATTCAACTTTTGTCATAAACACATCTTTTGGTATATCAACTAATACTGGACCCGGTCTGCCAGAATTAGCAATTCTAAAAGCCTTATTGATAGCAGAATCTAATTCGTTAATATCTTTAACTAATATATTATGCTTCGTAATTGGCATGGTTACTCCAGTTATATCTATTTCCTGAAACGAATCCTTACCTAATAATGAATTCGCCACTTGACCAGTTAAAACAACTATTGGTATAGAATCCATATACGCTGTCGCAATACCTGTAACAGTATTTGTAGCTCCAGGCCCAGATGTTACAATGCACACTCCTGTTTTACCAGTTGTGCGAGCGTATGCATCTGCAGCATGCGTAGCTTCCTGTTCATGAGCTGTTCTATATATATTAAAAAAATCTTTTTCATCATATAACGCATCAAACAGAGGAATAACAGCACCACCTGGATATCCAAATATCGTATCTACGTTTTGTTCTTTTAAGCACTCAATTAAAATTTGCGAACCGCTAATTACTCCCATTTTGCTCCCCCTTAATAATTAATAATGAATAGCCCCTGTAGATGCTGAAGATACCATTGTAGAATATTTCTTTAAATATCCTTGTACTTGAGGGGTCTTAACAACTAATGATTTTCTTCTTTCTTCAAGCACACTATCATCTACTAACATATTTAATGTTCCATTTATTATATCAATATCAATAATATCCCCATCTTGAACCAATGCTATTGGTCCTCCTTCACTTGCTTCTGGCGAAACATGCCCAATTGCTGCACCTCTAGTTCCCCCTGAGAATCTTCCATCTGTAATCAGTGCTACATCTTTATCCAATCCCATTCCTGCTAGTGCAGATGTTGGCGTTAGCATTTCCCTCATTCCTGGTCCACCTTTTGGACCCTCATATCTTATAACTACACAATCCCCTTTGTTGATTTTTCCCTGCAAGATAGCTTCAACTGCTTTTTCTTCTTCTTCAAAAACTCTTGCTACTGTCTTTTTTTGCATCATTTCTTTTGCTACTGCAGATTGTTTTACTACTGCACCATCAGGAGCAATATTCCCTTTTAAAACTCTAATTCCTCCAGTAATACTATATGGTTTATCAATATCAGCAATAATATTATTTCCTACTTTTTCTTTGTTATTTATTTGTTCTCCAACTGTAATACCATTAACTGTTATGATATCAGTATATAACAAGTCTTTTTTATCTAGTTCATTCATTATTGCCATTATTCCACCCACTTCATATAAATCTTCGATATGATCTGGTCCAGCAGGACTTAATCTACACAAATTAGGTGTTTTTAAACTTATTTCATTTATATTATTTAAATCAAATTTAACTTTTGCTTCATTTGCTATAGCAGTAAGATGCAAAACGGTATTTGTAGAACACCCTAATGCCATATCTACTGTAAATGCATTTTCAAAAGCTTTTGGAGTTAAAATATCTCTTGGCTTTATATCTTTATTAACCAATTCCATAATCTTAATTCCAGATTGTTTTGCTAATCTTTTTCTTTCTGAATACACATTTGGGATAGTGCCATTCCCTGGCAATGCCATTCCTAAAGCTTCTGTCATACAATTCATAGAATTAGCAGTAAACATACCTGAACATGATCCACACGTAGGACATGCACTATCCTCTAATTGAGATAATTCTTCTTCTGTCATGCTCCCAGTTGATACAGCTCCTACTCCTTCAAATACAGTTATTAAATCTACAGATTTTCCTTTATGTTTACCAGCTAGCATAGGTCCACCACTAATAATTATGGCAGGAATATTTAACCTAGCAGCTGCCATCAACATTGCAGGTACTGATTTATCACAGTTAGGTATTAATACAATACCATCAAGACCGTGCGCCTTTACCATAATTTCTATGCTATCCGTTATCAACTCTCTGCTTGGTAATGAGTATTTCATTCCAATATGATTCATACTTATTCCATCACAAACAGCAATTGTAGGAAATTCTAAAGGAGTTCCCCCTGCCATCAATACTCCCTTTTTAGCAGCTTCAGCAATCATTCTTAATTCAACATGTCCTGGAACTATCTCATTAAATGAATTCGCTATCCCGATAAGCGGTCTATTAATTTCTTCTTCTGTATATCCACTAGCTTTAAATAATGATCTATGGGGAGATTTTTGAAATCCACATTTTACATCTTTACTACTCATGTTTTTCAACTCCTTATTGTTTAGCCTTTATCCATGGCATCATACTTCTTAATTTCTTGCCAACTTTTTCAATTAAATGTTCACTTTCTATTTTTCTCATAGAATTAAAATATGGTCTATTTACACTATTTTCACTTAACCATTCTTTTGCAAATGTTCCATTCTGTATTTCTTCTAAAACTTTTTTCATTTCTTTTCTAGTATCTTCTGTAATAATTCTTCTACCAATTTTGTAATCTCCATATTCAGCTGTATCACTAATTGAATATCTCATTTGACTAAAGCCACCTTCTGCTACTAAGTCAATAATAAGTTTCATTTCATTAAGACACTCAAAATAAGCACTCTCAGGCTGATATCCTGCTTCTACTAGCGTATCAAATCCTGCCTTAATAAGTTCTGTTACTCCACCACAAAGAACCGCTTGCTCACCAAAAAGATCTGTTTCTGTTTCTTCTTTAAATGTAGTTTCTAAAATACCGGCTCTTGAACCACCAATACCAGCTGCATACGCTAAACCAATTTCTTTAGTATCTCCTGATATATCTTGATGTACTGCAACAAGACAAGGAGCTCCTTTTCCTTCTTGATACATTCTTCTTACGATATGTCCTGGACTTTTTGGTGCAACCATAAATACATTTACATCTGCTGGTGGCACAACTTGACTATATAAAATATTAAAACCATGTGCAAATACCAAATATTTACCCTTTGTTAAGTTAGGGGCAATACATTCTTGATATATTTTAGGTTGTTTTTCATCATTTACAAGCATCATGATTATATCTGCTTCTTTACTTGCTTCTGCAGCTATTGCAACTTTCAGACCTTCAGCTTCTGCCTTTGCCCAAGATTTACTGCCTTCATATAAACCTACAATAACGTCAACTCCACTTTCTTTTAAATTTAAAGCATGTGCGTGTCCTTGACTTCCGTATCCAATAATAGCTACTTTCTTTCCTTTTAAACAATCCAAATTACAATCTTGTTCGTAATACATTTTACTCATAATAATTCCTCCTAAATTTAATTGATTTATAACATTATTTAATGCTAATAATTGTACTGTTATAAAATAAAAAACCTTTCATTCCTATAAGTATGAATGTACTTATAGGGACGAAAGATTTATATTATCATCGTGGTACCACCCTATTTTGCAGTAAAATAAACTGCCTCATTTGTTCAGGTCGGAGTTATCCTCTTCAACCATATATTTATATATCGGAAAAAACCGTCTCAACCTACTAAGTAATCTTTTCAGCTAAGAAACTCAAAAGTGAGTATTACATACCTCTTTAACACTAATTTCCACCAACCATTAGCTCTCTAAGTTAAAGCAATTGGCACTTTTCTCTTCGTCATCGCTTTTTAATATTAAATTATATTAGACACAATTATAATTCTGAATCCTTTATGTGTCAAGTGTTTTTTTGTTAATTTCCATAGTTATCGCAATTTCCAACAAGTGTGAAGTATACATACAACATCTCCATCATTTTTGACTATCTTATGTAATCCTTTTTTATCTTCATTTATATCTATAATATCTGTAATCACATTAACATGTTCTCCATATTTTATTTCTTTTTTATAAGTTATTTTAAATCTATACAATTCGTAAGATTTTACTATCTTCAATGGTATAGTATCTACTGCCCAAGTTATGTAACACTTATTATTTAAGTGATTATTAAAATCTATATCTCTATATAGAGGAGTGTAGCTTTTAACTATACTATCGTTCTCCGGAATAATTAGTTTCTCAAATTTAATTTTCCTATCGTTTACACAATTCACCCCGTATATTTTGCAAATTTCTTCGTTAATTCTCTTAAGTTTGCGTTTTTTTGTATCTACTAATGTCCATTTTGTTTTTGCAACAATCATTTTTTCTCCCATTTCATTGCAAACAACAAAATCTCTATACCCAAACAACTTACTAAAACTTGTAGGGGTAGTTATAACTTTTATTTTATCTTTATATTTTGGATATTTAGTCACATCAACTGAGTAATCAATTAACACCCAAGCTAAACCTTCTCTACATAGGTACTCATTTCCAACTCCTAACTCATCACTTTGCACCATTGCAACATCCTGAAAATAGCTCAATAAAGACTCCGCTGTTAAATAGTAATTATTATCTACTTCATAACTGTGAATCTCAAAATCCTTTGTAGTTATCTTTCCACTCATCTTATTTTGTCAAATCTCCTAAACTATTAATATCGCTTTTATACATACTTCTTCCTTCTAGTGATATGTTTCTTTCAGCAAACTCTCCTTCTTTCACCTTACATAGAGTCTTATTCATAGCATACATTCGAGCATCCATGATATCTAAATAATGTAATAATTCTGCTTCAGGAATAAGAGGTTTTTTAGGACTACCATATTCGGGATGATAATGATGTGATAATATCATATGCTGAACTAAAATTTTTAATTCATGGTCTATCTTCAATTCATCAGCAACTCTATCGATTTCATTTATACCTTGGATAATATGTCCTAACAACTTACCCTCTTTAGTATAATCCTCAACTAGACCTATTTCATTAGATAATATTTCATCCACTTTTGCTAAATCATGCACAATAACACCACAGTACAATAAATCTTTATTGATAAAATCATAATTATCACTTATAGACTGCCCGACACGCAGCATTGTTAAAATATGATGTAATAATCCACCTTTTACATTATGATGATGTGTTTTAGCTGCTGGATAATATATTAACTTCTGTTCTTTGTTTTCTAATAAGGTTAAAGTCAATTTCTTTAATTCTTCATTTTCAAATAATTTTATACATTCTTTTATCTCTACAAGCATTTTTTTTGAGTCTATTGGTGCTGATTCAATGTAATCTTCAATATTTACTTCATCATTATCCTTTGTTGTTCTAATTTTATTAATAATTAATTGTGTTTTATTATTATATTTTTGTATCATTCCTGAAACTTTTACCACAATACCAGCTTTATATATGGATGAATCTATTTCTTTAGCATTCCATATTTTAGCATTTACTTCATCTCCAAATGTATCTGATAATGTCATATCAATATAAACAGAATCGTTTTTTGCTTTTCTATATTCTATATGTTTAATAAATAAAAACCCTTCAATCGTCTCATTAAATTTAAATCCCTTTATTTCTAAATCCTTCACAGCATCACCTTTTTATCTAATATATTTTTAGCCTTTATACTTTATTGAATAAAATATTTATATTCCCACACTTATTTCCGTCTAAAATTATTGCATATACTTTTTTTATTAAACATAAGAATTTCACATATTTTCAATACTTATAGTATCATACTTATTGTATACTTCTCTTCTTATGATATAAATAATCCTATAAAACCTATCAGTCCTAAAATACTAATGTATATTAATTTGCTTAAATACTTATTTGAATTCTTATAAAATGCCAATGCACCAAAGGCTCCAAACCAAGCAAATGCAGGATTATATATTTTTAAAAAATAGAGCAAACATAAACCCGACAACCAAAAATATTTATTTTTCCCCAAAGCTACTTTAAACTCATTTTTCTCCTCAATATAATCATTTTTTTTCTTTAAATTTTGTTTGTCTTTTTTATTCATTATTTGTGCCCCTTATTTCGTTATAGGAAAATTATAATGTTTTTTTATAAATTATTCAAGAAAACAAACATCGGAACCATTATTATTTTATTCTTTATGACCTTTACGGGATAGCAAGCAATACAAGTATTCCTTTAGATATTACAAATAAGACGAAGTTAATGTAGGTTGAACGAAGCAAAAACAAATATTTTTAAATAAAAAGAAAGAAGACGGCTAACTACAAAGCCTCTTCTCTCCGTTATATTTTATGAAGCAACTATATATGAAACTTTTTATAAGGAATTTTTCGAAAAATATCAATGATAACTGTATGACTTTTTCAATTTCCTCTTATATCCCTCGTTTTTTTTAGTTAAATATAGGCTTAAAATAGACTTATCTAGTGTAACTGATAAACAAAATTTCTCCAGTGTTAGTATCAATTTGCGCCATTATACCAGATTTAAATGTCAAATCACCCTCAGAACCAGTTATCCATTCAATATTAATATTCCAACAAACTTTATTGAAACGTTTTACATATTCTAAAGAACAAGATATTTCATGATTTGACTTATTTTCTAAAGCATCAACAGGTATATCAGCATTTTTATATAATATGTTTATTGCTTGCTCTTTGCTAATAGCTATTTCTTGGTTTTTTGTCTGGTTATAAATATCTAAATCTATTAAACTTGATACCATTCTAACTTCATCATATTCAAAGAAACTTACCCAATAGCCTCCATAGTGAATATTTTCATCATCAACTAAATAATAGTATATTGAATTACAATCTTCTTCATTATATTCTATTTCGTATATATATTTGTCAAAATCAGGATATATGGATTGTAAAAAAAGTTGAGATTTTGATAATACCTCTTCTTTAGTTAGAAACTTGTTTGTATTAGATTCAATTATATCAATTGCAACTACACAATCAATAGAACCATTGCTATTTACTACATATTGGTATTTATTATCTTGATAAATCACATCATCTTCAGCCATTTCTAACAAACATTCATCTGAATTGATTTGTTTAACTTCGCCAAATTGCTTACTGTTTATTACTTGTTCAATTGCATTAGAATTATTGTCAGTCGATATGACTTGATTAGCTACTCCTATACTTGAAAACATCAAGCATATAATGAATATTATTAGCACTATACTTATCATTTTTTTCATAAAGATATCTCCTTTAATTTCCATAAGCAGCTGGTTCTAATTTCACATATTGATTCCCTGTTATAGAACAAGTATCAACTTGTGAATTATTCCAGGTTGAAAGTCCGAATTGAGAAATAGAATCTTGGGCTGCATATTCTCTAGATGCAGAAATTGTATTGCCATTGTCCAAATAAATAAACAATCTTTTTTCAAAATATGTTGCGACCGAATTGTAAATACTATCATTAAATCCCATCGCAGCTAACGCATCAAGGTTGCTAGTTGTATAACTTGTTAACCTACCATATGTACTCGAGTAGACGTTTGAATAACAAGCACCATAATATGCAAAACGAATACTACTCAGTTTATCACTAGTATTAGCAAATGCATATTGTAGTGATCTGTTATAAGTGTCACTAGTAATGTTATAAGCTGATAAATAATAGTCACTACTATTACAGTTAAGTATTCCTGGCAAACCATGTCCTACGTATGCAAAAACTGCATCATCATCCATTGTTCTTCTTACATAGGTTGCACTAGTATCACAATATATATGACCATTATAACCCATGTGATCTAGTTCAGAATCGATTGTTGATGCTCCTCCAATTCCTAAATTAGTAAACCAATATGTTTCAGCTAAAGGTGAAGCAAAAACACTTGACATAAAAAATAAAGACACTAACATTATTAATGATAATAAAACAACACTCTTTTTTATTTTCATTAAATCTCCTCCTCATATTTTGCTATTTACTAACATAAACACCATTAAATAAGTTTAACCTAATTCTTTTACATATTACTATTATATAAAATGTAGTTCAAGTAAATAACAAAGATATTTACCATATATATGCATTTAATATTTAGCAGTTATATGCCGTCTGAGGTAAAAGACTAAATTCTCCACTCAAGTTATATCTTTAGTTAACCAATAATTATAGACTGGTTTTTTTTATTGAATCTATTTTTTAGTTATATCAGCTGAAGCGAAATACAACCTTTTTTGTGTGATCCATCTATTGAAATAATACTCTTTGATTTAGTTACTTTCTCATGATAAAATCATGAACAGTTATTAAAAGCTAGCTTTTAAAATTAAATGTTTTTCATCTACGTATATAATTTGACATTAGTTGCTAAAATCCTTTTTATAGTATTCTAGTATCTACTACTTATAATACAATATATATTTTTATATTCCTAAAACTCATTTTTCTCATCATAGGATTCAACAAATTTTTTTATAATCTTTGATCAAAGTAAAATACTATAAAGTATATAGGCGTATTATTAATACGCCTATATCTATTATGCAACCAAGTATTGAATTTATTTTTTCATACAATTGCCCTACATCAGAATCTGTAATTCTAATGTAGGGTTTCCATTATAATCTTAATAACTTTCCTGTGCCATTAATTCCACACTAATTGTATAGGATTCTCCATTCCTAGTATATTTTATTTGCACTTTTTCACCAGGTAATTTACTATAAAGAATTTCTCGCAACTTCAGCATAGTATTAACCTCAATCTCATCTACATGTGTAATAATATCCGATTCCTCAAGACCTGCTTTTTCTGCTCCAGATCCAGGTTGTATATCCATTATTAGAATCCCTGCATTCAGTGATATATCTTCAGCAGCTAAATATCTTGCTATTTCCTTGTCTAAACAACTTATCCCCAACACTGTTGGCTTAAACTGTCCATTATTAATTATTTGATTTATTATTGGTTTTGCAATATTTATAGGTATGGCAAATCCCATCCCCTCACCAGTTTGGATTTTATAAGTATTTATACCAATAACTTCACCTTTATTATTTAACAATGGACCACCGCTATTTCCATTATTAATAGACGCATCAGTTTGAATCAAATCTTCCGCTATTGAGTTTGTGCTAATCAATATGCTTCTATTTAACGCACTTACTATTCCTGATGTGACCGTCCTCTCAAAGGTTAATCCTAATGGATTACCAATAGCGATGGCCATTTGCCCAACTGATAAATCCTCTGAATCACCTAAAGTTGCTACGGGTAAATTTTCTGCTTCTATCTTTATAACCGCTAAATCTAAATCTTCATTAGACCAAATTTTTTCTGCCTCATATGAACTACCATCCTTAAGAGATACTGTTATACTTTTGGGACTTTCCGTTACAACATGGTGATTAGTCAAAATATACCCATCCTTTGTAATAATTACGCCAGATCCAACCCCAGTACTCTCATACTGTCTCATAAACACATCTTGACTTATTTCTACAGTTTGAATTCCAACTACTGTTGGAGTTACTAATTCTGCAACTGCTTCCACTGTTGTTGGGGGATCATCCGATGCAGATATCAAGCCCAAAACATTACTACCGCTGCTATTTTGGTTTTCAACGATCTTTGTATCTACATAATTAATTAACATAGTACTCGCAATCAATGCTCCTATCAATGCTCCTATTAAACCTACGACAAAGAATTTATAAAATTTCGTTTTATTATTATTAGTGTTATTTCCCATGTTATACCTCCTATATATTAAAGATTGAACTTCTATAAAACCTTGATGCTACTTCAACTAATACATCTTCATTCACTGTTATACTATTCTCAAATAATAAGCTCTTAGTAGTTTCAAATGCTAGTTCTGGAAAATTGTTTTCCTCACTCAAATGCGCTAAAAGTACATTTTTCAATCCATGTTCTACTAATTTTAAAATTGTTTTTGCAGCATCATCGTTTGATAGATGCCCCCTATTACTTAGCACTCTTTTTTTTAAATAATAAGGATATCTCCCTACTTTCACCATTTCAACATCATGATTAGACTCAATAATTACTAAATCACTATCCTTAATTTTTCCTAATATATCTTCTGTTATGATTCCAGTATCTGTAACAATACTTACTTTCTTCTTTGTATTCTCTAAGGTAAATCCAACAGGTTCTTGTGCATCATGATTTATTTCAAAAGGAAATATACACAAATCATTTATAAATACATTTTCCCCTGTTTTAAAAACTTTAATATTCTCTTCACAAATCTTCCCTAATCCTTTAGCAGCTACACTCCAAGTTCCTTCATTTGCATAAATAGGAATATTGTATCGCCTAGAAAGCACTCCAGCACCTTTAATGTGATCTTGATGATCATGGGACACTAGTATTGCATCTATTTCCTCAGGTTGTATCTGTATTTCTTTTAATGCTGACTCAATTTTTTTACCACTTAGACCTGCATCAATCAATATCTTTACACTATTATCTTCTAGATATAAACAATTTCCACTGCTACCACTATATAAACTGCAAAATTTCATTTTATGCTCCTTTTCAGTTCAATTAATCATGTCAATTCAATCTATATTTGCAAAACTTTATTTATATGATAACAGAGATTATATTAAAATAATATCTCTATTTCCTTAATTAAAGCTTAAAAAACTGGCAATTACCTATTTATCAATTAAGCATTTTCTTAGCAATTTCTTCCCATTTTTCTTTTTATATAAAAAACTCAAGGTTTTCACCTTGAGTCTACGCATTCTTAGTTATTTTTGCCCCAATACTCTTTAATTTTATTTCCATAAATTCATATCCTCGTTCAATATGTTTTAAATCTGTAACTTCTGTATCTCCATCTGCAGCCAATCCTGCAATTACCATAGCTGCACCAGCTCGCAAGTCAGTTGCTTTTAGAGATGTCCCAGACAACTTTTTCTTTCCATTTATTATGGCAACTCGTCCATCAACAATTATCTCAGCACCCATTCTTCTTAATTCATCTACATATTTAAACCTATTTTCAAATATACTTTCAGTAATTGTACCTGTTCCATCTGATAAACACAGCAATACTGCCATAGGCTGCTGTAAATCAGTTGGAAATCCCGGATAGGGCAATGTCTTAATATTTATTGCATTGATATTTTGTGATCCAATAACTTTAAGAGAATCATCATATTCGATTATTTTTGCTCCCATCTCCATAAGTTTTGCAGATATGGACTCTAAATGCTTTGGTATAATATTTTTAATAAGTACCTCTCCCTTTGTAGCCACAGCAGCCACCATATATGTACCAGCTTCAATTTGATCTGGTATTACCATATATTCCCGTCCATACATTTTTTCAACACCTGTTATTTTTATTACATCTGTTCCTGCACCTTTAATATTTGCACCCATTAAATTCATAAAGTTTGCTACATCAACAATATGTGGTTCTTTTGCAGCATTTTCAATTATAGTAACACCTTCTGCTTTTACAGCAGCTAACATTATATTTATAGTTGCTCCAACACTTACTACATCTAAATAAATGGGAGCTCCAACCAGTTTGTCAGCTGTTGCTTTTATTATGCCGTGTTCTATTTCAACTTTAGCCCCTAAAGCTTCAAACCCTTTAATATGTTGATCAATAGGTCTTACTCCAATATCACAACCTCCTGGGAAAGGTATCGTTACCTTGTTAAATCTTCCCAGTAATGCACCTAATAGATAATATGATGCCCTCATCTTTTGTGTCTCTTCATCCATTACATCATATTGAGTCATTTGTGTAGAATCAAAAATTATTGTATTGTCATTTATTTTAGTAGTTTTAATCCCTAGCTTCTCCAATATATTTATAAACCTATGAACATCTTTAATATTTGGTATGTTCTCAATTTTACATACGCCTTCGGAAAGAATGGTCGCAGGTATCAAACCCAATGCAGCATTTTTCGCGCCAGCAATAGTTACTTCACCTTTTAAAGGGGTTCCTCCTTTAATAGTAAATCTATCCATTATAACCTTCCCTTCATCATAATCTTAGTATACCGAAAAATTATATCATATTTTTCTACAATATTAAACAATATACTTATCATATACTTTGTAATTATAAATATATTTAAAACTTTAATTTCTAAATATATCCTATATAATATATATTTACATATTTACCCCTAGTATATACGTTTCTTAAATAGAAATATTAAATTTTCAGTATTTGATTTTAAATATTATAATATTGCAGTCAGTTTTCATAATATAATAATTACTTCCTTATTTTATCATATCCTAAAACAACTTCTATTTTACATTAATTAACAAACTTTGTTAATTATTTTTTTTATCTATACAAATTATATGCTTTATAACAAATATTTATCTATATCGATAGTATCATATCGTTTTACAGCCTTTAATGAATTTACATATAACTTAGTAAAACTTTTACAGTGATTTATTTGTACCTTTCTATGATATAATTATTTAATAAGACTGTAAGCTAAGAAGGTGCGACTATTGAATAACTTTGAATTTATAATAAATAATGATGATTTAGGGGTAACCACTATAGATAATATTTTTATTAATCATTATATGCCAAATTCACCTGGCGAATTTGTGAAAGTGTATCTATTAGGCTTAAAATATTGTCAAAACAATAATTTATCATCTATTACTAATAAAATAATTGCAAAAAGTTTAAATATTCTTGAAAGCGACGTAAAAAAAGCGTGGGACTATTGGCAAACTCAAGGAATCATTCAAGTAAACATAGATAACAAAAATAATTACACAATAAAATATTATCATATTCCATCACTAATGCTAGCAGGGAAAAATATAAATAAAAACACTTCAACTGACACTTCCAAAGACACGATGTTGAAAGATATGTACAAAGCTGTGGAGTTTATATTTGGAAGACCATTAAGCAATAAAGAATTAGATATAATGAGCAGCTGGATATCTGACTTGCTTTTTACTCCAGAAATGATTGTTTTATTAGTTGAGTATTGTTTTGATTTAGATAAAAAAGATTTTAATTATTTAAACAAAGTAGCATTAAATTGGTATGACAAAAAAATTAAAACTTATGATGAAGCAATGAACTACTTAAACTCATATAAAGAAAAATGGAATATATATTATAAAATTATGAATTATTTAGGTTTTAAACGCTCTCCAACTAAGGCCGAAACAAATGTGATTGATAAATGGATGGAAGAATACCATATGGATATCACGATGATATTTGAAGCATGCAAAAAAACTCTAGCTATTGATAAACCTAATCTAAAGTATATAGATAAAATACTTGCTGAATGGTTTAGCAAAAATTACAAAACCCCTAAAGATATTTTAAACGAAAGCAAGCCTAAAAATCATAAAAAAAATAAACAGAGCGAAAAAAACGAAAAGAATATTTATGATTATGATTTACTTGAAAAAAAACTTGAAGAGAAAATGTGGGATGAGAGGGATAAATGAAAAACAATGTATATTATGAAACTGTTTTAGATTTTGAAAAAAAGCGCACTTATAAAGAAATCAAACAGAATCAAATTCAAAATAAAATCTATAGCTTATTTCCTCGTATAGAGCAAATAAATAATGAATTAAAATCTATTGGAATCAAAATGGCTAAGGAATTAAGTTACGATAAATCAAGAGTTGACTTAGTATTAAATAAATATGAATCTAAATCCAATCATTTAAAAAATGAGCAATATGAAATACTCGCTAATGCGGGATATCCACGTAATTATTTAGAAATGGTTTATGATTGTAAATTGTGTAAAGATACTGGCTTTATTAATAATGCTCCTTGTAAATGTTTTACCGCACAACTTATTAACAAGTACTATAAACAATCAAACTTAAACAATATACTTGACGAAGAAAATTTTGATACTTTTAATCTTGATTATTATGATGAACAATCAGATAAATTTGGAGTATCTCCAAAATTAAACATGCAAAATATTTTTTTAAAAACTATTAATTATGTTAATGATTTTAGTAAAGAGAATATAAACTTATATCTATATGGTAATCCTGGTTTAGGTAAAACTTTTTTATCCCACTGTATAGCTAAAGATCTCTTAGACAAAGGTATAACGGTTATATATCAAACTGCTTCTGATCTAATAGATACCATACGAAAAAGTAAATTTAACAATAATGACAAAGATATTATTAATTTTTTGTATGAATGTGAATTGTTAATTATTGATGACTTAGGTACAGAGAACTCTACAGATTTTTCTAATAATGAGTTGTTCAATCTAATTAATAAAAGATTAATTATGAAAAAGAAAATTATTATTTCTACTAATTTATCATTAAAACAACTACAAAACCGCTATAGTAGCAGACTAACATCTCGGATTATAGGTAATTTTTTGTTTTTAAAATTTGTAGGAGATGATATAAGATTAAAAAAAGCTAATCTACTTTAATTAGCTTTTTTAGTAAATATAGATCTAAGTCCAATCTCTTCTTTGCAAATAATTCTTTTAATATTAATTCTATGCTTATAAAAAATTAATAAAAAAATCGAGGTTAGCATAACGATAATACTGATATTGAATTCAGTTAAACTCACATAAATAGGATAAGTACCCGTTATAACTAATGTTCCCCAAACTATAAAGTCAGTTACAACAGTAATAAAAATTAGAGTTATAATCAAAAAAATCCCTATTTTTATTTCTAATGTTAAGACCATTCCTATAAAACATGCTAGTCCTTTTCCCCCTTTAAATTTCATATAGAACGGAAAAATATGTCCAATTATTACAAAGCAAGCCGTAAGATATGAAAAAACGAGGTTATCATTTACATAGTTTCTGATTATTAGTATTGCTATAGTAGTTTTTAGCATATCAAATGCTACTGTTATAATTCCATATTTCCAACCAAATGTTATTAGAGCATTCGAAGCTCCTGCATTCTTTGATCCAAATTTCCTTATATCAATCCCTTTAATAATTTTGCCAATAATATACGACGTTTGAAATGATCCAATCAAGTATCCAATAGATGCACATACCAATACTTCAAACACTGTCATAACCCCCCTCTTACTTACCACATATTAATATATAATGATTCATAAATACTTTTTATTCATTTTCTTATTCAGTAATTAAAAAAAATAAAGCAGTTGCTAAAAGCAACTACTCTAAAACATATATTTTAATTGTTCTTTTTCCAAATTTTATCGCTTCTTCGTGAGAATTAAAATATATATCTATTCTATTTCCTCTAATAGATCCTCCTCTGTCTTCTACTACAAAAACTCCTCCATTAGAAGCCCCATTGAAATAAGGCATATATATTTCAGTGCCAAAGGCCAGATTTGCAGGCGCTGCTACTGTATGATAAGCTTGAGTTTTTTTCCCACTGGCTGTAATACTTCCATTATGATCACCTACACATAAACTACATGAACAATATCCGGTAACAGTAACATACATAGCTTTTAAAAATCTTTTACTACCTCTTGAAGTAGCAATTAAAGTATTGGTTCCTACTTCTTTTATTTCATTCACGGTCTCTTTAATTATTTTTTCTTCAACTACTTCTCTGGCGAACTCTTCTCCATCATGATAGGTTACTAATTCTTCAACTACCTTTTCGCCATCTTTCCCTGTTTGAGTTACTCTGGAAAAACCTTTGTCCAAATTATCATTATTTTTTACGACAGTATTATACTTTAAAATTTGATTATCTTTTTCAACTTCTTGTTCTACTCTCACTATTTGAATATCTTGAATATCATCTTCTTCAAATAATGTTTCCACATTAGGTTCAACTATATCAATCTCTCCAAGTGTTATCCCTACACCTTCAATTATTTTCCCTACTTCTCTTTCAGGCGTTAAAAATTCATATACCTTGTTATCTACAGTTATAGCTACCTCGACAGCTTTTTTTATTGTCACTACGTCTCCATCATTTAGAACAGTGCTCAATGCTGGGATAACTTCGTCTTCTTCATTCAAATTAATATTTTGTTTAATAAGAACGTCTTCTACTGTATATTTCCCTCTATAAGAATATTCAAATTCATTATTTCCTTCAACAATTGTAATAGAATTATTGTTTAATTTTAAAATCAATACTATTGTCAGTAAAAAAAATGCAACTGCTACCAGAAGTATATATTTATTTTTATATGCTCTATCTTTTAAGTTCTTCAGGCTTACGTCCACTATTTTACCTCCTTCGTTTATTAAATCTAGGATATAATATACCAAAAATATGTATTTGTCAAATTTCGTATAACATTTAGTTACATAGTATTTACATTTTATAGTATTAATACATCCTGTATTTTATTCCATTTTGATTATATCCAATAATTTTATTCTTTAATCCTCAAATAAACATTCTTATAAATACGTCTAATTTACTCTATCCTTGTCTATTAATAAATATTAATTGCTTTTTGCAATTTTATTAAACAAAGTTAGCGTATTCTCCTTAATACGTTGCATAAAATAATCAAACTCAATCTCTTTTAATTCACATATTTTACTAGCAACATAGCTTACATAAATAGGATTATTAACTTTTCCTCGATATGGTACAGGAGTTAGATATGGACTATCTGTTTCTATCAATATCCTATCTAATGGAGTATTTTTAGCTACTTCTGGTAGTTTTCTAGAATTTTTAAATGTTATCGGACCAGAGAATGATATGTAAAATCCTAGATCTATATATTTTTTCGCCATTTCCCAACTTCCACTAAAACTATGTAATACACCCTTCAAATCTTTACTATGTTTTTTTATTATCTCATAAGTATCGTTGTGAGCATCTCTGCTATGCACAATAATCGGCAAATCTAAACTTTTTGCAATATTAATTTGCTTTACAAACACATCTTTCTGAATTTCTTTTGGTGAGTATTCATAGTAATAATCTAAACCTATTTCTCCAATAGCTACCACTTTTTTATTTATAGCAAGTTTTTTCAATTTATTAAAGTCTTGTTCTTCAATCTTAATTGCTTCATGAGGATGAATTCCAATTGCAGCATATATTATGTCAAACTCCGTAGCAATTTCTACAGATCTATAAGAAGATTCGATATCTACTCCAGGATTGATAATTATTTTCATCTCTTTTTCAATTAATTCACTTATTAAATCACTAAATGTCTCTTTATATTTTTCATCATCTAAATGTGCATGTGTATCTATTAACATAATTTCATCTCCATTGTATTAAAATCATTTATATATTATCGTTATTTTACTAAAATACATACTTATTATAAGTATATATCTTTACTATAATTTTTGACAAACCCAATTTTTTCATAATACCAAGCAACTCTTTTGCGAGAAAGTATATAGAAAATCATTCTTTTAAAATATTTTCTTTTAATATTATCATATTTTTTCTTTACGGAGCGTAGCAAAAATTTGATTTAAATGTTTTTATTAATT
>JBMNCR010000119.1:56025-62027 GCA_049366695.1 Eubacteriaceae bacterium
ATATTTTTTCTTTACGGAGCGTAGCAAAAATTTGATTTAAATGTTTTTATTAATTTAATAATAGATAGACCGACCAATATCATTAGTCAGTCTATCTATATCTAATCACCTTATAAAAAACAACTTATTTTCTTAAGAAGTCATTATTTTTAGTATCTTTTCTTTATAAATATTTAGCTTATTTATTTCCCTACCAGGCAAATCACTATTTATCTCTACTATATCTTTTACCTTTGTGATATCATCATCACTCAGTATAATGATTTTATGAGATAATAACATAACTTCTTCGATATCATGAGAAACATAAACAACAGTTCTTTGATTATCAACAAATAAGCTAACAAAATCATTTATTAGCTCTTTTTTTAAATTATAATCTATTCCACTAAAAGGTTCATCCATTAATAATATGGAAGATGGATATGAAAAAGCTCTAGCTAAAGAGACTCTCTGTTTCATACCCCCACTTAATTGTGAAGGATAATAGTCTTTATAATCTAACAATTTAACATGCTTTAAATATCTACTTATAACTTGATTGCATTCTTTCTTTTTATATTTACTTCTTAGTACAAATTCTATATTCTTATAAACATTATGCCATTCCAATAATCTCGGTTCTTGAAATACGTATGAAGTATCTGAATCCTCTATTCCATTTATAGTTCCATTTTGATAGTTTTCTTCTCCCGCAATGATATTTAGCAATGTAGTTTTTCCGCATCCTGAAGGTCCAATAATTGATGTTATCTTATTCTTTTCAATATTCATGCTTATGTTATCAAATAATTTTTTATCACCATATTGTTTCGTTATATTACTAATTAATATATTCATTTGATTTTACTCTTTCCAATATATTTGTATATGAGTTTAGAAAAACTTATCTCTATTAAATAACTAAGTATAATAATTACTAAAGTCCATGCAAACAATTGTTGTGTTTCTAAATATATTTTAGAATTGTAAATCATCCTTCCTATGGAATAATCCGTTCCAGATAGAAGTTCAGCTGTAATTGATACCTTCCATGCCATTCCTAATGATGTTATCATCCCTGCTACTGCGTAAGGTCGTATCCATGGCAGATAAATATTTATAATAGTATTAAAATTGCTAACCTTATATATTCTTGCCATTTGTAAAAGCTTATTATCTACATTACTCATTCCTTCATAAACATTAGTCCATACTATTGGAAAACACAATAACAAACATACTAGTATAGGGGTAAAACTCTTACTAACCCATAAAAGTATAAGAATAATAATGGATGCTACAGGAGTAGATTTTATCACTATAATTATTGGATATGACATACTATAGATGGTTTTTGATAACCCACATAGTACTCCCCACAAAATACCTAATACCGAAGATAAAACAAACCCAATAACTATCCTCATTAAAGAATTAAATATGATTAGCCAAAAATCGTATGTACCTATCAAATTATATAACTCAGTGATTGTAGAATATGGAGATGGCAAGATTAAATCATTCCCTACCAAGAAAGAAATAATCTGCCATACTAATATCCAAAATAAAATCCAAAGCATACTACCTTTATGTTTATTATGTTTTTTATTATCTCTCGTAATAAAATTCATTATCAGGAATTTCTCCTCCTATTGAAGCTGGATTATACTGATAAAGAACTTCGTAATAATTATTTAAAAGTGTCTTTGCCTCATCACTATCAATAAAAACAATATTAGATTTAGGTATTGCTAATTCTGCAATCTTTGCCTTAGGTAAAATACTTTTCTCTTCAATCAATAAACTTGCCTCTTGTGGGTTACTATTTACATAGTTTATTGATTCCTCATAACTATTCAATATTATATCTATTGCTTCTTCATATTTATCGGCAAATTCTTTACTGACTATGAGACATCCCATAGGCAAACTCATATCTGAAGTAACTTGTTCCCACTCCTGAGTAATATCTAGTGCAATTTGAACTTCTTCATTGTTCATTGTAGCCGTAGTAACAAAAGGTTGTGGTAATACTGCTATATTGGCTTTATTACTTTGGAGTAAAGTAGCTAACTCAGCATGCCCTGCTATATACTCAATAGTTATATCTTTATCCAGATCTATATCATTCTTTTCTAGAATATAATTTAGTATGTATTCAGGTGTAGCCCCTTGCCCAGAAGAATAGATAGTTTTTCCTTTTAAACTTTCTATATCTGTAATACCTTGATCTCCATTTTCTAATACATATAAAACTCCCAAAGTATTCACAGCCAATACTTTCACATTTCCTTTAGTCTTATTATATAAAACTGACGCTAAATTTGATGGAACAGCGGCAATATCAATATCGCCATTAATTATACCTGCCGCCACTTGTTCTGGAGCAGTTTCAATATTATAATCAATAGTTACATTCTCTCCTAAGCCTAAATCTTCATCCATCATCTTTGCCATTCCCATTCCAGTAGGTCCTGCTAAAGTAGTAATGTTTATTGTTAATTCCTCACTTATTATATCGGCATTTGTATTTGTACAGCCACTTAATAAAAGTATACTTATTAATATAACAAATAATATTTTCTTCACATTTATCTCTCCTCTTTTTTCATATTAATTCTTTTTTTGATATTGAACATTTAACATGAGTATCCGTCACTTTACCTAACCGTCCAGTCAAAGTATTAATATCGTTTAATTCACCCAAAACCGTTACTGCGATTACTGATAACCCTTCCTCTTGCAACGGCAATCCCATTCTACCTTTTATAATCCCCTTAAAATCCGCAATAATATTATTTACCTTATCTTGATTCAATGTAGGATTTTCTAGAATTATACTTATTACTGCTATTCTTTTCATAAAACACCCCTTAACTAAAATAAAATTGTGCAATAAATAAACAAAAAACTTCCTATATAGGAAGTTACTTTAATACACTATAACCTCCTTCCAGATCAGATGATTCTTTTCTGTTAGGGTGAAGTATTTTAAACTTGGTTTGATAAAATATTATCATACTTTTCTATTTATTGCAATTTTTTTTACGAAATCAGTTTAGCACCATGCCTATCTAACCAAGATTTACTTATTTCATAATCAGGCATTATTTTTTCTACTTCTTGCCAATATTTTTTTGAATGGTTTAATTCTATCAAATGACATAACTCATGAACGACCACATAATCAATTACATTTTCAGGTAGCATGGCGCATTTCCAATTGAATTTCATATTTCCATAATTAGAACAACTAGCCCATCTATAAAATAAATTTTCTACATATATATTTTTAGGATTTACACCTACTTCTTTTTTAAAATGTTCTAGTTTAGTCAAAACAATTTTTCTAGTTTCAGCTTTGTACCACTCTTCGATAATTTTTTCCATACTAAAACTATTTTCTGTATAAGTATGAAGACTAAAAATGTTTTCCTCTAAATGTAATTTTACCTTTTGATTACTCTCATGTATTTTAGTTTCAAGAGGAATATTATTACCTAAGTACATAATATGTCCTCCTAAAATACTTATTCCTATGTCATTAATACTCTTTTTTATCCAATTCTTATTTAAATCTAGATACCTTTCGATCTCATTGTGATTTGTCTTTTTAGGAGTAATAACCATTAACTCATTGTTTTCAACTTTTAGCACTATATCTTTTCTTCTCATTTTTTTTATATAATAGTTTATCTCAGATTCATCAATAAATAATTTCAAAATAATCATCCTTAACTTAAAAAATATAACTAATAAATACTCTAAATTTATTATAAATCAATAATCCAATCATTACAAAATCTATACGTTGTCATTACTTTATGAAAAATGTTATAGATGACGTTCACATAATTACCTATTTAGTTTTTCTCTTTTATTTTTGATATTATCCAAAATATCTACTAATTGTTCATCTTCTTTTTCTATAATACTTTTAAACTTTTCTATACTATCTTGAAATTTATTAAGCTCATCTACTAATTTATCTTTATTAGCAAAAAACAGTTCGCTCCACATATTTCCATTAATAATAGCTATTCTTGTCATATCTTGAAAACTTCCACCTTCAAAATTTGCAATACTATCATCATCATTAATATCTACCATAGATGCCGCTATTACATGGCATAATTGACTGGTAAATGCAATTTTTTTATCATGATCATCAGGAGTAGTAAAAACAATATTACTAAATCCTATCTCTTTTAAAACTTCTACTAAAAAGTCTATATTCTCTTTTTTATTATTTTCCAATGGCGTCAATATATAGTTCTTACCTATAAATATGCTTTTATCTGCATATCCAAACCCTTGCTTTTCTTTTCCAGCCATAGGATGTCCCGGTATATAATCAATATCACTTCGTAGTATATCTTTCACAGAATCAATAATTTCTCTCTTTATACCGACTATATCCGTGATTATACTTCCTTCTTTAAAATTTTCCATATTATTTACTATAAAATTAATGGCATCATTTAAATATAAACAAATAAAAACAAAATCACATTGAGGCAATACTTCTTCTGCACTTATATATCCTTTGTCAATTAATCCAATACTCTCTGCCTTCTTTATAATGTCACTATTTATATCGACTCCATATATTTTTTTAGGATTTAGCCCTTTAAATGCATCTGCAAAAGCGCATCCCATCAGCCCTAACCCCACAACTAATATATTAGAATTCTTAAAGTCACTTATCTCCATCTAGCTAAATACCTTCCCTTCAAGATTTGCGTATTTCTTAATCTTGGTCATTAATGTATCAAATTTGTTAGGCTTTAATGATTGTTGCCCGTCACATAGTGCTGTTTCTGGAGAATTATGCACCTCTATTATTAATCCATCTGCCCCAGCAGCAACCGCAGCTTTTGCCATTGGTTCTACTAACCACCATAGTCCAGTAGAATGACTTGGATCTATTATTACAGGCAAATGACTTTTTCTTTTTAACACAGGAATTGCGCTTAAATCTAAAGTATTACGAGTAATAGTTTCAAAAGTTCTAATTCCTCTTTCACATAAAATAACATTATCATTTCCCTCTTTCATAATATACTCTGCTGACATTAATAATTCTTCAATGGTAGCAGATAAACCTCTTTTTAATAAAATGGGTTTATTACATTTACCTAATTCTCTTAGTAAAATAAAGTTTTGCATATTCCTTGCTCCAACTTGAATAATATCAACATCTTCAACAAACGCATCTATCATTTCTGTAGACATTATTTCAGAAACAATAGGCAATCCAGTCTTCTCTTTCGCAATTTTTAATAATTTTAATCCATCTAAACCTAAACCTTGGAAACTATATGGTGAAGTTCTTGGTTTAAAAGCTCCTCCTCTTAAAAAACTAGCCCCCGCACTTTTTACATCATTTGCAATACTTGTTATCTGTTCTTCACTTTCAACTGAACATGGTCCAGCAATTACAGAAAAATTATTATCTCCTAATTTATTTCCATTTACATCTATAAGAGTATCTTGAGGATGAAATAATCTATTAGCTTTTTTATATGGTTCCTGCACACGCAATATTTTTTTGACAATTTCATGTGATTCTATTAACCCTACATCTAAAGATCTAGTATCCCCAATAAGTCCAATCACAATATGATCTACCCCTTTTGAAAAATTAGTTTCTAACCCACATTTTTTAATTGAATCTTTTAATTTGTTAATATCTTTTTCAGCTGCATCTCCACTCACAACAATAATCATATAAATCCTCCTTATTTAGTAAAATAAAAAAAGGCTCTTTATAGAGCCTTCTAAATTTTATCTTTTTCTTATTTTATAGGACTACTCCACTTTTTTAACTTTTAAATAACTATTTTTTTGTATTTAAATTTACCAGCGTTATAATAATAACCCCAGCTAAAGCTAAAAAAGTAAAAATATTTATTTAGTGATTTCTTCACATCTAAACTATTCATAATAGTCCTCCAAATTAAATTGTTTCTATTATACTTATTTTTATTTAAAAAGTCAATAAAAAGATAACTAGTAGG
>JBMNCR010000119.1:62127-72656 GCA_049366695.1 Eubacteriaceae bacterium
CAATTTAGCTTTTCAAATTTCTTTTTAAATACAATAACTATGATTACTAAAATATTTTGAAAAGCTTGTTTTTTAGTTATGCTATTATTTTTGATTACAATAATTAATGCTTTTTGTAATATTCGAGTAATCAATGGCTTTACTGTGCTTCATATTTTTATATACATAAAACTGGTTTCTTTCATCATAGTATTCTACAAATATTTTATAATTTTTGATCAAAGTAAAATACTATATAGAGTCTATAGGCTTATTATTAATACAATAGCGAAACATTAGCTTCGCTTAATCCAAAAGAAGGAGATGAGAACCGTTAAGAATTTATCGGCTGTTTGAGCAACGCGAGTTCCGGAAATTTAGGTTCACTTCGAGTTCTATCCATTGGTGTTGGCGTAAGCGTGTTTGTAATTGTATTAATAATACGCCTAGATCTATTATGAAACAAGTATTGGGTTGTTTTTTTTCATGCGATTGCCCTGAACTAGTCTCTGACCGATTCTGATCGATTCGTGAAAATGTCTTAGTATACCACTAGTGTGTAAGGATTTCTTTGGGGATTTATCTATTGTTGAGCCTATCACATCACTATACTTTGAATTTCATCCAAGATAGTACTTCCTACCAAAACCAATGCTTTTTCTTAACAAAGATATACACTCCAATTAGTATTAAAAAACATATTATTAAAATAATCACTACTATGATGCTTAATCTAAATGCAGATATCTTTTTATTCGTTATTTGATATGCTCCTGTAATATCTATTAGTACTTGACCTTTTTCTATCTTTGTATTTAATAATTCATATTTGTCTTTTTGAGTATTATATAGATATACATATTTCCCCTTTTCTAAAATATTGTCTGCGATTTCTAAGTGGATTTTTCCTGGTAGATTTTTGTTTTTGTTAATAATAAATTTTATTGTGTTTTTTTCTTTTTCAAATATTATCTTTGTAGATAATTCATTTTCATAATTTAGTATTTCTTTTCCATTAATTGATATCGAGTATCCTTCACAATTAATCTTTAATGTCTTTTTACTATCATATAAATATTTTAAAATTTCTTTTGAAATTGTTTTTTCTTCTTTGGGTTCTATTGTTATTATTTCTTCTTGTGAGTTTGTCATTGTTTCTATTAATTCATCTGATGATGTATAGCTTACACTTTCTACTAATGTTTCGTCTTCTCCAGAGTTTGTACTTACCCCTTTTTCATTTACTATTACTGTTACTGTCTTTTGCAGATCCCCATTTGATATTATTACAGACGATTTTCCTGTTTTTTGTGCCTTTATTTTTCCTGATTTATTGACTGTTATTACTTTATCATTTGTGCATTTATATGTTAATGTTTGCTCTGCTTCTTTAGGGTATACTTGTGCTTGTATGTTATAACTACTCCCTACTTTTAATATCACATAGGTTTCATCTAGTTCTATTTTACTTGTGGCTACTTTGACTGTTAATTTCAATTCTTTTGTGATTTCATCAGCTTTTATTTTTATTGTAGTATTTCCTTTTGCTATTGCAGTTATTTTTCCGCTACTGTTTATGGTTGCTACTTCTTTATTGGTTGATATATATTCTATGCTTTGATTTGTCGCATCTGTGGGTAGTATTGATGCTGTGATGGTTTGGGTTTTTCCTATTTCCATTTCTTCTTCAAATTCACTTACTTCTATTTCTGTTACGGGTATTGTTTTTTCTTCTTCTTTTTCATTGACTGTTAGATTAAACTTTTTTTCTATTTCTCCTGATTTTACTGTAATAGTTGTTTCTCCTGCTGTAATGGCTATTATCCGTCCTAAGGCATTTATAGTTGCTACTTCTTCATTACTTGATTGATATGTAACTTCTTGATTTGTTGCATCTGTAGGTAATACTGTAATATTTAATACTTGATTGTCTTCTACTTGCATCTCAGACTCATAGTCTCCTAGATCTATATCTGTAACTGAAATATTTTCTTCCGTTGAGTTTTCTTCTGTAGTTATTACTTGGGTATTGTCTTGAGATAATCCTTCTACTGCTTCTTCTGCTTGTACATTGATTGTATTTATATTTACCTGACATACTAAGGCTAGTAATATTATTGCAATTATCATTCTTTTGATTTTCATCATATGCTCCTATCTTGTCAAAACCCCTAAAGATTCCAATACGTAATTAAAGTATGTGATTTGATCATATTGTATTCTTGTCTCTACTGCCATTCCATTTGTTATATTTACTTTATTTCCTTCTTTACTTACTAGATATTTGGTGTCTGGAATTATTTGTACTTTAAAATAACTTTCTCCCTTCTCTGTATCCGTTGTTATATCACTATCTATTTGTGATACACTGCCTGTTATGGTGCCATAGATATTTTGTATTAGCCCTGCAACTACAACATCTACTTTATCTCCTGTATTGATTCTTGCCATATCTCCTGCATTCACATTTGCCTGTATGATATATTCATCTTTTTCTGAAGCTATACTTGCAATAGCTCCTCCTGCCTGTACCACCATGCCTTCTTTATAATCTGCCATCATATGTATTTTCCCTGTAGCATTGGCTGTTACTTGATATTCATTCTGTCCACTGCCTACTGCGCCTAATTGTACTTCTAATGAATCTAATTCATTTTGATATTGTAAAATTGAGTCTTGTATTCCTTTTAAAGTAGAATGATATATTTCAGATATTTTCCCTTCATTTTTTACTATCTCCGCTTCTATTTGTTCATCAGTGTATCCATAACTTTTATATGTAGCGGTATCTATCTGGGATTGTTCAATCTGACTTTTATAAGTCTCATATTGATTGTAGTACAACTTATCATCTTCACTATTTGCTTTAAAGTAGTTTGTGTTGTCTTCTATAGAATTTGTTAGTTTTTTCAACTGATTTATTTGAGTCTCGTATATTTCTTTTTTTCCTTCTAATTGTTCTGCCTGTAGATCTAAATCCGTGCTTTTTATAGTCAACAACACTTCCCCTTTTTCTACATTTAGACCTTCACTGATATGAATATCATCAATCTCTCCTGCAAAGGGGGACATGATATAGTTTTTATTTGTACTTTGAATAATTCCACTGGATTTTATCATATAGATTTTTGGAGTTTTTGTACTCCAAATAATGATGATGGTTAATAATGCTATAACTGTTATAATCAACATATAGCCGAAAACAGGGAGTTTTTTTTCATAGAGCAGACGGCTATCTTTTAATTGGTCGAAGGTTTTTACTTGCTTACTCATTGTCTGCTCGCTCCATAAATATGTCAGCAGTGATGATGTCGTCTTGTTGGTCAACGAAGATAGTGTAATAATTTCCTGTTAATTCTATATTTTCCTCAAAAGCTGTTACACCAATCTTATCATAGCCAAATTTTAGTTTTGATTCTTCTCCTATGTAACGGCAGTATATGCATTTGCTTAATTTAATAACGGATTTCATTTTGTAAGGAGGCTCTACATTTTTGATAAATGTATCCGTTTGCCGCATCATACTAAATCAAATATCCAGTTCATCTGCTTCGTTTATAAAAGATTCTGTATATTGTATTAATGGTCCTATATATGTTGAACCCTTGGTTAGAATATAGCTTTCCATTTTTTCTATCTGCTTATCTATTTCAATCATATCGTTATTTAGTTCTATTTCTTGCATTAGTACGTTGTTTAGGCGGAGCTTCTTATTTTTTGATATGAATAGTTCACCCATAATTTTTTCCCTCCTATTATTAATATAAAAATTCATATTTTAAAAATATACTTCATTAGTATAACATTATTAAGATAAATCAATAATTCCGTTCATAAACAACCATTAAAAATCTTCCTCTAGAATTTACTTTGCATGAGCTATTATTTACTATGTTATCTTTATAAAAACCAACATCTGCCTTTTTACTAAATATAAAAGATATATCCATAGTTTTTTTATTCCTAGTGAGCATTATTATATTTATATCTTTGTTTTTATTCATAAATATTGTATTACTATTAAAAAACTCAACAACATTATCAATTTCTTTTTTTTCTTTCCAAATCCAATTTATCCCAATCATAATAGGAATAGTTTTTGTTTCTGCCAATATACTGTATAATTTATAATTAGACTTATCAAATAAATAATAAACACATATAAATATATTTAAACATCCTAAACCAAACAAATGATCAGATAATTCTTGATTACCTATAAATATTGCATTTATTAAGAAACACAGTATTGTTAAACAATTTGTAACAATTAGAATGAATTTCATTTTATGATTAAAATATATTTTAAAAATATAGTACATTAATAAAACTATCATTGAATTAAGAAAAGTAATAATTATATTCATAGTCATCTCCTTTGATAAATTACTAAACTTTAACTAATCCTATGCAGCAAGGTTGATTTTGTCGTAAGCAAATTTAAGTTTTGATTCATGACCTGTATATCTGACGTACATACAATTCTTAATTCGAATGATTGATTCTATTCGATATGGATATTCATTATTGTGAATGAAATTATTTGATTGTCTTAATAATTGAATTGAAATGTCTATGTCTCCACTTTCAGAGACATATGTATCCGATATAGGTTTCTGTTTATCAAATAATTTTATTAATTGTTTTTCAACGCAATCTTTTTTTCTTTGTCTATTCAGTCAAATCCATTTGCCATAAAAGATATTATTTTATTTTCGGTAATTACTTTATATAATGATTATCGTTCAGTCCCTTATATATATATAATTATTAATTAAAAAAATTTAATTTGATATGCTATAAAAACAACAATTTCATCTAAATCACCTCCATACAAAACCAATCTTATTATAATTGTATATAATTACACATTCTAATACGAGCACGTAATTTTTTACTAATCAAGAACTTATTATTCTGCAATAGTAATAAAAAGCATAAAAAAAAATTACTGGTAAAAGTGCTGATATATACTCAATCATCGCATCCTACAATTCGGGTTATAGCTCAATTCATATAAATTTTTTAGTATATTTTAGTGTGAAAGGTACAACAAAAAATGTTTTATTATATTCTCATAAAAAACTAGATTTACTTTTTTTACTATAAATTCATTAATAGCTATACTACCCAAAGTACACTAACTATCATGTGATAAGTTTCAATCATTAATCACAATAATATACTCACAGGAGTATAAGTGTCATTCAATTTTTAAAACTTATTACTTTTTAAAGAAATTAGTTTGACAATAATCATTCATCTAATATAATTGGAATTGTGCTACCACACAAGATTATAATAATTGATCGTGTGGTAGACAATAAATAATTTACAACTAATCCTGCGACCCCTCATCAGGTTTATTTTTTAATATAAAATAAAACACCCAAATAACACTAGATCCTATTGTCAGAATTATTGAAATAATGAATAGTCTCAATAAACGATTTACTGTTGCTCCATTAAAAATATCAATAATATGCCACCCAATTGGACCAAAAGAAATTAGTGAAGAAATCAAAGGCAGAACTATGTTAAAAGAGTTTTTTTTCTCATTTTTCACATTTTTCACCCTAATACGTAGCCATTGAGATTTCCATCTGCCCAATCAAGACCATAGGCAATCATACCACCAAGGCTACTCCCTGCTACTGTTAATGCAATGTTTATCCCAGTAAAAATCCAAGAACTTGCTGTCACAGCAAACTTTTGCATAAGTTTACCTCTGATTTGGTAGGCTATTTTATTTTTATTAGCCTTTAAAAAAGCTTTCAACGCTGCTTGAGAAGCCAAAGCTTGACCAGCAGTAATTACAATTAAGGCAACATCTATTAGTGTCGCGATGGTTCTTCTAGAATTCCACCAACCGTTTGCCCCGCCTTGAACATAAGTCATCTCTTCATCATTCACTATCACACAACTACTAGGCATTACCAATGCTCTATCGTAGCACATTTCCATTTTTCGCTTCCTCCTTTAGTTTTTTATTTCCCCAACATCCATTCGCGACCGAATACTAAGACTACCCGATGATAACCGCCTATAATATTTCTCTTTTGAAAGCACAATATAAGTGACGCTAAGTCCCTGTATAGCTATTTCTAACCTTCCGAGGGTGATGCCCCCTGGCAAGCTAAGAAATCTGTTTATGTGAACGCTTAAGTATAATCACCTTTTTCATAACAAATCTCGTTGTCATCTGGGATGCCTATCTCTGGTGTTTGTTCCTCTTCCTCCCTAATTACAAAGTTTCCCTGCTGCATTTCCCATAGCTTGTGATATTGTCCTTCTAATTCTAATAATTCATCGTGTGTTCCTTTTTTCTACTATTTCACCTTTATCTAATACAACTATCTCATCACAGTTTTTTATGGTAGTTAATCTATGAGCAATTATTAACATGGATTTGTTTTTAAATTTATTGTAGATCATATCAAAGATGATGTTTTCTGTAGCAAAGTCTAGATTACTTGTAGATTCGTCTAAGATGTAGAATTCATTCTTCTTAAGAAATGCTCTTGATAGAGCTATCCTTTGTTTTCTCCTCCACGAATTTAACAAATCTTTATAAATTAATCTTTGATTAAAGCAAAATACTATATAGAGTATATAGTCGTATTATTAATACAATACCAAAGACTACACATAAACTAATATATTTAGCATTCTAAGATGCAATAAATTAACTTAGTCTATATTATTGAATCAAAATTCTTTATTATGTGCAGTACATTTTAATATTTCTTGTTTTCAGCTTGCTTCTTAATATAACTAATTAAAAATGTAAGAAAAAATATAATTAAGCTTATTGCACTAATTAAGCTTAATACCATAAATATAATGAATTCAGCATCTCTATTGTTCATACTTATAATTCCAAGGCTTATTAATAACCTAAATATAGTTGAAAGTACAAATATAACCAAAGTAATTATTCTCAAAACCACTTTTTTTACCTCTCTTTAATATTAAACACTTATCAAATTTTATTGAAGTTAAGCATTAAGAAAACAAGCATACACATAAAATATGCGATTATACTTACTCCTTAACTTAGTCTAGCAATAATCTTTTGGGTTATCTTGTAGTTATTCCGAAACTATATCGGGTATTACCGTAATTAATTGCCTCAGCAATATAAATGTGTGATGAGTATAATTAGAAACATGTCCTAATTTTCTTAATAAAACATTAACTATATTCCTAAGATATCTATCAATTCATCATACAACTCTCCTTCAATACTATTATTTAAATTCCCATAGTATAATTTTTCATCTACTACAAATATGCATCCTATGTATATAATAGGATCATCAAAAATTTCTAATGTACTATTCATATTATCGTTTGTTGCTTTATCCACATATAAATAATAAATGTTTCCACATTTATTAAAATCATTAATATTATATTCAATCTTACCAAAATTTTCTTCAAGTTTATTTACCATTTTACTATTTATTGTAATTCTAATATCTTTCACATTATCATCATTACAAAGTACAAACTTGGAATAGTTCATAAGATTTTCTCTTACAAGAATAGGGTCTTCTAGAAAAGATGCCTTTGTAAATCTTGTAAAATCGTCTCCTTGAGTCTTAAGATGAGTATAATATTGATCGTCTTTATCTGCTACAATTTGATCATTCATTATTAAAAGTGTTAAAGTACTAGCATCTTTAGGCACAATATCTCCCAAAACATCAGTATTCCTCTCTTCTGGAAAAGTATAGCTTGATGGAAAATACACTTTCCCGTTAAATTCAATTGGTCCATGTCTTAAACGATCATCTGTAAGTCTCTTTGCCACGATGTTACTATTAGTTTTTACTTCATAGCTAATTTTGTTCCATATAATAGTGCTACTACTTATCACCAAAATTAATAAGATGAGTAATCCAAATTTATACCATTTCGCATCATTCTTTTTTGTACAACTTTTTCTCATACAAAATAATCCTCTCTATGTTTTACCAATTATTTATAATATGCTATTTGCGTGTACTTTTTCACTTAATTATAACTCTTTCTCGTTGTTTTTAAGATTACATAGATAGGTAATATTTGTTTCATATGTCATTTTGACTACTAAAACTACTGCTTTTATTTAAAACATATTAACTCCAATTAATACTAAAAAGCATATTATATAAATTACAACTACTTTTATACTTTATCTAAAATGATGAAATTATTTCTATACATTATGTAACCGTATATAACGACTTATTTATCAAAATACAATAATATTCTAAAACAGTGATAAATTCAAAAAACTCCTCTAGGAAATATATCTCTAGTCTTTCTTGTTATCAGATCTAGGTTTAACAAAAGTTATTACAATCACATATATCTGTGCTATAAATAAAATAAATATGGAATCTTTTATATCTGTTTTTGTCTTAAGACTTACAACAATAATAATAATTAAACTTATTATTATTAAAAACTCCATTATTATATAGCTAACTATTTTTATGTTCTTTTTCATTAAATCACCAAAATACTTTATCTAGAATTTTTACGATAAAATTGGACTGCTTTTGAATACAATTACTATAAAAACAGGCCTTTACTCATAGTATAATTACAAAAGTTGTACTATAGCAAAAACTTAAATACCTAAAAATATTTATTACTTAGTTTTTTTTACGCTAATAATCTCTCCCGTATATGCATCAACCTGTATCCAATATCCTAATCCAATATTTGACGAGTTCTTAATATCTTGAATTTCTACCATCCAAACAAGTTTATCTTTGATTACAGTAACTTTTGCAGTAATTACTGCAGTATCATCTAATTGGCACGAAAAAATCTCAGTAGAATTATTAGTATTCTCATCTTTTTCACCTGTTAATAATTCATTATCACTAATCTCCGGATCATCTGCTGGACGGGGTTTAGTATCTTCATATGTTGCATTCATACTATCAGTAAATCTCTCAAGATCATTTATTACTTGCTCTTTAGCAATATTTATAGCTTCTTCTTTTTTTATAAGTATTTCTTTGTTTGCAAGGTCAGAATTATTATTTTCATGAATTTCATAACTCATAATCTCTCCAGCATATGAGATATATGCCAGTATAAGATTACCATTTTCATATCCTAAATCGCTCACTTGATTAATAGTAATCGCATATTGTTTTGCATCTGCCAAGTCAACATTTTCAACTTTATATTGATTTCCATCAAAAAAATCATTTCTTACAATAGTTAATTTATCAATAACGATTTTTTGTGCTTCTTCTTTACTTATTACAGTATCTACTTGATCAGAAGCAACCTCTTTCTTAAAATAACCATATGGTTTTCCAGTTTCTTTATCAACTACATATACATTTTCATTGCTTTGGTATTCATATAATGATAATTCAACTATTTCACGTGAAAAGTGTAAAGTTTCACCATCTATTACCATTTTATCAGCTATTTCTAAACCTTCATCTGCTGTAATAAATGTTTTAGCTAGTGCAGTAGTAGTTATAAGCAATACTCCAATTACAATACTTATAATAATTAATTTTCTCTTTTTATTAATATCCAATTTTATACCTCCCTTATTAATGTACCCCATAAGCAGCAGGTTCTAATTTTATAAATATATATTTATAAAAAGCATGATTATCAACTTCACCTTTAAACAATGTACTTGATATGCCATTTGCCTTGCATAATAATCACAATTAGCAAGAGACTGACCTTGATTTGCATTTACCTAATATCCCCATACTATAATAATTTTAGTAAATTTTCAATGTCTTATGCGTAAGCGGTCGTAAATCATGCGTGAACGGTTGAAATCTGAAATTGAACTGTATTAATTTATCTTCTCTGAATTTATATTAGTCTGTTAGTGGGGTAGAATATGGGGTATTCTTTTGGGGTTCTAAGATCCTTCGTCGCACGCTCCTCTGGATGACATTATAGGATGAAATATTAGTAAGTTGATAGGGGGTATATGTATTCTTCGAGGTTAAAAATCCTTCGTTGCGAAGCTCCTCGCGATGACGTTACAGTATGACAATGGCTCGAGTGTCATTCAGAGCGTAGCGAGTTCCGATAATTTAGGTTCTCTTTAAGTTCTTACAATTGGTGTTGGCGTAAGCGAGTTTGAGATTGTTTTAAAACTACGCCTCAACTTCGTTATGTTCTCTATTACCACATATTATTCTCATAGTCTGACAGGCTACAGGAATTCCTTTGGGATAAAAGATCCTTCGCCAAGCTCAGGAACGACTAATTCATTATTTTCTTATCATTAAGCGATTCTAAAATTCTTCAAATAACTTTGATCAATGTTAATAACTATTTATACTATGCAGTGTAGTTTTAATACAATAGCAAGCTATTAGCTTCGCTTAATTCAAAAGAAGGAGAAGAGAACCGTTAAGAATTATCGGCTGTCTGAGCATAGCGAGTTCCGATAATTTAGGTTCTCTTTGAGTTCTTACAATTGGTGTTAGCGTAAGCGTGTTTGAGATTGTTATAAATGTTAATCTAAATGTACCCAGAAATGAGCATGAGAACTTCCCCACTTG
>JBMNCR010000120.1:0-19328 GCA_049366695.1 Eubacteriaceae bacterium
AAATATGAAGGAAATTGGAATAGTAAATTCTATTCGCGGAAATGAAGCAAAGGTAATAATTCAAAGAAATGCTGCTTGTGGTGATTGTGGAGCTTGTCAGGTGGGTAAAGATAAACTTACGATGGAAGCAACAGCAATAAATGTAATAGGAGCTAAAGAGGGAGATAAAGTTGAAGTGGAGATGAAATTTGTCAATGTCTTAAGAGCATCTTTTATTATGTATGGTATCCCCTTGATTATGTTTATTGTTGGAAGTATAATTGGGTATTATTATAGTAGTATAGTACTAGAACAGCCTGAAAATCCAATTTTTAGTTTTTTATTCGGAATAATACTGACTGCTATTACATATTTTGTTATTAAATATTTAGATAGCAAAGGTAAATTTTCTCATAAGTATGAGCCACAAATAACAAATATAATAGATTAAAAGAAATAGCTTTGAGTATATTTATCTCAAAGCTATTTTTAACATACATTTAACTTATACTAATATAAGATATAATATAATTGATATATAAGGTTGTTGTGTGATGATATTTATTTAAAATACAAAAGACATAAACATAGTATAAAGTTATAGAACATATATTTATAATTAATTTATTTATGGAATGCTATATAGATATTTATGTTATATATGCAATTAAAATTTACTAATAATAATACTATGTCATCAGTGCAAAATATGTAATTGGAGGTCAATATTAATGACAAATAAAATAATAGTAATAGAAGATGAGATTAATATTTTTGAATTAATAAGATTTAATCTTGAAAAAGATGGTTACAAAGTAGTTGGCGTACATGATGGAGCAAGAGCAGTAGAAAGCATAATCAAAGAAAAACCTATACTTATAGTGTTAGATTTAATGTTACCAAACAAAGACGGAATAAGTATTTGTAGAGAAATAAGAGAAAGTGCTAATATTAAAGGAATACCAATAATCATTTTAACTGCAAAAAATACAGAATTTGATAAAGTATTAGGACTTGAAATTGGTGCAGATGATTATTTAACTAAACCATTTAGTGTAAAAGAACTAACTGCTAGAATAAAAGCAATTCTTAGAAGAATTGACAATACATCACAAGAAACTAATATAATTAAATTTAACAATATAGAATTGCACCAAGATGCTTTTAAAGTTTTTAAAAATGGTACACTTATAAGTTTAACATTGAAAGAATATGAATTATTATTGTTGCTAATAAAAAATAAAGGAAAAGTGCTTAATAGAAATTATTTATTGGATACAATATGGGGTTATGATTATATAGGAGAAACAAGAACTGTAGATGTACATATAAGACATATAAGACAAAAGATAGAGGATGATGATACAAATCCAAAATATATCGAAACTGTAAGAGGTGTAGGATATAGGTTTAATACATGAGGTGAGTAAATGTATAAAAAAATATTTTTGAACTTAATAATTATTCTGTTGATTGGTATATCAATACTTAGTGTTATGACATTTATTAACACTAAAAATGTATATTTTGATACTATGGAAAATACTTTGTTAAATAATGCAAAGTTAATACTAAATAGTATAAAATCTATTGAAGACTTTGAAAATATAGAATTAAAAGATAATGTAAAGGAATTTTCGCAGCTAACTAATGCGAGACTATCAATTATTGCAATGGATGGAGTAGTGATTTATGATTCTGATAAGAATGCAGAAGAACTAGCAAATCATGCAAATCGTCCAGAAATAATTAATGCTTTAAAAGGAATAATTAAAAGAGAAGTAAGATATAGTAATACTTTACAAATCGATATGATGTATATTGCTATTCCAGTGGAAATTGATGGTGAAATTATTGGGGTTGTAAGGGATTCAGTACCATTGAGTTATATGAAACCAATTATAAATAAAACTATTATAAATATAATAGTTTCTGTTTTTGTTAGTTTGATAATTGCTTTAGTATTATCACATCTAATAATAAAATCTATGACAAATCCTCTTCAAGAAACTACAGAATTTGCAAGTGAAATAGCTTCCGGTAATTATAGTAAGAGAATAAGCATGATTAGGGATGATGAGATAGGGGATTTAGCAAAGTCATTAAATCATATGGCAGAGCAATTACAATACTCATTTAAAGAACTATCTCAAAGAAATACTGAACTTGAATTAGTTTTATCAAATATTAAGAATGGAATAATAGCTATTGATATTAATAATAATATTTTATTGATAAATTATAGTGCATATAAAATGTTTAATCTATCACCTGAAAAAAAATTAATTAATAAAAACATTTTAGAAGTAGTAAGAACTCATAACTTATATAAAATAATTAGCAATCTAAATAATGAACCAGATATTAATACTATAGAAACAAAAATTAATAATAAGTTGTATAAAATTTATACTAATCCTATAATTGAAAAAAATAGTAGAAAGGGATTTTTAATAGTCATTGAGGATATTACTCAAATTAGGAATTTGGAGAATATTAGAAAAGATTTTGTAGCAAATGTTTCTCACGAATTAAAAACTCCTATTACTTCTATCAAAGGATTTGTAGAAACATTAAAAGATGGAAATGTAAATGACCAAGAAACCCGTGATAGATTTTATAATATTATAGAATTTGAAGTTGATAGATTAATTAGATTAGTAGAAGATATACTAACTTTATCGGATCTTGATAATCAACCGAGTAATAACGTAGATGAAAATCAATTTATAGATATCAAAGAGCAAATGGATAGTATTTATCTGCTAATGGAAAAAATTGCGAAGGATAAAAATGTAAGGATTATTATAGATGTTTGTGAAAATACTAAAAAGATAAGATTTAATAATAATGATTTTAAGCAAATGATGATTAATTTAATTGATAATGCAATAAAGTACAATAATCGAAATGATGGATTAGTAAAAGTTACAATTTATAATAGTAGTAAATCCGTTATAATTGAAGTTTCTGACACGGGAATTGGAATACCTAAGAAGGATATTCCTAGAGTTTTTGAAAGGTTTTATAGAGTGGATAAAGGTAGATCTAGGCAAGCTGGTGGAACGGGATTAGGGCTGGCTATTGTAAAACATATTGTGCAAACTCAAAACAGTGATATAAAAGTCGAAAGTACATTTGGAAAGGGTACTAAATTTACAATAATTATTCCTGATCATTCTTAACATAGTATTAACATTTGTTTAACTATTAATAAACCTATTAGTTAAATATATTTGTTAATATTAACAAAGAAAATAAAACTAAAGTTTGAAAGGGGATTGTTCATTTGAAAAAAATATTTATTATATTATTAAGTACTTTTTTAGTATTAACTTTATTTGCTGGTTGTGGAACTACAACTGATGATAGTTCAGAAGATTCTTCTATTAACAGTGATAATCAAGAAATATCAGGAAATATTGTAGGTGGAGGTTCAACTTCTGTTAAAAAGATTTTAGAAGCTTCTGGTGATGAATTCATGGCATTGAATCCTGATGTAGTATTTGAGTATAATGCTACTGGTTCATCAGATGGTGTAAAGGGAGCAAATGATGGTACATATATGTTTGGATGCGCTTCAAGAAACATCAAAGAAGAAGAAAAAGCTTCTAATATGACTGAAAAAATATTTGCATATGATGGAATCGCTGTAATTGTACATCCAAGTAATGAAGCTATAACTAATATTACTATGGAACAAATTGCTCAAATATATAAAGGTGAAATAACTAATTGGTCAGAGCTAGGCGGAGCAGATGCAACTATCGTTGTAGTAAGTAGAGAAGATGGATCTGGCACTAGAGGTGCTTTTGAAGAAATAGTAGATTTTGAAGATGAATTAACAGCAGATGCTACTATTGCAGAAGGTAATGGAAATGTTCAATCATCTGTAGCAGGTAATGAAAATGCAATAGGATATGTATCATTTACTTACATAGATGACACTGTAAAGCCATTAACTGTAGAAGATGTAGAAGCAACTACTGATAATGTTTTAAATGAAACATATCAAGTATCAAGACCTTTTGTTATGGTATATCATGACGAAAATTTAAGTGAGGCTGCAACGGCATTCGTAGACTTCTTAATGTCAGAAGAGGGACAGTCCATCGTTGAAGAAAAAGGTGGAATACCTATAAGCTAGTAGTAAAATATTTACTCCCTTAATAATAAGGGAGTAAACTTTGTATTAAGGAGGCTCGCTTGATGGACATATCAAGGGATAAAAAAAATAAAATAAATAAAAGAGAATCATTTTTTAAGTATCTCTTTATGTTTTGTGCATTTGTGGCAGTTATAAGTGTAATAGCAATTGCATTTTTTGTTTTTTTCAGAGGTTTAAAACCATTTGTACCGTGGAATGATAGTGGTTATTCTATTTTTGAATTTTTATCAGGAATAGAATGGCGTCCAGGTCAAGAAAAATTCGGAATATTTTATATGATAGTAGGTTCATTACTTGCTACAACTGGTGCAATTTTTATAGGTGTTCCTATTGGATTGTTTACTGCTGTTTTCATATCAGAAGTAGCTTCAAAAAAAGTTGCAATGATTGTAAGACCTGCTGTAGAGTTGCTTTCAGGAATTCCTTCAGTATTATATGGAGTTTTTGGGTTAGGAGTTATAGTTAATTTTTTGAAGGATTATTCTCCAAACTCACAAGGACAGTCGCTTTTAGCTACTATTATTGTATTAACAGTTATGATATTGCCAACAGTGGTAGCAATATCAGAAACAGCAATAAGAGCAGTACCTAGAGCCTATGTAGATGGATCACTAGCATTAGGAGCATCAAAAATTCAAACTATTTTTAAAGTAATTATTCCTGCTGCAAAATCTGGAATATTAGCTGGAGTAGTATTAGGTATAGGAAGAGCAATAGGAGAAACTATGGCAGTTATGTTAGTATGTGGTAATCCGATTGCAGGTCTACCAACTTCTATTTGGGATAAAATTAGACCACTAACTACAAATATTGCTTTAGAAATGGGTTATGCTGCTGGGTTACATCAGGATTTACTATTCTCTACTGGCGTAGTATTATTCTTATTTATTATGATTATAAATTTAATTCTTAATAAATTAGTAAGAAAAAAAATCGGATAGGAGGATAAATTTGAGAAAAATTAAAGATTTTATAATGAAAATGTTAATATATTTATCCACCTTTATTACTGTTAGTATATTACTCTGTATATTAGGTTATATTTTTATAAATGGAATCAGATTAGTAGATTTATCATTTATTACTAGGGAATACAATGAAAAAACTTATTATTTGCATTTTGAAACTTTTGAGTTAGATAATAGTATTGATCAAGAAGTTTTAGAAGAAAAAATGTTTTATAGTAAAAAATATGAAGTTCCAATTAGTGACCCTATATATTTAGAAAATATTGGTGGAGCAATTATGAAAGTGAAGTATTCTAATTACTCAGATAAAGGAGAAAGATATATTATATGTTATTTAGACGATTCTTCTAATGCCCTCAATGCTCTAGATAGAAATGAAAATGATATAGGAATAGAACAAGGAGATATAATAAAAAGTGTTAATGGAATTAATATTTCTGATTTAGACATTGAAGAAGTAGCAAATATGATAAGAACATCTAATAAAAGTATAGAGTTTAAAGTTACTAAACAAGGTTATGGTTTATTTACAAATATTATTACCACTGTTTATATGATCCTGCTTTCATTAGCTATTGCAGCGCCTATTGGCATATTAGCAGCAATTTATCTTGTAGAATATGCAAAGCCAGGTAAATTGGTTGACATAATTAGATTTGCTACAGAAAGTTTATCAGGTATTCCATCAATTATTTATGGATTATTTGGAATGGCATTCTTTGTAGTTTTTTTAAATTTTCATTTATCATTATTATCAGGAGCACTTACTATAAGTATTATACTTTTGCCAGTAATTATAAGAAGTACAGAAGAAGCTTTAAAAGCCGTACCAAAATCATATCGTGAAGCATCATATGGATTAGGGGCAACAAAATTACAAACAATAAGTAAAATTATACTACCCAGTGCTACACCAGGAATACTCGTGGCAGTAGTACTTAGTATCGGTAGAATAGTAGGAGAATCAGCGGCACTTTTATTGACAGCTGGTACGGTATCTAAAATACCAGATAGTTTATTTTCTTCTGGTAGTACTTTGACCGTACAAGCATATTATGTAGCAAAAGAGGAAGCAAATATTGAGATGGCGTGTGCTATCGGAGTAGTAGTTATTATATTAATTATTCTATTAAATATAATAGCAAAAGTAATATCAAGAATATTTAATAAAGCAAATTATTAAAAAGGAGGACTTTTTTTGACACATTCGAATAAGTTTTTTATTAAGAATTTAAATCTATATTATGATAGTTTTAAAGCACTACATGATGTAGATCTTCAGATTAAAACAAATAAAGTTACAGCTTTTATTGGTCCTTCAGGTTGTGGAAAATCCACACTACTTAGATGTTTGAATAGAATGAATGATTTAATTGAAGGTGTTAAAATCCAAGGGTTAGTGGCATTAGATGACATTGACATATATGGAGACATAGATGTAATAAAATTAAGAACAAAAGTAGGAATGGTTTTTCAAAAACCTAATCCATTTCCAATGAGTTGTTATGATAATATAGCTTATGGACCAAGATGTCAAGGTACAAAAAATAAATCCAAAATTGATAGCATTGTTGAAAAAAGCTTGAAACAAGCTGCCCTTTGGGATGAAGTAAAAGATAGGTTAAACAAATCTGCTTTAGGTTTATCTGGAGGTCAGCAACAAAGACTGTGTATTGCTCGAGCTATCGCTATGGAACCTGAAGTAATATTGATGGATGAACCAACTTCTGCATTAGACCCAATAGCTACAGCAAAGATTGAAGAATTAATTGAAATTCTAAAGAAAAAATATACTATAGTAATAGTTACTCATTCTATGCAGCAAGCAGCAAGAATTTCAGACGATACTGCATTTTTCTTATCTGGTGAAGTTGTAGAGAGTAGCAATACCTCTAAGATATTTACAAATCCAGATGATAAAAGAACTGAAGATTACATAACTGGAAGATTTGGTTGACAAAGATATAATGTAGATAAAGGAGTAAATATATGGTTAAAAGAAAGAATTTTGATAAAGAATTGCAAAAAATTCATAAAGAAATATTGTTAATGAGTTCAATGGTAGAAGAAATGTTGAAGGATGCAATTACTGCTTTAAAAGACAAAAATGTAGAATTAGCACTAGATGTAATACAAAGAGATGATGTCATAGATAAAAAAGAGATAGACATACAAGAATTATGTGTATTGGTAATAGCAACACAACAACCAGTTGCTAAAGATTTACGTTTATTAGCATCAGCCTTCAAAATAATAACTAATCTTGAACGAATAGCAGATCATGCGGTTAATATTTCTGAGATTACTATTCAATTCAAGGATGAAAAGTATATTAAGCCTTTAATAGACATACCTAGATTATCAGAAATTGCTATAGAAGTGGTTAAATTGAGTATTGATGCGTATGTAAATTTAGATATCAGTAAAGTTGATCAGATAATCGAAAAAGAAAATACAATTGATAATCTATTTAAACAAGTGTATAGAGAGCTTATAACATATATGCTTGAAGATCCTCAAAAGAATATACAACAAGCTACGAGGTTTATATTTATCTCAAGCTATCTTGAAAGAGTGGGGGATCATGGGACCAATATTTTTGAATCAGTTAATTATATCGTAACTGGCAAATATATGGATTTAAAAGATTTCGAAGTATAAAAAATGTTGATAAGGAAAGCCTAAGATTAATTATCTTAGGCTTTAGATTACTGGAAAAATTCGAATTTTTAACAACCTTAAGCCTAATATTGCTTGAGGTTTTATAACTATAATATAAGGATTCATATTATATAATCTATGGAATTGGTGATTTTATGAAAGACTATAATTTAATCATTTATGTTTCAATCATAATGGGTACCATAGCAAGGATTTTTATGCTTAGAATCGATTATCGACAATATCCTAGTTATCCTCAATCCTTTGTTTCACATTTAATCTTAGGTTTTGTAGCAGCATCTTTAGGCACTGTAGCTACGCCTGCATTCATATCAAAAGAATATGCTGCGGTAACATTTCTTGCATTAGCTACCTCACAATTTAGAGAAATAAGAAATATGGAAAGACAAAGCCTAGAGAATTTGGAAGAAACAGAATTAGTTGTAAGAGGTCGAGCATATATTGAAGATATAGCAAAGAGATTTGAAGCTAGGAATTATGTTGCTTTTATTACATCATTTATAGTATGCACAATATCAATAATTCTAAGTAATTTCTTAGAAAGTTTTATAGTTATAATTATAAACATTTGTTTAGGATTTATAGTTATGAATTTTTTAAATAATCTAATGAAAGCAAATACAATAAAGGATATAGCTACAGTAAAAGAAGCAAAAATACATTTTGAAGGACCTCTTATGTGTGTGGATAATGTAATAATTATGAATATTGGACTAAATGCTTCAAAAGAAATAATTGAAAAAAATGCCGTAGCAGTAATGATATATCCTAATAATGCAAACGCAGTTGCCACATTAGCAAATATAGGACAAAGACAGGCTATACTACATAATTTGTCTACTCAACTTGGTATAAGAAAAGATGTGGATGAACCTGATTTTACGCCATTGGCTAGGAGACAACCAGAAACAGGGAATATTGCTATTGTGATTTTAGCAATAAATAATAATATTGAAGATATGATTGCTTCAACACAGAGAGTGCCAATACTAGAAAGTTCTAAAAGAAAACCAATACAATCAGCAAATAAAGAAGGGTAAATATATGCAAGGAAAAGATAATATTGTTGCAGTAATAACAAAAAATAAAAACAGAGTATTATTTAGTGGAGTGCCCGTTTTTTATGCATTAGACGAAAAGGAAATGGAAAAAACTGCTTTGCTATTATCAAAAATAACTATGGGAATGATACATGATTTAGAAAATGAATGTTTAGTAATAGTTAGGCATTAATATGTATATAATATGTTTAAAATTCTATTTAGTAATAGAATTTTTTTATATTAATAAGTAATAGTAGCAAAGTAAAGAAACCTTAGAATTATTTTTAAAACTATATTATCTAATATCTATTTTAATCATTTCATTAATTATTATATCAATAATATATCTTATAATACTTGATATAATATTATAGTAGTGATAATATACATAAAGAATTGTTAAAAGGATGAAAATATGAAAGACATAATAATTAAAGAAATAGAAGATAATAGTATTGCACAAGAACTTGATATTGAAGAAGGAGATGTTCTAGTAAGTGTTAATGGAATAAAACCTCGCGATATACTTGAATATAAATATTTAACTGATGATGATTTTTTAGTAATAGAAATAAAGAAAAAAAGTGGACATATATGGGAAATTGAAATAGAGAAGGATTATGATGAAAAAATAGGTCTTATCTTTAAAGATGAGATAATCGATAACCCGCTTCACTGTCATAATAATTGTGTGTTTTGTTTTATAAATCAGCTCCCAAAGGGAATGAGAAATACACTCTATTTTAAAGATGATGACACTCGACTGTCATTTATATATGGAAACTATGTAACATTAACAAACCTAAGTGATGAAGATATCAATAGAATTATAAAATATAGAATACAACCAATTAATATTTCTGTACATACTACTAACCCGAAACTAAGAGTAAAGATGTTGAATAATGAAAAAGCATCAAATATTAATATTATATTAAAAAAATTTTATAATAATAAAATAAATATGAAAATTCAAATAGTTTTAGTTCCAGGATATAATGATGGAGTAGAATTAAAAAATACTTTAAAAGACTTGATGAAATTATTTCCTTATATAAATTCTGTTTCAGTTGTACCGGTAGGATTAACCAAGTATAGAGACAACCAAGTGGAGCTAAGAAATTTTAATAATGAAGAATGTAGAGATGTAATAAAAACTATTGAGGGATTTCAAGAAATAATGAAAAAAAAATACAATACAAATTTTATTTTTCCAAGTGATGAATTCTTTTTTAGTGCATCAAAAGATATCCCGGATGAAAAATATTACGAAGATTTTTCATTATTGGAAAATGGCGTTGGAATGGTATCTTGCTTTTATAATCAATGTATGGACGCATTAAACGGCAAATATATTAATGTTAGAAAAAAAGATATTAATATTCTAACTGGTTCATTAGCTTTTGATATGATCAAAAAAATAACTGACAAAGTAAAAGATAAATATCCAGAAATAAATATTAATGTTTATGTTATAATTAATAATTTTTTTGGCGATAAAATCACAGTATCTGGTTTAATTACAGGTTGTGATATTATAAATCAGATGAAAGATCATAAGTTGAATGGAAATGTTCTAATACCGTCAAATATGTTAAGATATGAACAGGATAAGTTTTTAGATGATATAAGCCTAGAAGATATATCTAAAGCTCTAAATACTACAATAATTCCTACAGAAGTAGAAGGCCATAAATTTATTCATAAGTTATTGTATTGAGGAGGATATAAATGACCAAACCAGTAGTAGCAGTTGTAGGTAGACCTAATGTAGGAAAATCTACTCTTTTTAATAAAATTGCAGGTTCAAGAATATCAATAGTAGAAGATACACCCGGTGTAACACGAGATAGAATATTTTCAGATTGTGAATGGATAGGGCATAATTTTACTTTAATTGATACTGGAGGTATTGAACCTTATTCAAAAGACATAATTTTAAGTCAAATGAGGCGTCAAGCGCAATTAGCAATAGACACTGCTGATGTAATATTATTAATAGTTGATGGAAGAGTAGGAATGACTTCTACAGATTTAGAAGTTGCTAATATGATTAGAAAAACAAAAACACCCGTACTTTTAGTTATTAATAAAATAGAAACAAAAGAATTAGAAAAAAATATATTTGAGTTTTATAATTTAGGAATTGGAGATCCAATACCTATTTCAGCAGAACAAGGATTAGGATTAGGAGATTTACTAGATAAAGTAATCGATCTTTTTGAAAATAGTAAATTCAGCATTGAAGAAGATGAAAGATTAAAAATAACAGTATTAGGAAAACCAAATGCTGGAAAGTCTACACTAGTAAATAGATTACTTGGTGAAGAAAGAGTAATAGTTAGTAATATTCCAGGAACTACTAGAGATGCAATAGATTCAGAATTTAAATATTACGGTGAAGAATATGTTTTGATAGATACAGCTGGATTAAGAAGAAAAAATAAAATATATGATGATATTGAGAGATATAGCATAGTTAGAGCAGTCACTGCAGTAGAAAGAGGTGACGTGTGTTTAATTATGATAGATGCAGAAACAGGAGTAAGCGAACAAGATACAAAGATTGCTGGAATTGCTCATAATCGTGGAAAGGCTTCGATAATAGTAGTGAATAAATGGGATTTAATAAAAAAAGATAATTCTTCTATTAAAACATTTGAGAAAGATATCAGAAACAAATTAGGTTTTATGAATTATGCACCTATTATTTTTATTTCGGCATTAGAAGGACAGAGAGTAAATAAAATAATGGAGATGGTAAAATATGTATCAGGTGAGCATTGTAAAAGAATCACTACTGGGTTATTAAACGAGCTAATAAGCGAATCAGTACTTATAAATCAACCTCCTTCAGATAAAGGAAGAAGATTGAAAATATATTATGTAACTCAACCAACCATAAAACCACCTACTTTCATTATATTTGTAAACGACAAAAATATTTTGCATTTTTCTTATGTAAGGTATTTAGAAAATCAAATCAGAAATTCATTTGGATTTACTGGCACTCCTATTAAATTTATCGTAAGAGAAAAAGCTGAAAAAGATTGGAAGTGATAATATGAAAATAGCTGTAATTGGTGCAGGAAGTTGGGGAACAGCTATTGCTGAACTTTTGGCAACAAAAGGTTATGATGTTCATCTTTGGCACAGAAATAGTGAAATTATCAATGATATTTCACTAAAAAAAGAGAATGAAAAATATTTACCTGGGGTTTTATTAAGTGAAAATATTACTCCAAGTAATGATTTGGAATGTGTTGTAAACGATAGCAAAATAATTGTATTAGCAGTACCATCTCAAGCTACAAGAAAAACATGTGAATTATTAAAACCATTTGTAAATGCTGAACAATTTATTGTGAATGTCGCTAAAGGGTTAGAAGCAGAATCATATTTGAGATTATCTCAAGTAATAAATGATGTACTCTCATATAATGAAGTTCTAGTACTTTCAGGACCAAGTCATGCTGAAGAGGTAGCACAAAAAATTCCTACAACAGTTGTTATATCTGGAGAACAAAAAGAAAATTGTGAATTTATTCAAGATGTATTTAGTACAGAATATTTTAGAGTTTATACAAATCCTGATATTGTTGGAGTAGAATTAGGAGGCGCACTTAAAAATATTATTGCTTTGGGGGCAGGTATGTCTGATGGTATTGGATATGGTGATAATAGTAAGGCAGCATTAATGACTAGAGGTATAGTAGAAATAAGTAGATTAGGTAAAGTACTTGGAGCAAAAAGTGAAACTTTTGCAGGATTGACAGGTATAGGAGATTTAATAGTAACATGTACTAGTATGCATAGTCGAAATAGAAGAGCAGGAATATTATTGGGTCAAGGGAATGAACTTGAATATGTACTAGATGAAATTGGTATGGTTGTAGAAGGAATAAAAGCTACAAAAATTGCATATGAATTATCTAATATATATAATTGTGAAATGCCAATTACTAAATCAATATATAAAGTGTTATACGAGAATACTAATGTAAAAGATGTAGTGCATCAAATGATGACTAGAAAAAACAAACATGAGATAGAGGAAATTCATAGCTTGTTTTATTATGGTTGGAATTAATTAATATATAAATATAATAATTAAATAAAATAGTAATTACATATAAATAAATTTTCGTAATATTGCGAAAATTTATTTTTTAATTTTTGCATATAAAAACATACCTTGAATAGATATTAATAATGGACAATGAATCGAGGAGGTTGTTATATGAATTTTAATGTTTATGAAGATATAGCAAAAAGAACTGATGGCGATATCTATATAGGTGTTGTAGGTCCAGTAAGAACTGGAAAATCAACGTTTATTAAAAAATTTATGGAAAAACTAGTAATGCCAAAAATGAATAATGAGTTTCAAGCTTTAAGAACCCAAGACGAGTTACCTCAAAGTGGTTCAGGAAGAACAATAATGACAACTGAACCCAAATTTGTTCCCAATGAAGCTATTAATATCAATTTAGATGAAAATAGTAATATGAATGTAAGATTAATTGATTGTGTGGGATACTTAGTTGATGATGTAATGGGTTTTGCTGAAGAAGGTATTCCAAGAATGGTAATGACTCCTTGGAGCGATGCGCCAGTGACATTTAGTAAAGCAGCAGAAATTGGAACACAAAAAGTAATTACAGATCATTCAACTATAGGTGTGCTTGTAACTACAGATGGTTCAATTGTAGATATTCCTAGAGAAAAATATATAGGAGCAGAAGAGAGAGTGGTCAAAGAGTTAAAAGCTATTAACAAACCTTTTGTAATATTATTAAATACCAAGTATCCTAATAGACCAGAGACAGAAAGTTTAAGACAAGAAATATCAAGTAAATATAATTCAATTGTAATTTCTGTAGATATATTGAATATAGAAAAAGATGATATATCGAATATTCTAAAAGAGGTATTATTTGAGTTTCCTATAAAGGAATTGAAATTCAATGTACCAATTTGGTTGAAATCTATACATAATGAGGATGATGTTAAAAAAGATATCATGAGTATCATTCATCAAAAAACTTCAGAATCATATAAAATTAGGGATGTAATAAATTGCGACTTTGAAGATACTTATCAAGCAACAATTGAAACAAGTAATATTGACTTAGGTAAAGGTGAAATAGAATTTGATTTAGTTGTAGAAGATGAAATGTATTATCAAGCTTTGAATAAAAATACTTCTATTGAATTAAAAAATAAATTAGACCTTATGAATTACATTAGTGAATTAAATAGAATTAGCAATGAATATAACAAAATAAAAACTGCATTAGAAGATGCTAAAAATACTGGATATGGGATCGTTTTGCCTGACTCAAGTGAAATGAAATTAGATAATCCTGAGATAATCAATCAAGGAAAGAGATTTGGAATGAAATTAAAGGCAAGCGCGCCATCTATACACTTGATTAGTGCTCATGTGAATACTGAGGTTACACCATATATTGGAACAGAAAATGAATGTATGAAAATTATGGAAGAATTGATGGAGCAGTTTGAAGAGAATCCAGAAAAAATGTGGCAAACAGAAATTTTTGGAAAAAATCTAAATGAGCTTGTGATGAATAATCTTCACAGTAAAATTTCTAGAATGTCTGATGATACTCAAGATAAAATAAAAGTAACCTTATCACGAGTACTAAATGAAAATAGTAGGGGTATAGTATTTATTTTTATTTAATATATTGAAAAAGATTTATATGTTTTAAATTCACCACAGCACATAAAGCTAATTAGTTTATGTGCTGTGTTTACTTTGCATTAATTAAACTATTTAGTATAAATACTTCTTGAAATATAGGTTTAATATCACTATAATATATTATATGTCTGGGTGTAGCGCAGTTTGGTAGCGCGCGTGAATGGGGTTCACGAGGCCGGAGGTTCGAATCCTCTCACTCAGACCATTGTATTTTAAGGTGAATAATATGGCGAAAAGACGTAGGAAAAGAAAAAAAACAATATACATATATTTAGGGTTTATTACTTTGGCTGTTTTGTTATGGGTTAATTATAATAGTAAAAAAGTACAAACTTTATATGTGGAGAATTATATAAATACATACGAAACAAAAGCTACTGTAATCAAGAATGAAGCTTTTTTAAATTTAAATGATAAAATAGATATAGCTACTAACAAAGGTGAAAGAATATCACTAAATACAATATTAGCGTCATCTGATAGTATAAAATATGCAGATTATTATAATAGAGAGATAGATATAATTAATTGGATTATTGATAATGAAGCTTATAATGAGACTAATTTATTTAATGATGATCTGAAAGATATTGATGAAAATTTAGATGATGTAGAGAGTAGAATAGAAAAAACAAAAGATGCATCAAAATTGGAAGAATTGGAAAATGAAAAAAAGGAATTATTAGAGAAAAAGTCTTATATCGTAGAATCATTTCAATTTATTGGACTGAATAAAGAGACTTTATTGGATTTAAAATCTCAGTATAGTAGCTATGATGACACTAGTGGTTCTAATATATCGCTTAAAAAACTTAATTTTACTTTTCCCGGTTTTATTTATTTCCAAACTGATGGATATGAGAGTTTATTAAATAAAAAAATACTAGAATATTTAACTCCTGAATATCTTGAAAATATTGAAGAATATAATAAAAACGACTATAATTCTAGTTATAAACAGACAATTAAAATTATTGACGATAGTTTTATATATTTTTGTATTATTTTGCCTGAAGACATACAACTAAGTCAAGAAGAGAAAGTGTTAGAAAAGAAAGAAAGTATAATGAGTAATTTAAATACACAATCTCTAAATGACTATTATGATTATCTAAATAAACGAATTGATATTTTAAGGACATTTCCTAAAATAGAATTCGAATATAACAAAAATAAGAATAATGGTTATATAATAGATGTAAGAAATTATGGAAAAAATAAAATTGTTATTGTTGAGCTTAAAGAAAAGATTGAAAAAGATTATATTGAAAAACGTCAATTGGATATCAGTATTTATACATATAACAAAAGTGGATATGTAATTCCCAAAAAATCTGTTACTCAGGTTGATGGAAAAGACAATATTGTTGTTTTAAACAAGGGATATCTCAGAACTTATGTTGAAGTGACAGTTGCAATGCAAGACGAAGATAAGGCATTTTTAAAGAAATCTGACAATGAAAATATTAAAGATGGTATGCAATTAATAATTAATCCGTAGGTGATAGTTTTGAAGATAAAAACAAACTTAGAAAGTATTAAGAAACAAATTCCACCATCTGTTGAACTTGTAGTTGTTTCAAAAAATAGAACTTTGGATGAAGTACAAGAAGTAGTAGATAATGGAATAACTAATCTTGGAGAAAATAGAGTTCAACAATTATTGTCGAAGTATGATAATATAAAGGGTGACGTGAATTGGCATTTTATTGGACATTTACAGACAAATAAAGTAAAGTATATAATTGATAAGGTATGTTTAATTCATTCTGTCGATAGCTTAAAACTTGCTCAAGAGATACAACGACAATCAGTAAAACATGATAAAATAACAGATATATTGATTCAAATCAATGTGTCAAAAGAAAAAAGCAAATACGGAATTAATATAGAAGAATATGAAGATTTTTTAGAAAGTTTAAAACAAATGAAAAATATTAATGTAAAAGGGTTAATGACAATAGCACCATATACGGAAAAAATTGAAGAAACTCGTTATATTTTTTCGGAATTAAAAGAAATATATGATAAAATAAAGATTAATGAAATAGCGTATTTTAATGTAGAAATGAAAACACTGTCAATGGGAATGACTAATGATTATTTAATAGCGATAGATGAAGGGTCAAATATGATAAGAGTAGGAAGAGGAGTTTTTGAATAGAATATAAGGAGGATATTTATGGCTAAAGATTCTTGGGGAAAAGTTAAAAATTTACTGGGTTTAGAAATAGAAGATGAATTTGATGAAGATGAATTTGAGGAAACTACAGATGAAGAATTATCTGAAGAAGTTAAATCGATATTTAATAAAAAAAATAAAAAGGATAAGAATATAACTATGAGTAATATGAAAGGTAATTCAAAAGTTTTAGTTGTAGAGCCAGAATTTTTTGAAGATGCTCCCGGTATATGCGATAATTTGAAGAAAAATAAAACAGTAGTAGTCAACTTGGAAAATGCTGATTATGAAGATGGTAGAAAAATATTTGATTTTTTAAATGGATCTGTGTATGCATTAGATGGCACTATTCAAAAAATTAGTGAAAATGTATTTATATTGGCCCCTAGTAGTGTTGATGTAATTACTGATGAAATAGAATCTGATACATCAACTGAATTATTAGATTGGGATTATGACAAGTAGGAGTGAATAAATGTATTTAATACTATATAAAGCTGGAGATATATTATTTCAATTAATAAACGTACTAATACTTATTAATGTAGTATTTAGTTGGGTTAGACCAAATAAAAATAGCCCTTTAGTAAAATTCGTGTATTATGTAACAGAACCAATACTTGAACCATTTAAAAGATTTTCTGTAGCTGGGTCTATTGATTTTTCGCCTTTTTTAGCAATTTTACTAATTGAGTTTATTCTATCACCTCTATATAAATTTATTATTGGTTTGATATTTGCATGACAAATAAGTATAGTAATATGGATATATCAATAAAAAATATAAACTATCAAGCCGAATGCTTAGATGGTTTAGTTTTTTTTGATTTTTATGATCCTTCTCAGCAGAGAATAATATCTAGAGAATTGAATAAAATGAATGATATTATATATTTATTTAATGGTGGAAATGATTTAAGTGAAAGAAAGATGTTGTGTATTTATCAAAAGGATCATTCAAAAAAATTCGATTGGCCTATATCTATAGTATCAATTAATATAAATTATGAAATAACTCATAGAGTAGTTTTAGGTTCTATCTTAAACTTAGGTATAACAAGAGAAACAATTGGAGATATTATTATTGCAGATAATGAAGTGCAAATAATTGCTAAGACGCATATAGCAAAATATATATACTCGAATTTATACGATTTTAATAAACGACCTTTTAAGATGGAACTAAAACCCATTAAGGAAATAAAAAGGAGAGAACAGAAATATCTTATTGACAAAGTAATTGTCACTTCTTTTAGAATTGATGCAATAATTAGTTCTGCATATGGTATTTCGAGAGCTTTATCGACTGACATGATTAAAAAAGGTGGAGTGAAAGTTAATTATGAATACATATACAAAACTTCAATTAGTGTTCAGATAAAAGATATGATTTCTGTTAAAGGTAAAGGTAGATTCATTATTGATGAACTATTAGGTAGTACAAAAAAAGGTAGAAAAAAAATTCAGATAAAGAAATATTTGTGAGGATATATATGGATAATACTAAAGAATTTAATATTAATAAAGATGAAGAAATAGGCAAACGAATAGATCAATTCTTAACAGAAGTTATGAATGAATACTCGAGAAGTTATATAAAAAAATTAATAGATGATAAAAAAATACTAATAAACAATTTGAACTGTAAAGCGAGTTATAAACTTCAAAATGGTGATTGTATTAAAATATTTATCCCCGAATTAAAAGAGTTAGATATTAAACCGCAAAAAATACAACTAGATATTGTTTATGAAGATGAGCATTTACTGGTTGTAAACAAGCCGCAGGGTATGGTAGTTCATCCAGCCCCTGGAAATTATGAAGATACTTTAGTAAATTCATTATTATATCATGTAGATAATCTTTCAGGTATAAATGGAATACTTCGACCAGGTATTGTTCATCGTATTGATAAGTATACTACTGGATTATTATTGGTGGCAAAAAGTGATTTAGCTCATAAATCTCTAACAGAGCAATTAAAGGAACATACAATTAATAGAAAATATAAAGCTTTAGTCGAAGGTATTATTACTGAAGAGAAAGGAACTGTAGATGCGCCTATTGGACGGCATAAAAATAATAGAAAAAAAATGACTGTAACTGATAGAAATTCAAAAAGGGCTATAACTCATTTTTCAGTATTAAAAAGATACAATAAATATACTCTAATAGAAGCAAAATTGGAAACTGGCAGAACTCACCAGATTAGAGTTCATTTGAGTTTTATTAATCATCCAGTAGTGGGAGATCCGACATATGGATATAAAAAGCAAAAATTATATTCTAAAGGACAATTATTACATGCATATTTAATTGGTTTTATTCATCCTCAAACGGGTGAATATGTGGAATTTGAAGCTGATTTACCGGATTATTTTCAAAATGTATTAGAAGAGATAGAGGATGTTTAGGTAAAATTTTGGAAAGGTTTTATATTCTTTAGAGTCTAAGAAAGTTAAGGAAACTATAAAAGATTAGCTTTTTAGTTTCCTTAATAAATTATTTCATTATGTGTTATTTAATTTTTCACATTCATTGAAAGTACAGCTTCCTCATCGGGGGTTACAAAAATAGT
>JBMNCR010000121.1:0-2870 GCA_049366695.1 Eubacteriaceae bacterium
CTTTATTGTTTATTTTAATTAAGAATATTATAACGTAATTTTATGTTAATGTTCTAGAACTTTTTTATTGCATATACTTTCTGGGATTTTTCCTTCTAATACAGCAACAATATTCTTTGCGGCTTCTAAACCTACTCTATCCATTGATTCTTTAGATTGTGCAGCTACATGTGGTGTTAAGATTACATTATCTAGCGAAGGCAATTCACTCTTATTAGAAAGAGGTTCTTCCTCAAAAGAGTCTAAACATGCACCTGATCTTTTATTATTCTTTAAATGTTTTACCAAAGCTATTTCGTTAATTAAACCACCTCTTGCTGTATTTACAAGTAACACATCTTTCTTCATTAAATCTAATTCTTTTTTATTTATTAAATGTTTAGTTTGATAGGTTAAGGGTGTATGTAAGGTTATAATATTTGATCTTTTTAGAATTTCAGTAAAATTCACAAGTTCAACATTCATTTTTATAGCATTTTTACTAGAAATAAAAGGATCAAAACCGAGTATTTCCATTTCAAATGCCTTTGCTTTCTGGGCAACTCTAGACCCAATATTACCTAAACCAATAATTCCAATAGTTTTATGATAAAGTTCTCTTTGTATTAATTTTTTTCTATCCCATAGGTGTTTTTGGATCATAGAGAATCCATTGGGAATTTTTCTAAAGAATGCTAGAATTAGGGCAAAAGTATATTCGCTTACTGCTTCAGCATTTGCTTGAGGTGTATTTGTGACAATAATTCCTCTTTGTGTAGCTTCTTCAACATCAATACTATCTATACCAACACCATGACGAGAGATAATTTTTAGATTATTAGCTGATTTAATAATTTTTTTTGTTATTTTTATTGTACGCAATAAAATAGCATCAACATCTTTTACTGCATTAATTACAGTTTCTTCTGATGAAGTTGGTTCTATTATTTTAATATCAGCAATCTTTATTAATAGATCTATCGCTTTTTGACAAATTATTGGATTTGTTATTAATACTTTATGTCTGTGTTTACTAATCATAATACAATCCATCCATATTTTGAAAAATAATTTTTTAATATTTTTAAAGAAATTAAAATATCAAGTACCTCTTTTAACAACCTAATAAGATTGAGAAATGAGCTGGTCGGCCATGATCGAAATCTGGTGCTATGACTGGGATTATCCTTTTGATTTTCAAAGAGCATTGATAGCTATAACCAAGATTTCCTGCACCAGATTTTATGTTATCGAACCATTTGTGAATACTATTAAGAATATGTTAATAGTAAAGAGCAAATACTGACTTAAAATATGCAGCATTGATAGGGAGCATTCAAGATTTAATAAATTTTGATATAAGCTTACTAGCTCTTTCTTTATTAAATATTCCACATCTACATGGCTTTGCAAGTATGTTAGAAGCCTCATCAGGGGTTATTTTCCCTAAAGATACCTCTTTAATACATTTTTCAATAAGTTTTTTACTTATTAACCCGTGTCCGCACATTGTTGTTATTTCTAAAATTTCTTTGTTAGGAAGTTTTTTCGTATTTCCCATTATTCCTAGTGAATGATTAGTAGTATGAATTTTAAGACCTGCTTCTTCGATGTATTTTTGTGCATCTTCTTCTAAGCCTTGGACTACAACAGATAAACCTAGATTCTCATTTTTTAAATCAATTAATAAGTTTTTGAGATCCTCAGGATCTGTTAAACAAATGGTACATGCCCTATCATCTTTAGCAACCTTGTTAATTAATTTTTCCTTAGAATTATCTGATAAACAGCCTATATCAGTACCACCAGCATTATTAATTTTATATTTAAAGGCTATTTCAAAGAATCTTTTTCTTTTAGTGATAGCTCCTTCAGTATTCACTTCCTTAGCAGGTTGTAAAAGTACAGTAAAGTCATTTTTTAAATTTTCTTTAGTCCCGTATCTATGTAGATTATGTGTCATAATCATACTCCTTAAATTTTTTGAAATCTTTTAAATTATAAATAAAATTTAGCTACATGACTCTAGGTTTTCCTAATCCAACATTTAATTTTGCATTTAATGATACATTATAACCAAGATTTTTGGCGATTTCATAGTTTTCTTTCCTGCCTTCTTTTGATACTTTGCTAATTAGGCTTACACTAAATACTGTAGTTATTTCTTGGCTAATTTGATTTAATAAATGTAAAACTTTTGATAGTCTTTCTGTAGGTACTTTAAATTCTATGATGGCAGATAAGACCTTTTGGTCAAGAAGTTCTTTTTTAAAGTTTCCAGTTTTATGATCTGCAATTAAAGAATTTACAGGATTGTTCGGTTCAAATTCTGCACCAAAACGAAGAAGATATTTGTATATTTTTTCAACTTCCCAAATTCTCGTTCCCATTCCTGGTCTTCCTAATTCTAGACCAATTCCTGCTTCTCCCTCTTTAAAACGTCCCGTTACATCATTGCTTTTCATTTCTGCAGTTCCTCTTCCTCCCATACCAGTAGAACTGTGTTGAGTAAAAGGATCTGAGAACTCTGCTCTAATAAGTCGTGGCCATTCAAGTTTATCTTGTACAAGTGCATTTGTTGGACATACATTTGCTCTTATACATACTCCGCATTCAACACAATCATCTTCATGAATATACACTCTATTATTGGCAAGTCTTATTGATTCCATGGGACAATAATCCATACATTTTCGACAATTGATACAATTATCATTTATTCTCATATAATATTACGTCTCCTTTGGCTTTCTTATTATTATTTATTACTCAATATTATTATTATTGCAAAGATTATTTCCATTAAAACATTTACTCAGTTTTCTTTGTTACTTAAATTATATGTACTATTTTTGAATACTGTTAAATTTTAATTTAATTTATTGGAACCC
>JBMNCR010000122.1:0-9177 GCA_049366695.1 Eubacteriaceae bacterium
CAATAAAAGAAAATGACAATGTAACATTAGTAGCATGTTCAGGACTACTTACAACAACAATGCCAGCACTAAAAGAAGCAGTTCAAACAATAAAAGCAAGTGGATTAACAGGATTTAAAGTAATAGTAGGTGGAGCACCAGTAACACAAGAATATGCAAATGAAATTGGTGCAGACGCATTTGCTCCTGATGCAGGTAGTGCGGCTGTTAAAGCTAAAGAAGTAATAAATGCATAAGAAATACTACAAAGGATAAGAAATCATAACTATTAAAAAAGTGCACTAATTCTACCTAATCCCTCTTAGGTGGAGATCTAGATCGCTTTAAAATCAACATTATAAATAACAGGGACATGTCTTGAAGGTAATATAATAAATGTTGTGTCTTTGGTAAAAAACTCTTTTTTGGCAAAAATTCACATATGAATTTAACCAAGAAGGAGTTTTTTGTTATAATTAATAGTAAAAAGAAAATATGTGTTTGAATTCTATATTTTGGAAAACATACGATAAATTCATTAAATGGAATTCCTATTTAAATTATCATTGCTATAAAGTAAATTCGTATACATATTTATTAACATGCAATCGGGAATGTTGATATATAAGAGTGATAAAGATAGATCAATGGATTAAATACCATATTTATCCATGATGAAATGCAAGGTAATGTAAAATTAAAATATAAATAGGTATTAGCGTATTTAATTGGTTATGCTGTAAGCTATATTTAGAGGGTACTTATTATCGATATTGATATATATCAATAATTGCAATTGTACTGCGTATTTGGGTATTGTCGTAGGCATAGTATAGATTCAATAAGATAACTATCCTAATGTATTAGGTTAACTAGAACTAGTTTTATTGTTAAAAAAATAATTGTAGAGATATGGGAGGTAAAGTGAGAAATTTTAAAAACAATAAAAAATTCATTATAAGTATAATTAATACTATTTTAATAGCGGTAGTTTTAACTTCATGTAATTTTGATGGTGAAACATCTTCTTTAGATATTGTAGAAGAAGAGAATAATGAAATCGTTGAAGAGAATATTTCTGAAAACATACCAAATGCTATTTATTTTAAAAATCAATTAATTCTATAAAAGGATATAACTATTGAGATTCCTGATTGTCTATTTGTTTTTAAGAATAACCCCATTAGTATCAGTGAGGAAATATCCAGTAGTTTTATAAAAAATCTATCGAATAATGGATGGAATGAACATACAGTTAATTGTGCAGAAAATAATTGTTGTTTTATTACTTGCCAACAAAAAGGTAATGGTTTTTCTAATGGAACAGAATATGAAGAAGTAGCGCAAGCTTTTATGGATGATAGTGGAATAAAGAGTTTTATTCGTGATAAAGGCATAAGACTTGAATTTGAATTGCAAGGAATTAATCCACAGTATACAGCAATCTATTGGTTATTAAAAGATGGTCAAAGAACAGGTAGCTATATCCGAATAAATTTTGAATATAACAAAACATGTGGAGAGTGTAAAATGTACTTATATGATAGTGAGATATTAGATAGTTTGCCATCTGTTCCCTTTGTTGAAGCATTTGAATCAGCTTTTTATATAGATCATAATATTGGTGATGTTGAAGATGCATTGATAATAGAATATGTTGAACTAGAATATGATAATGGTTTGCCATATTATCGTTTTTCAGCCAATGGTCAAAATACTAGAACGGCTATTGATGCATATGCACTAGCTATAAGCTGCGATGACATAAGGGATAATCCCGATTATTTAGAGAAATATAAAAGTTTTGATAGATAACTTATAATTAAAGGTTGATGTATAAAAATTTTTGCATCGAGTAATAATGACTTTCAAGAATAGGATAGATTAGTATTCTTCAAAAACAAGTAATATAAATCAGTTTTTATTTTTTGACTAATGAGAAATGTAATAAAAGTTTAGACATAAGTTATGTTTTTTATAAGTATTATTACTGAAAATATAGGCTGCTTAAAGAGATAGACATATCAATAAACTTTGGATTTTAGTTAATATATCCATATTATAATAGCAAGAGTATTATATAATGAGATAATAACATAAAGGGGGTTTCAATTGAATAAGAAAACGATGAACATTATTGTTGTGATACTTGTAGTTACCAATTTACTTACTTTATTCAAGGTAATGGAATTGAATCGTATTATTGTAGATGATATACAGAATAGCTTATATTTTGGAAGTGAATTGCAGAAAGAGATTTCCAATATATATTCAAATGTTGAAAAAATACTAAATAAGCAGGGGAGTATATTGGAAAGTTATGATATTTCTTTTGGGGAATTAGATAAAAGTGAATGGAAAGTACCAGTTACATTTTGCGTAAACCCTAAAGAGTTTAACAGTGATTCAAAAGTGAGTATCATTTTAGATAATGAAAACATACCAATGGAAATGGTAAATTCAACATTTATAGCTTCGTCAAAAGTATACATATTTGATGATTTTAATCCCAAAATCAGCGTTGAAATGGATGGGGTGCAAAAACGGGAAAGTCTAGAGTATGACGATTGCTTGGTGTATAAGTATATACCAATGATGGGTGTAGATATCTATGGAGAGTCTTCGTATGATAAAAACGTGTATCAACAAGATGGAGAAATTATTCTCTATGCTAGTAAGAATAAAATTCAAGCTGAGAAAATTACAGTATTTCAAGAGATAGATGGAGAGATTATTGATACGAAAGAGATAGAGATATCTGATAATATGACAATGCCGTTAAAGCAGAATACACCATTAGAAAAAGGGCAAAAACTATTTATTTATGCAATTATTGAAGATAACTATAAACTCCAGTACAAGTATCTGATTACCATGGTTGAAGTGGATGACAAGGGAGATGTTGTTAATGATTGTCCTTTTGAATTTATTTTACTTGAAATTTGTGATGAAAAGGGTAATGTTTTTGAAACCAATAACATTGAAAAATTTAAGTATTAATTAGGGGGAACTTAAGTGATTTATGGGTCTATACCGTTTACGGTGTGGACCCTTATTAAAATTCTGAATTAGGTAAATAACATAGTGGATTTTTATTATATATCAGTTTTTCAATGCATTATTTGCGGATATTTCTTCAGTATTAGCATTAGTTTTTTAATCAATGTAGCAATAAAAAAATTTCATATATTGAGTAGAATTAATTGATTAGGTTAGAATTGTTGGATAACATAGAGAGGTATTAAAAATAAAATTATTATGTTTTTTATATTTAAACTCAATACAATTTCACTTGTGATTTATTATGGATGAGCTTTATGACAATGATATCATGGCATAAATTTACTGTAGAAAAATATTTTATTTTATTAATACTTGTGATATCATGAAAAATATTAAGATGACTAATATTAAAGGAGCGAAGTAAATGGAGCTTAATATTGTACTGGAATATATAACCTTGTTTGTCTTGCAATATGTTCCAAATGGACTGATTTACATTTTAGCAGGTTATGCTTTTTCAAGGCGGACTATTGATATAAAAAAATATTTATTTTCAAGTACAATCCTAGCAGTTTTAGGATTTGCAACTAAAATATTAAGTGAAACGAAACTTTTGAATACAAGTAACAGTGTTCCCCAAATCTTGATACTCTTTGCCTGTATTTTTTTATTAGTAATTGTTAACAAAATAGTTGTGGTAAAGGCCATAATATCATCATTAACTGTAATGCTATTACAGGTTTTTTTTGAAGGTATATATATATTGCTAGTATTAAAGTCAATTTTCAAATTAGACGTTCATAAAATTTTTGAAGAATCGGTATTTAAACAATCAGTTCTTGGTCTACCAAATTTAATATTAATGGCAATAAGTATATTGTTATTTTATAAAGTTATGATGAAAAGAAGGACTGAATAGTGAATATGCAAGATAAGATTGCAAAAAAAATATCAGATGAGCTTAAGCTTAATGTGGATCAGTATGAAATAATAAGCTATGGGGCATTTGCAGTTATACAGATTATAATATCTATTGTGGCTGTGGCTTTTTTTGGATTAATTTTAGGCGTAATGCCCCAAGCGCTTATGGTGTCTTTTTCTACCAGCTTATTAAGACAATATTCTGGTGGAGCTCATGCAGGTAGACCGAGAAGCTGTATAGTGATAGGTACTGCTGCAAGTGTGGGGTTAGCACTTTTTATTAAGCTTATTAGCAGTGTTTTGATTTTTCGCCACTGGATTAGTGTAGTAGCAATGATCTTTATGGTGTCTTTTTACATTATATATAAAAAAGCGCCTGTGGATAGTGAAGCAAAACCTATAAGAACTGAGACAAAGCGGAAAAAGATGAAAATGAAATCATTAATTGTTGTTACTACCTATTTTGTATTAAATATTGCATTTGTGATTATGTATCTATCTGCGTATAATATAAATTATATTATATATTCTTTAGATATATGCGGAGGTATGTTATTTCAAATTTTTTCTCTTACAATAATCGGACATAAAATTTTAGGAAAAATAGATGATGGAGTTACCTTTATTTTATTTAAGAAAGAAGGTGAATAATATGAAAAAAAAGATATTTTCAATGGCGGCAGTTTTATTTACTTTAGTGGCTACTCTTGTTGCGTCTTCGGCGTGCTTATGGGGATTTTATCAGCCAGAGGAGCCAAAGATTTTAGCTAACAAATAGAGCTTAAAATAATATACTTTATCCATATATAGACGCGATTATTGTGAGAGAAACAAAAATAATACAAAAACATACTGGAGTGAGTGGAACGCATAATGACGGATTATAAGAAAGACAAAATCGAAAAAATACATGACATCTTGTCTATAGTTAAATTAGGAAGCATACTGTTTTTGGGTTTAATTGTGTTGAATACTTTTTTTGAGGCAAAAGATCTTGTTTTGCACACTGAAAATAGTTATTTTAATTTTATATTATCAACTTTTACTATGTTATCTGTTTCTTTGCTATATTCTATATGGACATTTGTTATAATAAAAAAACTGAAAAGGAAAAAACTTCTTATAGCAAATATTGCAGAAAGTTTTGTTATTTTTTTTATTTTTTCGGTAATGATTATTATTTCAGGAGCATACAAAAGCAATTATAAGATTGTTTTTTTATTTATAATTATTACATCTACCATTCAATCCGGTATGAAATTCGGTATTGTAATAGCGATGATATCTTCAGCATTTATATTGGGGATGGATTTATTTTTTTCTCCAGGTTATCTTGTTAATGTATATTTTAGCAATGATATTATTATATGTGCAATATTCTTTTTTATTGCTTGGCCATTGGGGTATTATGTTAAATTGGAAAAAGAACATATTAAAGAATTAGAGAATCTTGCCAACATAGATGGACTTACTGGACTTTATAATCATAGATCTTTTCATGAACAGTTAAATACAGTGTTTAAGGATAGTGTGAAAAGGGATAAGAATTTTGCCCTTATATTTATGGATGTAGATTTTTTTAAAGAATATAATGATTTTTTAGGGCATCAAAAAGGGGATGTTGTTTTAAGAAAGATTGGAAGTATATTAAGAGATGTATGTGACGAAAGTGCGATTGTTGCACGATATGGAGGAGACGAATTTGCTGCTATAATACAAGATGTAAAAAAGACAAATGTATATAAACTTAGTGAAACAATCAGAAAAACCATTGAAAAAACTGAATTTGAAGGGGAAAAAAACTTATCTTCACATAAACTGACATTGTCCATAGGTATTGTATTGAGCAATAATAAAATAAAGAATGAAACGGATTTGATTAAAAATGTTGACGATGCGCTCTATAGAGCAAAATTCTATAATAAGAATCGTGTAGAAATATATAGTTCGGTATTTGAAGAGCTAAAGATTGATATTGAAGAGGCGCATATTGATTTGATTACTTCAATAAAAACTTTAATAAGTGTAATTAATTCTAAGGATAAATATACATATGGACACGTTGAAAGAGTAGTAATGTATGTAGAAGCTTTAGCAGATGAGTTGGGACTTTCAGAAGAAAAAAAGAAGTTGCTTATTTATGGTGCTTATATGCATGATGTCGGAAAAATAAATATTGACCAATATATCTTGAATAAAAAGACATCTCTTACCCAAGAAGAGTGGGAGATTATCAAGAGACATCCCATGGACGGTGTAAGTATAATTAAACCGGTGGGATTACTTTTGGATGCTGTGCCACTTGTAAAGCACCATCACGAGAGGTATGATGGACTTGGATACCCTGATGGATTGAAGGGAGAGCAAATACCGTATTTGACACGGATATTGACAGTTGCAGATAGCTTTGATGCTATGACATCTTCAAGACCATATAGTAAAACAAAAACTTTTAAGCAAGGTGTTTTAGAGTTGAAAAGATGCAGTGGTGTACAATTTGACCCCCAAATTGTAAATGTTTTTGAAAGTATTATTATAAATAATAGGCATATGCAAGTTGATCCAGTTAAAGTAACAAAACCTGTTATTGATAGTGATTTGAATAATGGATACAAATAATAATGTAAAAGATAATATAAGCAGTATTTAATTATTTATTAAAAGAATTCAATATTTAACTGTTGAGACTTCTATTAAGATAATTAACAATTATCAAAAACAATAGGCGTAAAAATTATATGAGTAGTTATTTTTCTAACAAATAACTACTCGTTTTTTTATTAAATATCTTTAGTTCTAACGGGAGCACAAGAAAACTCTAGCTATGTGTGTTTTTTGATGATCTAAGAAAAAATAATTTAGCGTTTATTATACATAGTTAATAAATACTAAATAATATTTCTTCTGTACTATTAATACAAGTAATATATGGAAAAGTGAAAAGAGCAATTATTTTTGTACCCTGAAAAATGCAAAAAAATTATCATGTAATAAAGTGTATATAGACAAAATTAATGCTTTACCACTATATGATAAATATTAAGATATGTCCCTAAGTTATTTGTAACACAAGTTTATAATTGAATAGTTACAAAAAAACATGGCTATAGTTATCAAGAAACAAATATGTTGAACATATTTACTATAATATGAAATATTTTACTTATTCAATGCATAAGTATATTATAAGCAGTTTTGTCCACTAAGAAGTTTTTTCATAGTTTTCTTCTTGTTTTGGATAATGCTTAATTATGAAAGGAGGAACAACTATGGTTATTGAATTATGTATATGGTTAAGTGTAACAATAGTCGTAGTCATGTCCGTATGTGCCGCATTTGGTTTAATACCAATACTAATTGAATTTGATATTGGAAAACTTATTCACTTTAAGATGAAAATAAAAGAATTGTCTTCTAGGTTATGGGCGCCTAAAAGACATTAACATATAAAGACTATAAAAAAACTATGAGTCTTTGTTTGTTCAAATGTATAGGTTATCCTAACAATAAAATATGCGAATGCTTTAACACACATATAAATAATATGTTATTAAATAATTAAATAGAACTATTAAATAAGTTTTTCTTTCAGTATAAGAATATTTATTTCGCTAAGATTCGTTATTAGCAAAAAAAGGTATAAAAATTACTATAAAAGACAGAGTAATGATTAATACTGAATTTTATAAAAATAGATATCAATTAACTATAAAAGTATATTATGATTAATTATTTTGCAATAATCTACTTGATTACAAAATAAGGATATATATTTAGATCTAATTCTGCTAGTATTTGTTTGCTTACTTCGATAATTACTTTAATTTGACTCTCTTCAATATGCATAAATTTAAATGGTATACTAACAGTATAATCAACAAACTGATCAAAACTACAATTTAGTCTTCCAGTAAAGTAAGAATATATTAAAGATAAAGTACTAAAATAAGCTGAGGAAGATAGCATTGATATCTCATCATTTAGATTTACGCGCACGTTTTCGCACACCAGTTGAGGTTGGTTGGAGCTGGACAGCAAAGTTCGATCATGAATTCATTGGTAGAAAGGTCCTGCAAGCAGAAGTAGAAAACCCTAAACGAACCATTGTGACACTACGTTGGAACCATGAAGATGTGATTGATATCTATGCCTCTCTATTTAAACCAGGAGAGGAGTACAAAACCATGGATTTGCCTTGTGCTCAGCCTCAACTTGCAGGGGGACATGCTGATTGTGTTACCAAAAATGGAGAAGAAATCGGTATCTCATCATCAACTATCTATAGCTACTATTATCGTGAGGTCATATCCCATTGTTCCATTGATGTGGATCAGGCAAAAATCGGCAACCAGGTCATCGTGCACTGGGGCGACTATGGCAAACGAATAAAAGAGGTGCGAGCCATCGTAGAACGATATCCATACCTTGATTTACCTAGAAATCAAAATTATGATCTATAAGCAATAGGGGTAAAAAATAGGTTATTATGTGATTTTGTTTAATGAAATAAAAATAGATTGGAGGAAAAGAATAATGCAATTTGGAGAAAATAGTGGAATTTGGAAAGGTGCATTTACAGTTAATATTGGGAATGTTTGGGGGTCTAACAGTTATTTCGGGTTTGAGTTTACAGGTGCGGAGGATGTAGCCGATATTTATGCTTCTCAATTTAGAGGTGAAGGTTGTGAAACTTATGAAAGAATTGACTCGCCAATGGATTGGGGGGAGTCATGGCATGTTTTGCAAGGACCAAATCCTCCACTTCGATGCGATAAAATATTGGTTGATGGTAAATTTATTGGTGTTTCTGCAGGTCGCATTAACGATTATTATCATAAAAAAGTCATCTCCCTTGGATTTATTGACAAAGAGCACGCAATTGAAGGAAAAGATGTAATGGTTATCTGGGGTACCCCGGGCAAACCGCAGAAAGAAGTCCATGCAAAAGTTGCCAGATTTCCTTATTATAATGGAGAATTTAGAAACGAAACTTTCGATGTTGAAAAGATTCCCCATCCACAATTTTAGAATTAGTTCAGATATTGAACTAAATACAATGTAATATTTCTTAAGCTACTTAAATAGAAAGTTAGGCACCTAATCAGTATTTTTTTAGGTGCCGATTTAATTCACAATTAAAATAAATGAGTCTAGCTACAGTAATCCATATTTTTGTGATCACAAACATCAAGTAGGTCCATCTCGGCTGCTTATTCCATTATCTGAAGACATTTATGTGGGATGTGGAATACGGTTAAATTAACTATGACTTGA
>JBMNCR010000123.1:0-6596 GCA_049366695.1 Eubacteriaceae bacterium
ATTTTAAGAGTCCTTTAAAGAGCCAAATTCAAGAAATGTTAAAACGTTCTTGAGTCTGGCTTTTTATTTAATAAACAAAGAGGAGAGTTAGAAGATAAGGCTCGATAGTATCCGCATTATGTAATAGATATATTCCCTCAAATATGACCTGCGGGAGATATGGCCCTGCACGGGAGTGCCGTCTTGCCCTTGTGTTTAATTAATTTTTATATAATTTATTATCATTTAGTATAGTTAAATATCTGATTGATATGCTGGAGATCCTGCGCAGAAGGACAGGGGACAGGCCGGTAATTGTCAATTCCGGCTACCGCTGCCCTTCCTATAACGAGAAAGCGGGAGGAGTTCCCGGGAGCTACCATCTCTACGGCATGGCTGTTGATGTCAGGGTCCCGGGAATAAAGCCGGAAGATCTGATCAGGCATGCTTCTGATGTGGGGTTTTTGGGGCTGGGCTTATACCGGACCTTCTGCCATCTGGATATCCGCCCTAGTTACACGAGCTGGGAAGGGTAGAATGGATATAGAATATATACTGAAACTAATAGCAAATAACGGTTTTCCCCTGGTCTTGTCAATATATCTGGTAATGAAGCTGGAGTACTTTATTAATGAATTAGTCAAAAACCAGAAGGAATTTTCCCGGAATATCACCTCCGAAATAAAGGAAATCAACCATTCCATCAACGATCTGCGCATTTACATTGCCAGCAGTGACCGAAAGCCTTGATATGCAACGGTTTCAGGCTGGTTTTCAAATATTGCCGATATAGCAAATATTTTAATTACAGGGGTTATAGGTCATATTGGCATAAAAAAAGCCCGTAAAAAGGCTATATTTAAGCATTATTTTTCCGATTCTTCATAAAATCCCCATATTAAGGCATTTATCAACAATATATCCTTTTTAAACCACTATTAAGTTGTATATCTCTTTATTTATCCACAATAAGAGGGAATTGTGTGGAAAAATATAATTTTTTAGCATTCTGTTTTTGTACCTTATCATTATCAATATTGACATTTAAGGCTAATAAAACTTACAATGATTGTAAGTCAATTTTGATTAATTTTTTGTTTATAGGTATTTTAAAAAATGGAAAAGCAACATATTTTAATAGAAAAGGCTTTTATTTATAATAGCCCTAATTTTTATCAAATAAAAAAAGTTCCAAGACAATACAAATATGATAAAATCTCTGGATATTGGATTAAATTCAATAATAGAGATGCCCCAGCTATAACTGATTCAACTTTTTCTAAGCCAATTACTAAAAAGCATGATATTGAAACAGGCGAGGATCAAAAGGGTGAATGATGTTGACATCTTGCTTGTTTCAAATAAATATGACTTTACTACTGATTATGTAGCTTTTGAATTATACAAGTTAGGAGCTTCATATTTAAGGATAAATAGAGACGAATTTCTAACCTATGATATTAGTCTATCTATTCCCGATGAATTTCTTTGTATAAAGATAAATAATGATTCTTTTGTCATAAAAAATAGCAATATAAAGGCTATTTATTACAGAGCACCTACTTTTTTAAGGCATATTTATTCTACAGAACAACCAGAAAAACAATTATATGATTCCCAATGGACTTCGTTTATAAGAAATTTAATAATATTTGATAATGCATACTGGGTAAATCACCCTGTTGATACTTATAAAGCAGAAAATAAATTATTACAGTTAAAAATTGCTACTAAATTGGGGTTTAAAATACCTTTTAGTATAGTCTCAAATAGTAGTAAATTGCCCAATTTAGATGATAATAAAAAATATGTTATTAAAACATTGGAACCCGGTTTATTTAAGATTGGTAGGAAGGAAGGATTTATATATAGTAATGTTGTATTAGGTTACGATTTGAAGAATAGTAATAATATTAGGTTGCTTCCAATTTTAATACAGGATTATTTAAACCCTAAAATAGATATCAGGGCTACCGTTATTGGCAATAAAATCCGTACTGTAAAGATTTTTAGAAAGGAAGATTATATATATGGTGATTGGAGAAAAATAAAAAAAGATGATTTAATTTTTGCGCCTTTTAATTTACCAAATAACTTAAAAACAATTTGTATTAAATTAGTTAGGAAATTGGGGTTAAATTTTGGAGCAATTGATTTAGCTTTATGTAATGATCAATATTATTTCCTTGAGGTTAACCCTACCGGAGAATGGGCTTGGTTAGTGAATAACGCTGGTTTAGATATAGATAAATTGCTTTCTAAGTTGTTATTTTCAGGAGGCAAATAGTTAATGATATTAGATAAATTTATATACTGGATTTTCCCTTATGCAAGGGCTTATAGCGCAAACAAAAAAATACAAGCTAAGATAAATTGTTTAGTAAATTTCTCAGAATGCGATGTAAATGAAATGAAAAAGAAACTAGAGAAAGAATTAAATAATTTAGGCGAGAATAGATTACAAATGCAACTAGATGAAACGCTAGAAGGGAAAAGGGTTATAGAGGATAAAGCCAAGTCTTTTCTTTCGATTAATTCTTTTATGAGTATTTTTTTAGCAATTTTTTCATTAGTGATAACAAATGCTATGAATTTTAATGGTTTTGCCTTAATTACTTTGTTATTATTAATTTTAGCAGCTTTGCTTTATATAATATCTGGTGTTTCTAGCGTTTTTTATATTTTATCCGAAATTAACATTGTTTTTAAGCCTGATCCTAAAGTGATAAGCAAAAATATTGATATTAAAAAAACTATTTTACTTAACAGATATCAAAATCTATTGAGAACAAATTGTCTTAATTCTGTTTTCCAAAATATAAAAAGAGTACTTACTGTATTTGTTTTATTTGTTATTTTTTACTGCGTATATATAGTGTTACATATTTTTTGGCCAAATGTAATCACAGAGAGAACTGTTTCGTATCTTGCATTTATTATGTATTTATTAGCATAATTTCAAAATAAATTTGACATTCCCCTCTAATAGCTCTACAGTAAGTAGTAAGTAATAAGTAATATTAACGAGGGTATAGCTATGAGTAATCGATTAGTTGCCTCTAAAGAAAATCCTTCTCCCCGCTTTGATCATGAAAAAGCAAAAAAAGTTTTTTATTTTTTAGATATTAATAATGAAACCAAAAAAGATTACCAGGCCAGGATCATGCATTTCCTTGATTTCATTACCGACAAGGGAATGGACCGGGATACTTTCCTGGAATATAAAAACTATCTTAAGACCCGGACCGATTACACCGTATCCACCAAAAACAAATACCTGGTAACTGCAAAAGTCTTTCTGAAAGAATTAAACCGCAGAGGAATTCTCCCTGCTGATATTACCCAAAATATTAAATCATTCAGCCAGTCTAAAAAACACAAAAAGGAAGGTTTGAATGATAAAGAAATAGACAAGCTTGCTTATGCCTTAAAAGAGCTTCCTAATACATCAAAAAACACCCGTATTAAGGCAGTTATCAGTCTATTGGTATTCAGGGCCTAAGACAGGTGGAAATTACCCGATTGAATGTCAAAGATGTTGATCTGATCAGAAAGACAGCACTCATTGAAGGAAAGGGCAGAGATGACAAGGAAATCATCTATTTGCACCCGGAAACAGTCAAGCATATCAAATACTATCTCAAGAAGAATAATCTTAAAGATGGCGCTCTTTTTGTTTGTAAAAGCAATAATAACAAAAACAAGAGGATTACTACCAGAGGATTAAGAATGATCATTAAAAAAGTTTTGAATTCCCTGGAAATAGATAAATGTGTGCATGGTTTCCGGCATTACTTTACTACTACCTTGATTAAAAATTACAAAGGCGATCTCCTGAGAGTTGCCCAGTACACCAGGCATAGAAGTTTAGAAATGCTGCAGATTTACAATGACAACATCAAAATGGAAGAAGATTTACCCAACTATTATAAGACGTTTGCAGGAGTGAAATTTTGATAAGATACAATTTGGATATTTTAAAGAGATATTTATAATAATGGTTATTAATTCAAAACAAAAACAAGCACTCATAGATAAATTTTTCCAAGCTATTTCAAATTTATCAAAAAATATAGACAATAATAAAAAATTATTTGGATTTTTTTCATATAATGCCTATTTTTCTTTATATGATGTAATAACAAAATATGCCTTTCCGGAAGAGCGGTATTTAATAAATAGGTATAGGAAATTAATCAGAAAATATTCTGATTGGCTATATAAGGATTATATAAGCATTACACAGTTAAATTGTCTCATTAACTCAGGTGATGGTAAATTAAAAAACAGCATTCTAAGAGAACCTTTCCAACAAAAAATAAACCAGAAAGGTTTATTTGCAATACAATATGGGATAATAGATAGCCCTGAAAAATATGATTTAACATTAGATGAATTAAAGGTTGGCTTAGACACCGATCAAATGGAAGAGTTTGAAAGAAAAAGAAACTTAATTATAAAAGCAAGGTATGATTCATTATTTTATTATATGCGTTGTTTGTGTGTACATGGGTTACAATTTCCAACTCCAAATGCTCTTAATTCTAAGCAGGATGGTTATACCCCTATGTATTTTGTAATGTCAGAAATAAATGACACTAATGGGAAAATCTCAAATCCAAAATATATTCTCTGGTTTCCTCCAAATTTAATATCAAATTTATTTAAAGAGTGTGTAAAGAACCTTTATAAAGATTCTGTTGTAAATCCTGAAGATATTTTTAAACCATATTATGTTTGTTGGATTGATCAATTTAAATAGATGTTTATATCTTTTTACTTCCTATAACTATAATTACAGGAAGTAAAAAGGTGACCTTATTTTTTAAAAAAGTTGGTTCATTATGAACACAAAAAAATCAAATGGTGATATCATCTTATCCATAGGAGAGTTGGCCAAAGCTTCCGGTTTTAGACAAAGTACATTAAAATTCTATACTGAAATTGGCATATTGCCTTTTACCCAGGCCGGAGAAAGACTGATCCGGAAATATAATAAAGATGAAGCATTAAAACGACTGGAAGAGATTAAGAAGTTGAAAGAAAAAAGGATGACGATTAAAGAAATTGTTGATTATCTTAAAAGATATTGTTTTTTAGATAAAAATAATTCTTGACAAATGTTAGCATATATGCTAACATTTGTATTGAAGGAAATTGAATGATCACACCTAAAAAAGAAGATTATATTTTTTATCAGGAGAATAAATTTCAAGTAGAATTTTACTTCACCGAAACAGGCAAAATGCCTGCTAAAAAATATTTTGAGAATGAAGCAACGGATGTTCAAGTAAAATTAGCCACTCTGGTAAGATATATTGCTGATCATGGTAGACTTTTTGATGAAACAAAATTTAGGATAATAGATTCAGAAAATAAAATATTTGAATTTAAACCAAAAGCTCACCGATTTTTTAGCTTTTTCTACAAAGATAAAAAAATTATTATTACTAATGCTTATATGAAGAAATTTCAAAAGGTTAGTAGAAATGATTTAGAAAGGGCTAAAAATATAAAAAAGGATTATATTACTAGACTTACAGGAGGTAAATACTATGAAAAAAACTAAAACTTACATGGATAAATTGATGCAAGATAAAGATTTTAAGGAAAAATTTGATGAAGAATATAAAAATTTATGCCTTGCAGAACAGATTGCCAGGGCTCGACATAATGCTAATTTAACCCAGGAAGGGTTAGCTCAGCGCATAGAAAGCACTAAATCAGCTATTTCTCGTTATGAAAATTCTAATTATAATAGTTATAGCATAAAGCTATTAAACAAAATCGCCAAAGCTTGTAATGTAGAATTAAGAATTGATTTTATATCAAGAAAAACTAAAAGCATATAACTTTTCGTAGCATTATATTTTATGCCCTACCCTGTCCTATTCCTTTACTGGAACATCCTTGATATAAAACTATGCTATTCTAACATTTAATTGAACCGGTTTTACCGGTGATAGTTACTCGTATACTAGATGTATAAAGAGTATTAAAAACCTCCAATTTATTTTGGAGGTTTTTTCGTTTATAATTAAAAAGAAGGATGGAAGGATAATGCCTACCTTATTTTCACTATATTATCCTTTCAAAATTGTCAAGTGCTTCATTGCTTAGCTTATCCCATTCCCTAAATTCTTTTTTTAAATCTTCGAATTCATTTTTTTGTTTCTTAAGAGAATCTTTGAATATACGAATTATTTTGAGAAGATTGGGCATCTGTTCCTCCGGTAAATCTTTAACTTCATAAAAATATTTTTATACAGTAGAAATATAATTTATAGTTTATTATTTTTGATTTTACAATATGATATAGTATTATATACTATTTTGTAGCATTTTTTTATGTTTATTAAATAAAAATTTTTATTCGTCATAATCTAGTAGTGTCTTAAGTTTTTGTAATATTTCAAAAATCATACCCTCAGGTACTTTAGCGCAAAATTCAGCCTTCCTGCTTTTCCAATCAAGACTTTTTACTTGATCAGCCAAGACAACACCTGTAAACTTTAAACCCGATGGAATATTCACTTCAAAGGGATATCCTTTTATCTGGTTAGTTATCGGACATAATAAGGCTAAATTAGTTTTATCATTATAAATCTTGGGTGATA
>JBMNCR010000124.1:0-1544 GCA_049366695.1 Eubacteriaceae bacterium
TATTTCAATTACTACTTATATTCTATTAATTGACCAACAGGTAAATTCTATTGCTAATTACTTGTTACTCATTACTCATTACTGTAATCCATACTCGGTACACGATACTATATACTATATACTGTTTTTTGACCGGCAGACTGGTGGACCGGTAGACTAAAAATAATTGGTGAACTGGTAAACCGGTAAATTGGTCAATTAAATTAAAATGTTTCTGTTGAGGTAAACCGCATAATAGCGGTTTTGATAATAATCTTAATATCAAACCAGATGCTCATATGCTCTACATAATACTTGTCGCAACTGGTCTTCGCTACCAAATCCTCTCCGCCGGTTTTCATTATCTGAGCATATCCGGCAATCCCCGGCTTTACCTTATGCACTCCTGCTTCTGTTCGCATCTGAATTAAATCAACCTGGGTATAATGAGGAGGCCTGGGTCCTACCAGACTCATCTCGCCCTTAACCACGTTTATTAAATTAGGCAGTTCATCTATAGTAAAACGCCTGATAAATTTCCCTACTTTTGTAACATAGGCATTTTGTTCTCCCAAATCTTCTTTAGCTCCATCCGGAGTTCCTACACTCATACTGCGAAACTTATAAACCATAAAAGGCTTATTGTCTTTACCAATCCTTTTTTGTTTAAAAAAGACTGGTCCGGGAGTATCCAGTTTAATTGCAATCCCCACCACAATAAAAAGCGGTATTAAAATAATCAATAATATAATTGAAAAAAACAAATCAAAAATTCGTTTAATCATTTTATCCTGTATTTCTAGTTCATTGATTGAAATAGATTTAAATTAAGAAATATAGTAATATTCATATATTGTATTACAAAAAAAGAACGGTTCCTATTTGTCATGTCATTTGTTAAAAATATTTTAATAAACTTCATCATGACTACCAATATCAATTAACAGCACTTCGTTTTTTCGTATAAACTTAAAAATTACTCGACAATCATACAAACAGCTGAAAACCCATAAACCGTTAAGTTTACCACTTAATTTATGAGTTCTTAGCTGTGGGCTAAACGGTTCTTCTGAAAATAATTTTAATGCTTCCCAAAATTTTGTTTTATATTCTGAATTATTCTTTATTTTTCTTTTATAAGAACGGTTGAATCCTTGATCCCAATATATCTTAATCACTCTCTAAGTCCTTATACAGTGATTTAACATCCCCAGTTTTAATATTACCAATTCTATAATTATTGCTGGCTTCTTTGGCTCTTTTGGCTATAACATCTCTCTTTTCTTCTATGATCTGTTTCTTCACTATTTCTAAGGCATATTCTTTTTCTTCAATTGGTAGATTTTTAAAATCCTCAATAAACTTTTTTAGAGTTACATTACCCATTGCAACTTCCTCCGTTTACTAATCAATTATTTTAGCATTCAGTTTTAAGTTTATATATTTGTGTGTATTAATTATAACATAAGCCACATTCCGAAACCTATACACCATCAACAATTATATGCCCCTGATAACTCCATAACTAATGCCTGTTAATCTCGCTATCTGTCTTACAGGTAAGC